>NZ_JBEXEX010000011.1:0-179297 GCF_040606445.1 Streptomyces sp. NPDC005408 | reverse complement strand
ATCGAGGGTCTGGGCTCGCGCAGCGGCGCCCCGAAGGCGAAGGTCACGATCGCCAAGTCCGGCGTCGTCGAGGGCTGATCCCGTCCGCGCGGCGCCCGCCGCGCAACGGTCACGGGGCCGGGTGAACCGCTTCCACAGCGGCCGCCCGGCCCCACCCGGACAGCCAGGCTCCCAGCCCGCCCGAACCGGTCCCGGCGGCATCGGTTCCTGTCACGACGTGCGCATTCACCCGGCATGGCGGTGTGAGCGCCGAGCCACGGTGCGGTGTATGCAGGACGTATGAGTCCAGGACGACTCCGCGGGAGTAATCGCTGGTCATGGGAGCCGGGTCACGCTCTTCTGGCGGTGCCCCTCGCGATGATCGCGATCGTCACGACGGTCGACATCCTGGCTCCCCCCGATGTCCACCTCGGCCCTTTCCTGGTCGCCGCTCCAGCCGTCACAGCCTCGTTCGCCGGGCCTCGGACGACCGCATTCATCGGCGCGGTCGCAGTCCTGGCCCAGACGGTGGTGGCGATGGCCCGCACCAACCTCACCGACCTGAACCACACCTTCCAGATCATCGCGCTGGTCCTGATCTCCGTATTCGTGACGTTCTTCGCCCATCTGCGAGAACAGCACGAGAAGCAACTCGTCCAGCTCCGCTCCGTGGCGCGGGCCGCACAGCAGGTAGTGCTGAGGCCGCTGCCGCAGCGGGTCGGCCCGCTGCGCATCGCCTCCGTCTATCTCGCCGCCGAAGCGGAGGCACAGATCGGCGGCGACCTGTATGCCGCCGCCCGTACGGCCCAAGGGACCCGGCTCATCATCGGCGACGTACGGGGCAAGGGCCTGGCGGCGGTCGGGGACGCCGCTCTGGTCCTCGGTGCCTTCCGGGCCGCTGCCCACAGGCAGGCCGACCTGCCGGCGCTGGTGGCCTATCTGGAGGGAACCGTCTCCTCGAACCTGGACGACCCCGGAGCCGATGCCCAGAACACCGAGGATCCCGGCGAGGCATTCGTCACCGCGGCCATCCTGGACGTCCCGGACAACGAGTCGGTCCTTCTCGTAATCAATTGTGGGCACCCGCCGCCGCTGCTGCTGCGCGGCGGCCAGGTCACCCCGCTGGCAGTGCGCCACCCGGCACCACCCCTCGGTCTCACCGAATTCGTGGATTCCGACTTCGCTGCCGAGAGCTTCGCCTTCGAACCGGGCGACATCATCCTGCTCTATACGGACGGAGTCATCGAGGCCCGGGACCCGTCCGGCACCTTCTACCCCCTTGTCGAGCGGGTGGCCGCCTGGTCCGGAGAACATCCTCAGGCCCTCCTCAGCCACCTGTGCGAAGACCTTCTGAGTCATGCCGGCGGACATCTGGGTGACGACGCTGCCATGGTGGCGATGGAGCGCCTGCCGCGCGTCAGCCTGCGGTGAGCGTGCCCATCCATTCCTCGATCGCGTCCGGGGTGCGCGGGAGCGCCGCGGACATCAGCCGGGCGCCGGACGCGGTGACGACCAGGTCGTCCTCGATCCGTACGCCGATGCCCCGCAGCTGGGGCGGCAGGGTCTCGTCGTCGGGCTGGAAGTACAGGCCCGGTTCCACGGTGAGGACCTGGCCCTCCTCCAGTACGCCGTCGAGGTAGGTCTCGACGCGCGCCTTGGCGCAGTCGTGGACGTCGAGGCCGAGCATGTGGCCGCTGCTGCAGAGTGTGTAGCGGCGGTGGAGGTCGCCATCGGGGCTCGCGAGAACGCCCCACTCCGTCAGGCCATCCGCGATGACCCGCATGCAGGCACGGTGGAAGTCCCGGAAGCTCGCGCCCGGTTTGAGAGCGGCGATCCCTGCCTCCTGCGCGGCGAGGACCAGTTCGTACACCTGACGCTGTACGGGGGAGAAGCGGCCCGACAGCGGAAGCGTGCGTGTGATGTCGGCCGTGTAGAGGGTGTCGGTCTCCACGCCTGCGTCCAGGAGCAGGAGTTCGGACGGGTTCAGGGCGCCGTCGTTGCGGATCCAGTGCAGGACGCAGGCGTGGGCACCGGACGCGGCGATGGTGTCGTAGCCGGTGCCGTTGCCGTCCGTGCGGGCCCGCAGTCCGAAGACGCCCTCGATGTGGCGTTCGCCGCGCGGATGGGTCAGCGCCCGGGGCAGGTCGCGGACGACGTCCTCGAATCCGGCGGTCGTGTGGTCGACGGCGAGCTGGAGTTGGGCGACCTCCCAGGGGTCCTTGACGAGGCGGAGTTCGGAGAGTGCGGTGGCCAGTTCGGTGTCGCTGGAGGCGTCCCGGGCCGGTGGCAGCCGGTCCAGGCCGTCCAGGTGCGCGCAGCGGATTCCGGTGAGGCGTTCGGCCTCGGCGAGGTCTGGACGGCGGCCCACCCAGAATTCGCCGTACCGCCGGTCGCGGTAGAACTCGTCGCCGTTGCGGGGAGATCGGGGTCGCAGATACAGGACCGCCTCGTGGCCGTGCGGCCCGGACGGTTCGAGGACCAGTGCGTGACCGGGCTGGTCCTCGCCGGTGAGGCCGGTCAGCCAGGCGTACGCACTGTGCGGGCGGAAGCGGTGGTCGCAGTCGTTGGAGCGGACCTTCAACTTCCCGGCGGGTATCAGCAGTCGCTCGCCCGGGAAGAGCGCGGAGAGCCGGGCGCGGCGGGCCGGTGTGACGGCGTGGGCGGGGACGCGGGCGTGGGCCGGCAGCGGCGTACCCGCCCAGCCGCTGCTCATGAACGCGGCCAACTCCGGTGAGACTGGCAGGTCATGGCTGCCCGTGCGGGGGCGCGCGGGCTGGTGCGTGACGGCTTCGTCGACGGTCACGGGGAACTCCTCGAAGACGGACTGGCGCTGAGGGGTTGTCAATGCAATTTCACATTACTATGTTACGGGTCACATCGCGCTCGCCGGGTCGGGGTCCGAGTCAAGTCCCGTGTGTACCCGCGCAGTTCGCGATGACTGCACCGCTGTCACACCGTCACAACCACCTCCCACCTCCCACATCAGGAGTCATCGGTGTCCCAGCTCAGATCCGTGCGCAGGCCCCTGCTCGCAGGAGCAATCGCCGTCGCCCTGCTCGCCCCGCTAGGGCAGACCGCCCAAGCCGTGGACGGAGGTGCGGACCGGGGACGGAAGGCCCCCGACGCACCCGCCGCGTTCGCTGCCCGGCCAGGTCCGGTCGCCCGGCCCGCGGCCGCACACGGCGACAACCCCTTCGACGAGGTCGAACGTCTCGCCAGGGCTCCCAAGCCCACTACCAAGCCCGTCTCCGCACCGGGGGAGTTGGCCGAGGGCCGCATCCCCGGCCCCCAGAGCCCGGGGAAGAAGAACGCGGCCCACAGTGCCTCGGCGACTGCCGCAGGTGTCCCGTGCACCCTCGACGGCATCACCCGCCTCGCGCCGGAGCAGCTCGCCGATTTCCTCGCCGACCCGGCCGTCACCGCCGACGGCTGTCTCCGTGGCCTCATCTGGACCTGGGACGCCCGGCTCGCGCCGGTGATGTCCGACGCGCACGTCCAGGCCGTTGGCCGACGGATCTCCTCGCTCGCCGCCCGCCACGACGGCCGCAACAGCACCCATCTGCTGGAGATGTTCACCTATCTCCATGCCGTCGTATACCACGACTTCTCGCGCCCCGAGATCGACATCACCGACGCCCCGACCACCGAGATACTCCGGCGCGCCATCGGCGACTTCGGCACCGCGGCCCGCACCTTCGACGTCACGCGGACCAACGCCGAGACCCTGCGCGAGTCGCTCTACACCGGCAGCGCCCCCGGCCTGCGGCACAGCCAGCTCGCGCTGATCAGAAAAGTCCTGGCCACGATGGACCGGTACCACCCCGGCCAGTACGACAACGCCTCCTGGGGCGGCGCGGCCCTGGCTGCCCTGTCCGTGAACTACCTCGGCATCTATCCGGGCAACCGGGACACGGCCTTCCACAACGTGGTCACCCAGAACGCCTCGTACCGCGCGTCCTTCAGGGCCTTCGCCGAATACACGCACCTCAAGGGCACCGCCAACGAGTGGGTCGTACGCGACGCCCTCGGCGAATACGGCCGCTTCGGCCAGGTCGACGCCCTCAAGGCGCAGATCGTCCCCGACCTCGGAGCCCTGCTGCCCGTCGCACGGTCCAACTTCGGCAACGGCAGCCGCCCGTGGGCCTCACTCGTCTCGTGGCTCAACTTCTACGAGGCGTGCAAGCCGTACGCGGTGTGCAAGGAGGACATCGAGCGGCAGATCTTCCCGTACACGTACACCTACGACAACGGGGCCATCAAGGTGCGCACCGGGCTCGACCGAGCCACCGTCGACCAGCTCTACTACGCGAGCAAACAGGTCAAGGCGCACTTCCACCGAGTCCTTGGCACCGAGCAGCCACTGGCCGGCGACACCAACACCTCGCTGACGATCGTCCTCTACGGATCGCGCGCCGACTACGAGGTCTACCACCCGATCCTGACCGGGATGGGCACCGAGAACGGCGGCATCTACATCGAGCGCGGCGCCACCTTCTACACCTATCAGCGCCGGGTCCCGCAGGACTCCTCGCTCACTCTCGAAGAGCTCTTCCGGCACGAGTACACGCACTACCTCAACGGCCGCTGGGCCGTGCCCGGTTACTTCGGCGAAGGCCCCTGGTACAGCGGCGACCGGACGACCGCGATGGACGAGGGGACGGCCGAGTTCTTCGACGGCTCCACCCGTCACGACGGGATCGCGGTCCGCAAGTCCCTGGTCCGCGGAATCATCAACGACACCGCGGGCGGCAAGCCCCGGATGACCGTCAACCAGCTCCTGCACGCGACGTACGAAGGAGACGGCTTCCGCTTCTACAACTACGCGGGAACCTTCTTCGAGTTCCTGTGGACCGAACACCCCGCCCTGCTCCGCGAGATGTACGGATACCTGCGGGCGAACGACCCCGCGGGCTTCGACGCCTGGCGCAGCCGTCTCGGTGGTGATGCAGCGCTGCAACGGTCGTACGACAGCTTCCTCGACGCGCAGATCGCCAAGGTCGACGATCTGTTCGTGCCGAACACGACCTTCACGCCCAACGAGAAGCTCAGGGACGCCACGTCGGAAGCCGTACGGTCGGCCTTCGCCGCAGCTACGTACGCCGATCCGATGTGCGCCGAGGGCGGCGATCCCAGCAAGCGGCGCTTCACATGCACCGGGAAGATCACCGCGAATCTCTCGGACGCGGGCAGCCCGGACCGCGTCTTCAAGGACATGTCCGAGGCGGTCGACTACTTCATCCTCGACCGCGCGGGGGCCGTGTCCAACAACCTCGCCGACATGAACTGCTCCTTCGGGCCGGTCGAGATCTGGAGCAACGGCCAAGCGGGCACCGCGACATACCGCTGCGAGGGACCGCTGCGCACCTGAAAGACGGGCTCCGCGGGCCGCCTTCCCCCGGCTCCGCGTGACCTCTCACAGCCGTGCCCAAGGGCGGTCCCGTCCTGACCTGCGACGGGACCGCCCGCCAGCCGCTACACGGCCAGAAGTGTCTTTCCCCATGTTCGCAGGAGGTCGGGGGGCCCGGCAGCTGACGTCACCGATGTTGTAGCCGGTCAAAACGGTGTCGCCGGGACGGAGCCGTGCCGCCTCGGCGAGGATGCCGCAGGCCGTGGTCAGCACGAGCCCGGCCCCGCCGGCGGTCCGCAGGCCGATCTCAGGCACGGAGCTGCGCAGCGGAAAGGTGAAGCGGGCCAGGGCGACGGCATGGTCGGGAGGGCCACCTGATCGCGCTCTCCTCCTGAAGATCGTGATCCTATTGCGGGTGGCAACGGGCGCGTTGATCTCCCGTATTCCCACAGGGCCATCGCCAGGGGACACCGACCGACAGAGACACTCAATGCCCGGGCACCCCAAAGCGGCAGCCCTGCCCCGGCGTTGAAACGTGACATTGTACGCTGGCACTCCGCATCATCCGGAGGACATGCCATGGGCGACCTGAAGCAGCGCAACCTGATCACGGCCCAGGAACGGCTGCGCGATCAGGTGGCCCACGCATTGCGCGCCGCCCTCGTCGCCGGCGAACTGCGCCCCGGCAGCATCTACTCCGCACCTGGCCTCGCAGCCGATTTCGGCATCTCGGCAACCCCCGTACGCGAAGCGATGCTCGACCTCGCCCGCGAAGGTCTCGTCGAACCCGTACGCAACAAAGGCTTCAGGGTCACCGAAGTCAGCGAACGCGATCTCGACCAGTACACCGAACTGCGCGCGCTGATCGAGGTCCCGACGGTCGGCAAGGTCACCCGGACCGCGACCGCGGAACAATTGGAAGTGCTGCGCCCGATCGCCGAGGAGATCGTGACGCAGGCCCGCGAACACAACCTCATCGGCTACCTGGACGCCGACCGCCGCTTCCACCTCGGCCTGCTCGCACTGGCCGGCAACGACCGTCTCGTCGAAACAGTCGGCGAGCTGCGCAAGCGCTCCCGCCTCTACGGTCTGACCCGCCTCGACGAACGCGGCCAGCTGATCTCCTCCGCCGAGGAACACCTGGAACTCCTCGACCTGATGGCGGCGGGCGACGAAGCCGCCGCCGAAGCCTGCATGGCGCGCCACCTGGGCCATGTCCGCTCCCTGTGGGCCCAGGCCCGCGACGAGCCGGTCGAACCCCGCCCGAAGCGCACCCTCGGCACACGTATCGGCAGCCAGGCCCGCTGACCTGCAACATCATCGCCGTTGGTCGACTGACCCGAGGGGCGTAGCGTCCCGACCCAACCCGGGGTGGTGATCTCAGAAGCGGAGGTCACCACCACTCAGGCATGGAGAGCGAGCCCATGAGTTCCGGCACGCCCGGCACCGCTGATTACCTTCAGCCGCGTCAGTCCGAATCGCTGGCGGTAGTTCGTTAAGCCGGGCGATGGCGGAGGTTGCCGTCCGATCCCTCGCCCGTTACCACCAACAGCCCGGCACTTCTGTGATGCCACTGCGCTGCCTACCGGGCGAGCTGACCGGCGCCTGACCTAACCTGTCGCCCATGAACACACCGGGGGACCTGGTCGACGGGCGGTTCGAGCTGATCGAGCGGCTGGGGACCGGAGGGATGGGCACGGTGTGGCGGGCGCGCGACACCGTGCTGCACCGTGAAGTCGCCCTCAAGGCCGTCCGGTCCGATGCGGATGCGGCCCGAGCCGTGGGCGAGCGGGTGCTGCGTGAGGCCAGAGCGCTCGCGCGGCTCAGTCACCCCCACGTGGTGACGATCCATCACATCGTGGAGGCGGATCCGCACCCGTGGATCGTGATGGAACTGGTGCCCGGTGCGTCACTCCAGGACAGGCTCGACCACGGCCCGCTGACCCCGGTGGAGGCCGCGCGCATCGGCCGTCAGGTGCTCTCGGCCCTGCGGGCCGCGCATGCGGCGGGCATTCAGCACCGGGACGTCAAACCCGCCAACATCCTGCTGCGGCCCGACGGGGCCGCCGTGCTCACCGACTTCGGGATCGCGGCATTGCAGGGTTCGACCTCGCTGACCGTCACCGGCGAACTCGTCGGCTCGCCCGAGTACATCGCCCCGGAGAGAGTGCGCGGCCGCGACGATGACCCGGCATCCGACCTCTGGTCCCTGGGACTTGTGCTGTACGTCTGTGTGGAGGGCGTCAGTCCGCTGCGCCGGGCGACGACGCTCGCAACGCTCGCCGCGGTGCTGGACGATCCGGTGCCGTCGGCAGCGCGCTCCGGGCCGCTCGCGCCGGTGCTTCAAGCGCTGCTCGTACGGGACCCGGCCGCGCGCCCCGACGCGACACGGCTGGACACGATGCTGGCGCAGGTGGAGTCGGGTGCGGCGCCGCCTTTGGCGCAGCCCACGATGACCACGGCGGTGCCGCCCATGCCTGGCGGTCCCGTGCCGCACGTACCGACCCGGCTGGACAGCCCGCGGCCGACCATTCCACAACAGCCGCGGACACGGCCCACCCAGGACCGGCCGCGAAGCCGTACACCGATCGTCGTCGCGGTGATCGCCGTGGCGCTCGCGGTCACCGCGGCCACCGCGCTCGTGCTCACGCTGCGCGATCCGGGGGACAACAAGGCGGGCGACAGCGCGGGTTCGTCCGCCCATACGTCGACCGCGACGGCCGCGACGAGCACGGCCGCGAGCCCCACGCCCTCACCCACTCCGACCAAGTCGGCCGGCCCGACGGAATCGGCCACGCCGATCACGCCGCCACCCCCGTCGGGAGGCCGCTGGATCGCCCAGCTCTTCTCCGAGCCCGTCGGCTCCGGCGCCGCCGCGCGGGACCTGCGGCTCGCCAAGGTCCGGCAGTCCGTGCCCGAGGCGGTCTTCGTCCGCAGCGACGACTACGCGTCGCTGCGACCGGGCTATTGGGTGATATACGCCCCAGGCCCGTTCGCCGACGGCCGTGCCGCGCTGACCTTCTGCCGCGAACGCGGCAGGACCTCGGCGAACACCTGCATCGGCCGCTATCTGAGCACGAGTTCGGCCGACTTCGGGCTGCAGTGCCGCCCACCGGCGAGCAGCCCGGGCGGCCGCTGCACCCACCCGTAGCTGAGTGGTGCTGCTGGGGCCCTGAGGGCGCGTGTGAGCAGCTCCGTGCGAACGCATACTGCCGAGACGAGGAGCGTCCGACAGGACAACTGGGGGACCCGACTCGACCAGCCCACGCTGGTCGGCCGGTGGCGAGAAGGCGTTCCTCCTGGCCGTGCGGATGGCGGGGTCGGAGCCACTGATGGGTGCTCGTAGCATTCCCGGCATGACTAGTGCTGTCCTGACTCCGTGGTGGCGACACCGGCGACCCGCACCGACCGCTGCCGGCGGGGACTCCGGGTCCGTGACCCCCACCCCGATCCTCGACTGGCGTCATGCCCGGGTGCAGCTCCTGCTTGCAGCCGCCCGGGCCGCCGCTTCCGAGCCCGGAGAGCGCGCGCTGCTGCAGGCGGCGCACGGTCTCATCAGTGAGAAGGTCCAGCCGGTCTACGCACTCAATGACGCGCAGCCCGTCTCCCGGACGCTGGCGAAGGGCGTCGGTTCGTGCAGCCAGCGGCTGGCCGTGCTCGAGGCGGTTGCCCGCGCGGGCGGCATTCCCACGCGTGTGCGTGGCCTTCTGGTGGACGGCTCGTTCTGGTACTCGCGCTTTCCCCGGCTCCGCCGTCTGGTGCCCGACACGGTTCTGCTCGCCTGGCCGGAGTTCGGCATCGGGCAGACGTGGTTGGGCGTTTCCGAGCTGTACGCGCCGCTCGACGCGCTCAGCGCGGCCAACCCCCGCGGTTTCACCAACACCGGCTCGCAGACGCTCTTCGAGGCACTGGCCTCCACCGCCGTGGACTGGGACGGATCGACCTGCGGCTCGGACAGCTGCTCGTCCTTCGACCTGTCGGCGCTCGTGCGCGAGGACCTCGGGCGCTTCTCCTCGCGGGACGAGCTCTTCGCCGCCCACGGTCAGACCTTGTGCCCGCCGGCCAGGATCATCGGCGGTGCGCTGATGGGCCGTCGCGCGGCAGCCTGATCGGACCGGCCGGTACCTGACAGCTGTCCATGATGCTCCGTCGTAGGGTGACGGTGTGACGACGAAGACGGGGACGAGCGGTGGGCGGCTGCTGTACGGGTGTATGGGGCTTGGCGGGAGTTGGGACACCGAGCCCTACGGTGCGCAGGACATCGCAGATGCCGAGGCAGCGATCGAGGCGGCGCTGGAGGTAGGGATCACCACGTTCGACCACGCCGACATCTACCGGCACGGGAAGGCCGAGGCAGTCTTCGGTGAGGTTCTCGCCCGCACCCCAGGGCTGCGTGAGCGCATCGTCGTGCAGACCAAGTGCGGTATCCGCCTTGCGGACGGCGAGCGGCCCGGTATCTACGACCTCCGTGGTGAGACCATCGCCCGGCGGGTCGAGGAGAGCCTGGCTCGTCTGCGCACCGACGTCATCGATGTGCTGCTGCTGCACCGGCCGGATCCCCTGGCGGACCTGGACGACATCGCCGAGGCACTGACGTCGCTGCACCGGCAGGGGCTTGTGCGGCGGTTCGGTGTGTCGAACATGGGCGCCGTGCAGATGGCCCCCCTTCAGGCGCGTCTCGACGTCCCGCTGGTTGCCAATCAGCTGGAGATGAGCCTGCAGCGGCGGGACTGGCTCGAAGCCGGTGTCCTGGTGAACACCCCGGAAGCAGCCGCAAACGGATTCCCGTTCGGGACGCTCGAGTTCTGCCGGGCGAACGATATTTCCCTGCAGGCATGGGGGTCGCTCGCGCAGGGGCGTTTCACGGGCCGGCAGGAGACTCAGGACGAGCACGCGACCGCACAGCTCATCGCGTCATTGGCGGACAAGAAGGGCACGACGCGGGAGACGATTCTGCTGTGGTGGCTGCAGCGCCATCCGGCCGGGATCGTGCCGGTGATCGGAAGTGCGCGTCCGGACCGAATCCGTGCCTGCCGTGACGCCGCGCTGGAGGCGCCGGACCTCACCCACGAGGAGTGGTACGAACTCTGGCTCGCGGCCCGCGGCGTTCCTCTTCCGTGAGCTGCTCGGGAGCGTCCCACCGTCCCGTACACCTGAGCGCGATGGCCTGCCGTCGTTGTGAGGGACGGATATCCCCGTTGACGCCCCGTCGTGCGCACGGGTTTCCTGTGGCGGTGACTGATCTTCGCTTCGTACAGCCGGACGACGATGCCACGCTCAAAGACTGGCAGTACGTCCACAACGTGATCATCCCCAGCGCCGCCTTGTCTCTCGACGAGGTGCGTGAGCGTGTCCAGCGCAACCACCTGGAGGTTGCGTACCTCGGGGATGTTCTTGTGGGCTGCTCGACCGTCCGTCCGCCGACGAGTGACGCATCGACGGCTACCGTTATCGCCCGAGTGCTTGCCGCTCACCGCGGGCAGGGGTTCGGCGGAGCACTCTACGCCCGAGGGCTCGATTGGGCGCGAGCGCTGGGTGCCAGCGAGATCGAGACCCATATCTGGGCATCCAACACGGACGGACTGCGGTTCGCGCACAAGCAAGGGTTCGTCGAAGTCGACCGCTATCTGCTGCCTGGCGACAGCGTCCCCTGGTTCGAGTTGCGACTGAGCTGAGCCACGTCACCGGCTCATCGAGTGCGCCACGCCCTTACGCCCCGACAGAGCTCATGCCCTCCACCCGGGCCGCAGGTCTGCGGGCCTGCACAACACGGAACCGGCCGGTGATGAACGAGGGGTCCGCAAGGGCGGTGTGAGCACCCGCGGGCGCGCCCGACTCGCAGAAATCGCCGTACACCGCGGACTGGTCCATGAAGACGTTCCCGGCGAGGTTCTCCGACAGATGCACCCCGGCGTCGAGGGATGCTGCCTCGGCGGCACCCAGGACCAGCGGGTCCGTCGAGTGGACCGAGGCGTACTGGCCGCCGTGTCCGCGCGCGGTGCGGCGGAAGATGTCCAGGCTCTGCGAGGTCGATTCGGTGGCTATCACGAAGGAGACGGGCCCGGCCCATTCCCGGGAGTACATGGAGTCGTCGTGTGCCTCCAGCCGGACGATCAGGGGAGTGCGGATGTCCGCAGCCGGATGGTCGGGGTGTGCGACCGGCTTGGATTCGTGCACCACCACCCCGCATCCGGCCGCATGCGCGAGGGAGCTGCGGATGCGGTCGCTGCCGATCGCCCCGAGAATCCCCGCCGCGCGCCGCGGCTCTGCCAGAAGCCGCTTCACAGCGCGGCCGAGGTCGACGCTGAACCGCCCTATGGGCTTGTGGCCTTCGTTGGTGGAAATCCCGCCGGAAGGCACCAGGATGTTCTGGGGCGCGGTGCTGCTCTGGCCGCTGCACAGCGACAGGGACAATGCGAGCTCGCGCAGCATGCGGCGGTAGTCGTCGGTGGAGTCCACCAGCACGGTGTTGGCCCCGATCGGTGTGGCGTACACCGCGGCTTGACGGGCGTTGCGGCGCAGCCAGTCGCCGAACCGGGCCGAGCCGGTGAAGTCGATGAGCCGGACCGCGGGGTCGGTCGCGAGCCGGGACGCCAGTTTCTCCCCGGGCCTTTCCGCCGCCAGTGTCACCACGTTGGGGTCGTGCCCCGCCTTCGCCAGTACGTCCCTTGCGACTTGTACGGTCAGGGCGAGCGGCAGGACCGCGCGCGGATGGGGCTTGACGATCACGGGATTCCCGGTGACCAGGCTTGCGAAGAGGCCCGGATAGCCGTTCCAGGTGGGGAAGTCGGGACAGCCGATGAGCAACGAGACGCCGCGTGGAACGACCGTGCACGTGCCGCCCATCTGCACCGGGCCGCCCAGCTTGCCGGACCACTCCCAGGACAGATCGGCGGGATTGCGCACCGACTCGGCCAGTGCTTGGGCCACGGCCGCGAGTCCCCGGTCCTGCGCATGCGGACCGCCCGACCGGTGGGCCGTGGTGTACGCCTGCCCGGTGGTGTGGTGCAGCGCGTGCGCGATCTCATGGCTGCGGTCATGGAGCCGGCAGAGCATCTCCACCGCGAGCGCGGCCCGGCGCCGCGGTCCCGCCGCACGCCAGCCCGCCGTCGCGCGCGTCGCCGCCGTCACCAACTCACGGGGTTCGGAGCGGAGATAGCGCACGCCCAGGGGGAGGCCGTACGGAGAGGACTCGGTCCCGACCCGTTCCTGGGCGCCGGGCTGCCCGAGGTCGACGTCGTGCCCGAGCATCGACCTGAACACCGCGCCCGCACTGTGCGCCGCCCCTCTGCGACGGTCGACAGCACCGGCAGGCCCCTCGGTGAACGGAGCGAAACCCGCACCGCTCACCGCAGCCTGCACCGCCTGCTCGAGCAGGCTGCTCGCGTCGAAGGAGCCGGTACGCATCAGTGGTCAGCCTCTCCGGGGATCCGTATGCTCCGCTGCCGCACGTGACGACCTCTCGCGCCAGCGCACGTACTCCGCTTCCGCCTCGCCCGTGTACGACCAGGGCACGCGGGTGGCCCGTCCCTTGAGCAGATCGAAGACCGTCGCGGATTCGACGAGAAGTCCGGCCAGCGAGAGGCCGTGAGCGAGACAGTTGAGGTCGGCGACGTCCTGCGCGGCCTCGACGGGGGACCGGAAAGCTATCCAGCGCTCCATGGTCTCCACCAGGTCCCAGCGCACCCCGGTCCAGTAGCCGACCATCGAGTGCGGGCTGACGCCTTCATTCTCGGTGCGGTGACGGAACTCCTCCGCGCGGGCGATCTGCGGCAGGACCAGCAGCGGGGAGCCTGCCGGGGCGTAGACCGCGCAGTCACGGGCGAATTCGTAGGCCTGGCCGTGCGAGCCGTGCCAACGAGCCGTCATGTAGCGCAGAGCCTGATGGTGTGCCTCACGGTGGTACGGGTCGCGGGCCAGGACCTCCGACCACCACCGGTTCATCGAGTGGGCCCCGTTCTCGTACAGCCTGCCCAGCGTGATCAGCGACACCCAGGGATGGGGGTCTTCAGGGAAGGCCTCGGAGGCGTTGAGACAGATGTGGGCCGCGCGGTCCAGGCTCTCGGCGCCCGGCATGGCTCCCGTACGGGCGGCCGCGAAGAGCCGCATCACCTCGGTGTCTGCCCGCAGTACGGCGGCGTCCGCGCTGCCCGGCTGGGTGGTCTGCCAGGCCTCCACGATCCTTTTGTCGGCGGCGGTGTGGGCCAGCAGCCGGATGCGGTGACTGCGGCGGTCCCAGTCCCCGTGGGGGCCGGTGGCCAGCAGGTCGTGGGCGCCTTCCCAGCGCCCCATGACCATGTCCTCGCACGCGGCGGACAGGGCTTTGTCGCCGAAGGTCTGGTCGTAATGAGGTGCCGCGGAGCGTCTTCGGGTCCAGGCCGGGGCCATGTCAGGCGTCCTTTGATCAGAAGGCGGAACTGGAGTCAGAAGTCGGTGAGGAGCTCGTCCTGGCTCCTGGCCATGCTGACGGCGTGTGTCTCGTCGTAGTCCGCGCCGCCGAAGGAGTCGTCCATGGCGCGCGCCCGGTCGGCGTCCAGACGCCCGGGCTCGAAGTACGGCCGCTGCCGGAGCCACGCGACGAGCATCGGTACGAGTCCGAGGGCGAGCGTCCCGAATCCGATGACCAGCGCCGGTGTACTCAGTGAGGCAACGGACTCGATCATGATCCACAGCATGAACAGAGCGCCCGCCAGCGGCCAGAGGCCCATAAGGAGGAAGTTGGACACGGAGGTGCGCAGCAGCTTGCGGTGGACGACGACGGCGCCCAGTCCGGCGAGGCTGTAGTAGAAGGTGACGAGCAGACAGACTCCGCTCACGGCGTCCGAGAGGAGCGACTCGCCGGGCTTCAGTCGCGCGGCCTCGACGATGGCGAGCGTGCTCGAGGCGACGGCGATGACGGCGGTGGCCACCCACGGCGTGTGCCGCTTGGCGTGGATACGGCCGAAGACGGGGAGCATCGTCCGGTCCCGGCCCATGGCAAACAGGGTGCGGCCGGCCTGGATGAGCGCGGTCTCCAGCATGGCGACCGTCGACAGCAGCAGCGCGAGCACCAGCAGTGTGCCGCCCACACCCGGCCAGACCTGCTGGCCGAGCTCGATCAGAATGCCGTCCTTGGTGTTCGACACGGCGGACGGTGTCATGAGGACGTTGACCGCGACAGCGACCAGAGCGAACAGCAGGAACGCCAGGATCACACCGATGACCCCGCCGAACCCCGAGCCACGCGAGCCGCGCCGGGTCTCCTCGCCCAGATTGCTGGTCACGTCCCACCCCCAGTACGCGAAGGTGGCGATCAGCGCGCCGGTCACAAAGGACT
The DNA here is from genome assembly GCF_040606445.1 of Streptomyces sp. NPDC005408. Classification (NCBI taxonomy): domain Bacteria; kingdom Bacillati; phylum Actinomycetota; class Actinomycetes; order Kitasatosporales; family Streptomycetaceae; genus Streptomyces; species Streptomyces sp. NPDC005408. The sequence goes on along the minus strand of NZ_JBEXEX010000011.1, from coordinate 164,655 downwards.
CCTGGCCCTCGAAGTGACTGAAGCCGAACCAGGACAGGGAGAACTCCGACCCGCCGCCGTCGGACAGCAGGGCGGCCACCGCGAAGCCGATCAGCAGGAACACCTGCACGGCAGTGATGACGGTCAGCGCGCGGGCTCCGATCCGGGCGCCGTACGCCACCACCCCTGCCATCAGGAGGAACCAGCCCGAGCCGACGACCGCGGCCAGGACCGGGTCACCGACCAGGCTCGGCGCGACGAGTGACAACGTCGCATTGCCGGCGGGCACAGTGCTGGACGCCATGAAAACGGTGCAGGCGACCACGAGCGACCAGCCGCAGAGGAACCCGAGGAATGGGTGCAGCGACCTGGCGACCCAGCTGTACGCGGCCCCCGCATTGGGGTCCACACGGCCGAGTTGCCGGTAGGCGAGGGCGATGCCGATCACGGGTATCGCGCAGTAGAGCAGAGCGGCGGGGCTCGCCACACCGACGGCGGCGATCAGCGCGGGAATCGTTCCGGCCACCGTGTACGCCGGGCCACACCCCGCGACGGCCATGACCACCATGTCGTACGTGCTGAGGGCATCCGCCCGCAGACCGCCTCCGGTGCCGGATCTCATGCTCAACTGACGTGCCTTTCAAGAGAAACCACCACGACGCAGCCAACGGCGCCCCAGGGGACAGCAGGCCCGCCAGGGGCTGACGAAGAGGTCAGGATGTGCCGCTTCAGCGACGCAGGGGCCCGCGGGCAGCCAAATCTGCGGCTGACCGGCGTGGCCTCGGCAGATCCTGCCGAAATGAATGTGAATTTGCAAGAGTTCGAGCAGAGGAATATCCACATTCATGCGACTTGGCCGCACGTGGCTTCCGGCCGGTTGGGCTGTGCGGCCGACGCCCGAACGGCACCGTCGTGGTTCTGTGCTCCGCCAAACTCCACCTCCACGAACGGCACCGCGGCCGGGCTGGGTCCGCATTCCCGGTCGGCAGCGCGCCGACCGGTGGGCAGGCGTTCAACGAGGCCCTGTACACCGCCGGCCGCCTTCCCGTCGGCGGCGGCACCGGGCGATCACAGGCCGGCCGTCACACCTCCTGCGCGGGGTCCAGCCGGTAGCCGTGTCCGCGCAATGTCGTGATCTCCGGCAGCTTCAGGGCGAGGGGAGAAGCGTCGGCGGCCTGGTTCAGGCGGCGGCGCAGCGAGGCCAGCGTGACGTCGAGTGTCTTCGTGGGGCCGAACCAGTTCTCGTCCCAGACCTGCGACATAAGGGTCTCTCGGGATACGGCGGCTCCCGCGTGCTGGGCCAGGACGGCGAGCAGATCGAACTCTTTGGGCCGCAGCGCAATCTCCTGGCCGGCGAGCAGGCAGCGTCGCGCGGTGATGTCCACAGTGAGGTCGCCGAGTTGGACCGGTTGCTCGTGCTGGGGCGGACCGGTTGGGCGGCGGCGCAGATGGGCGCGGAGGCGAGCCAGCAGGACGCTCAGGGTGAAGGGCTTGACGAGATAGTCGTCGGCTCCGGCGTCGAGGCCGGCGATGACGTCGATTTCGTTGCTGCGGGCCGTGAGGATGACGATGAGCAGATCGGGGAATTCGGCGCGGAGCGTGCGGGCGACGTCGATGCCGTCGGTGTCGGGCAGTCCGAGGTCCAGCAGTACGACGTCCTGGGAGTTGGTGCGGGCTTCGGCCAGTCCGCTCGTTCCCGTGCGGCACCAGGTGGTGGCGTAGCCGTGGCCGCGCAGTCCGGCATCCAGGTGCCGTCCGATGGTGTTGTCGTCCTCGACGACCAGGACGCGGGTCTCCGGCTGGGGTGCGGGCGTGCGCATGCTTCGAAGCGTAGGTGCAAGCGGGCGGTGCGGCAGGTGCCGCCAGTCCCGCGTGACGTGTCGGACCGGAGCGGGCGCTGCCGTGGGGACGGCGGCGCCCGCTCCGGTCGCTGGTGCGGCCCTCATAGTTCGCGGAGTTCTTCGACGGCTGGTCGCGTCGAGCGGCGTGCGGCGTTCAGGGCTGCCGCGGCGATCGCGGCGACCGCCGTGAGGACCGTGAGGGCGAGATAGTTCCACGGTACGGCGATGGTTGAAGGCGGCGGGTCGAAGACGCCGGTCAGGACCTTGACGAGCATCTGGGACAGGGCCCAGCCGATGAGGGCGCCGCCTGCCAGGCCGCCGGCGGTCATCACCGTCGCTTCGCTCAGGACCAGTCCGCGCAGCTGGCGCCGGGTGGCGCCGAGGACGGTGGTGAGTGCGAAGGTGCGTCGCCGCTCGGCCAGGCCCAGGGCCAGGACGATGCCGCCGGAGGCGGCGGCCAGCAGGACCGCGAAGCCCAGTTCGATACGGGTGAGTCCGGCCAGGTCGACGGAGGTGAGGCTGGAGCCGACCGTGGAGCGGGTCTGGGTGATGTCGGTGACGGTCGCGGAGGTGCCGAGCTGGTGGCGCAACTGGGCGGCGACGGCCTTCTGGTGGGTGCCGCCGGTGTCGATGAGGAACGCGCCCACCGCGTTGCTGCCGGTGGTCTTGGCGACGTAGCCGGCGTTGGCGACGAAGAAGCTGTCCTTGGGGGCGGTCGGGAACTCCTTGACGATGCCCGCGTAGTGGAACGGGACGCTGTGCAGGGTCTTGGTGCGGCTGTCCTGCAGCCGCAGGTTCACGGTGTCACCGGGGGAGAGCTGGAAGTCCTTGACGGTTTCCTGGCTGACCAGGAGGGAGTCGGGGCGGGCGGCGAGCTTGGCCATGAGGCTCTTGGCGGTGCCGCCGGCGAAGTAGGCGTCCTGCAGGGAGGTGGCCGAGGTGACCGTGGAGGGCTGGACCCCGTACAGGTCCTGCAAGTCGGCGCCGACGTAGGCGAATCGGTGCTGGACCGGTTCGACGTGCCGCACTCCCGCCACCTTCAGGGAGCGGTCGGCGTCGGGGCCGACGGCGACGCCGGGTGACTGGGTGACGGTGACGTCGGCCCCGTTGGTGAGCTGGGCGTCGACCTCGGCCTGCTGCTTGTAGGTGGCGTTGAACGTCGCGGTGGAGGCGGCGAACGAGACGGCGAGCGCGAGCAGCACGATGGCGCGGGCCAGCGGGCGGCGCTGTCGGGACATGCTCGCCGCCGTGGTGCCGGCGAGTGTCCCGGTCAGTGGCCTGGCCAGGCGGGCCAGGGGCCGCCGTCCGTGGGCCATGACCAAGGTGGCCAGCCGCCACAGCAGCAGCGCGGAGCCGAACCAGAGCAGGGCAGGACCCAGGAAGGCCCAGTACGACACCGAGATGCTCGCCACGCCTTCCGGGGCCAGGACCAGCGCGTACTGATTGCCGCTGGACGCTCGGAAGACCAGCAGAGAGGCGGCGAGCAGGATGAAGTCCAACCCGAACCGCATCCACCACGGAGAACGGGCGCGGCCCACGACGCGGCGGGCTGCTGCGACCGTGCCGGTGCGCAGATCGCGCAGCGCAGGCACCAGAACAGCGGCGGCCGCGACGGCCGGCCCCAGAACGAGGGCGAGTGCGAACCAGCCGACCGCCGAGGCGCCATGCGCCCCGAACGAAGCAGTGCCGAACGCGGCCTGGCCCGCGAGGGCGGCGATTCCCAGGCCGAGCACGCCGCCCGTCACACCGACGACACCCGCCTCTGCGCCGGCCATGGTGGCGACCTGGCGGGGCGTCAGCCCACGGGTGCGCAGCAGCGCCTGCTCGCCACGCCTCCGGCCGGCTCCGGCGCCTGCCACCGCAGTGGTGAGCAGAGCGGCGAGCACCGCACCGGGCACCCCCAGGAACAGGAACAGGATCTGGGCATAGAGGGCGTCGTTGCGTGCGCTGTCGAGGGCGGCGCCGAGGTTGTCGCCGACCACGGCGCCGCCGGAGGTGCGGGCCTCCAGGTTGTGCGCGGCAGCGGTGACGGAGGTGAAGGCGGCCGCGGGGTCGGCGGGCAGGGGTGCGTTGCGGGCGATGTGGATCTGCGTGGCGACGGCGGCCGGGTCGACGGCCCTGACCGGCGCGGTCAGAGTGTTGAACACGCGTGAGGGGAGCAGCAGGACGTTGTCGGGCGGGGCCGCGGGCTGGGACTGGGGCGGCGCGCCGACCTTCTGGAACAGCGAGTCGGCCTGCGGCAGGTCGACCACTCCGGCCACCTTCACCTGCGCGGGCTTCGTGCCGGGAAGGCTCACGGTGACCTTGTCACCGGGGGCGACGTGCAGATTCGCCGCGGTCTGCTGGGCGATCAGGACGCCGTAGGTGGCGCCGGTCAGCTGGCGGATCTCGCGGGGGAACGTTGCCCGGTAGGTGTCGGACAGGCCGAGGAGGACACCCGGGCCGGTGCTCTGCGTGCTGCCGGCGACGGTCGCCTGGAAACCGCTGCTGCGCGCGAATCCGACGCTCTGGGCGCTCCGTACGCCACCTTGGGTCTGCACGGCCTTGAGGACCGCGCCAGGGTCGGCGCCCGGCTGGACCTCGGCCTGCCAGTCCACTGCGACCGAGCGGACCGCGCGGGTGGTCATGGTGGACTTCGACGCGGTCAGGAACGAGCCCAGCGAGGCCAGGAGGGCAACTGCGAGAGCGATGCCGAGCGCGGTGGCGGTCAGTCGTCCGGTGCGGCGTCGGAGCAGTCCGCCGATCCAGGTGATGATCACGATGTGCCTCCCTGGGGCGCCGCAGCGGTCCGCTCGAACGGATCGGGCGTGGAGTGCAGGCGGCCTTCGTGCATCGCCCACTGCTCGTCCAGGCGCTGGGCGACCGTGGGGTCGTGCGAGGTGACCACCAGCGCGGCGCCGATCGCGTCGGCGGTGGCCAGGAGTACGTCGATGATGTGCTGGCCGGTGGCCCGGTCGAGCTGTCCGGTGGGTTCGTCCGCCAGGACGAGGCGCGGTGCCAGGGCCAGTACGCGGGCGATGGCCACGCGCTGTGCCTGGCCGCCGGAGAGCTCCTCGGGCAGTTTGTCGGCCAGGTCGGCGGCGTCGACCAGGGCGAGGGCGTCCAGTGCCCGGCGCCGGGCCCCGTCTTCGGGGACGCCGGCCAGGACCAAGGGCAGTGCGGCGTTCTCCGCGACGTCCAGGGCCGGGATCAGGCTGGGCCCCTGGAACACGACCCCCACCTGTCCTGCCACAGGCCCCTGGGTGAGGCCGGGCCAGGTGACCCGCCCGGCGGTGGGCTTTTCGAGTGCGGCCATCAGGTGCAGCAGGGTCGACTTGCCGGATCCGGAGGGCCCGGTGATCGCGATCCGGTCGCCCGCGCGGACCTGGCAGGTGGCGCCGTGTACGGCGACGACGGCGGCGGGTCCCTGGCCGAAGGTGCGTGCGGCATCCTGGCAGTGGACGAGCACGTCGTCGGCACTCATGACGGGATCCTTCCGTCGCGCAAGGTGATGACCCGGTCGGCGATCTTGACGGCTTCGGGGCTATGGGTGACGACCAGTACTCCGCGGCCCGCCTCGGCGCGGCTGCGCAGCAGTGAGAGGATCCGCTGCTCGGTGACGCCGTCCAGTTCACCGGTCGGCTCGTCGGCGAGGAGGATGTCCGGGTCGTTTGCCAGGGCGACGGCCAGCCCTGCGCGGGCGAGTTCGCCGCCGGCGAGTTGCTGGGGGAGTGCGCGGCCGCGGTGCCCAAGCCCGACCTGGTCCAGCAGCTCGGCGATGGGCTGCTTGCTCGCGCGGGGGGCGGCGGTGCGCGCGAGGCGGATGTTGGCGTGGACGTCGAGGTGGGCGATGAGGTTGCCGGACTGCAGCAGGACACCGATGCGGTGGGCGCGGACCCGGGCCCGCTCGGCCTCCGGCCGGTGACTGATCCGCTCCCCGGCGACGTGTACGACGCCTCCGTCCGGTTCGTCCAGTCCGGCCAGGCAGGCCAGCAGGGTGGACTTGCCGGACCCGGAGGGTCCGATGACGGCGACGGTCTCCCCGCGCCGTACCTGCAGGGCCACCCCGCGCAGCGCCAGGGTCTCCTCCTCGCCCGCCCGGTAGAACCGGTACAGGTCCCGCGCCGTGAGCGCGTCGGTGTCCGTGCGCGGGGGGAGCGTTCCCGCGGTGGCCATCACTGCCACCTCAGCGAGTCGGTGACGATGTGCCAGGGGTCCACGTTGTCGGCGCCGACCGGGCCGGACAGCGTCAGGTCGACCTGACGGCCGTTGTGCTGGAAGCTGTACCGCTCGAAGGCGTCGTGGACGACCTTGCCGGTCACCGGGTCCGGCGCGCTGTTGCCCTGGTAGGTGACCAGGACGCCCCGCCCCGCCTGCCGGGAGACGACGGTGACCTTCCCCATCGAGAAGGCGGGCACCTGCCGTTGCAGGACGGGGACCACCTTGGAGTTCACCGACTGGGGTGTGGGAGCTGTAGGGGCGTTGGACGAGGCGATCTCGATCCGGTTCAGCTTGTCCGTGAAGGTGACCGCATTGCCGGTGGTGGTGCGGGCCCAGCCCTCGGGCACCTTGACGGTGAACCCGCCCTGGGCCGGCTGGTAGGTGACGTATGCCTGGTTGTCGGGGATGTCACCGGCAGGGTTGGATTCCGCGGGAGCCGGCTTGGCGCCGGCGCTGCTCGTCGTGCTGCCGCTGCCCGATGCGGAACTGCTGCTGCTGCATCCCGCCACTACCCCAGTGGTCAGGGCGAGCGCGGCAATCGTCAGAACAAGTGTGCGTCGCATGATCGTGGTGCCCTTCACGAGTGAGGCGGACGGCCATACCTGCGACGCTAGGCAGCAGCCGGTTAACGCCCGGCCCGCGCACGGCTAGACGACGGTAAAACCGCACGCCCGGGATCTGCCGGGCCCCTCCCGCAGGCCGTACGCCCTCATCATGGGCACATGAGACAGCGTGTGGTCCGTGTGGCCCTGGTGGCCGCCCTGGTGGCTCTCGCCCTGCTGGCCGTGCCGCTCGCCGTGGTGATCCGCGCATCGTTCTTCGCGGACGAACGCGGGGAACTGGAGCGCGAAGCCACGGCCGCAGCCGTCCGCGTGAGCCCAGACTTTGCCGCCGGTGACCCCGTCGAACTGCCCCGCGGGCAGTCCGAGGGACAACTGGGCGTCTACGACCTGGGATTGCGCCTGCGTGCCGGAACCGGTCCTGCCGCAGCCGATTCCGTTACCCGCCGCGCGGTGGCCGGCAGCGTGGTCCAGCGGCAGATCGGTGGCGAACTCGTGGCCGCCGTCCCCGTTTCCAGCGACGAGCGCGTCATCGGCGTGGTCCGTGCCTCGACCAGCACGCAGAGCGTGTGGAACCGCATCCTGCTGGCCTGGGGTGCTCTGCTGGGCGCGGCGCTGCTCGCGCTCGGTGCCGCAGTCCTGGTCGCCCGATGGCAGGCACGCGCCCTCAGTGCCCCGCTGGAATCCCTCTCCCGCACCTCACAGGCCATCGCTGCCGGTGACCTGACCGCCCGGGCCGCCCACTCCGGAATCACAGAGATCGATCAGGTGGCGGGCGCCCACAACGCAATGGTCGAGCGCCTGGCTCACCTGCTCCAGCACGAGAGGCACTTCACGGCGAACGCCTCCCACCAGCTCCGCACCCCCCTCACGGGCATGCAACTGGGACTCGAGACAGCCCTGGCCACCGACGGCACCGATCTGCGCGCCGCCCTCGAAGAGGCGCTGGAGCAGTCACACCACCTCCAGCGCACCATCGACGAAGTACTTCAACTGGCCACAGCAGAACCCACTTCGGCGACCCGCGCCGGAGCTCAAGCGGCCGGCGAACTCCTGGAGCAGGCCGAACGGCGATGGCACGGCCCCCTCGCGAGGGAGGGGCGCCGCATCGAGTTCGTCCTCGACCCCGCGACCGCCACCCTGCCCGTCCCCGGCCGCACCACTGACCAGATCCTTGACATCCTCCTGGACAACGCACGCAGGCACGGCAGCGGAACCGTCACGGTGAGCCTGCGCGACATCGGAGCCGCGCTCGCCCTCGACGTCAGCGACGAAGGAACCCTGAGCGTCGATGCGAAGGCGCTCTTCGACCGCGGTACGACCACCGGGCCCGGTCAGGGCATCGGGCTGTCTCTCGCCGCGGACCTGGCCGAATCAGCCGGAGCCCGGCTGAGCCTGACCCGGACGGCGCCGACACGGTTCACGCTGCTGCTCCCGCACGCCGAATAGCCCCACGCCGACGCTGGTGAGGAGGCTGCGCGGGGTCGGCGCCGGGCTCGGGTGATACTGGCGCAGTGAACGCTGCCCGAATCCTGGTTGTGGAGGACGACCACGGCCTGCGCGACGTCGTGGCCCGTGGCCTGCGCGACGAAGACTTCGACGTCGTGACGGCCGCCGACGGCGCCGCGGCCCTGCGGACCGTCGACCACGCGGTCGACGCGGTCGTGCTCGACGTCGGGCTGCCGGACTCGGACGGGCGGGACGTGTGCCAGGCGATGCGCGGCGCGGGCATCACCGTCCCGGTGATCTTCCTGACCGCCCACGGCAACCTCACCGATCGGCTTTCCGGCTTCGCCTCCGGTGGAGACGACTACCTGCCCAAGCCGTTTCATCTCAGTGAACTGGCGGCCAGACTGCGGGCGTTGCTGCATCGCGCAGGCAGCAGCAACGTCATCGTCGACAGCACGAGCGCGCTGCGTCTGGACCCGGTGCGGCACGAGCTGACCGTGCACGGCCAGACCGTCTCCTTGACGCCCACCGAGTTCCGTCTCCTGGCCTGCCTGATGGCCGGTCCCGGCGCCGTGATCCGCCGCCGGGCCCTGCTGCGCGCGGGCTGGCCGGAGGGCGCCCAGGTCAGCGACAACACCCTCGACCAGTACCTGGCGCGTCTGCGGCGCAAGCTGCGCGAGGCGAACAGCCCGCACGGCATCCGTACCGTCCGGGGCATCGGCTACCGCTTCGCATGAAACGCCTCCTCGCCATCCGCACGCTGCGCGGCCGTCTCGCGCTGATGACCCTGGTCACCAGCGCCCTGTGGATCGCGGTCCTGACCGCGGCGTTCAATCTGGCCCTGGACAAGCGCCTGCAGGCGCAGGCCGATGACGTGCTGCGTACGCGGGCGGAGGCTGTCGCGGCCACGGTGGAGGCCCGGCCGGACGGCAAGCTGATCGTCCGCGAACCCGCTGAGGACCAGGGCCTGGATTCCGGCGTGTGGATCTACCAGGGCACCCGCGTGATCGAAGCGCCGCCCAGCTCGCCCGCCGGCCTGCAGAAACAGGCGGATCGACTGGCCGGACACCGCGGTGTCTTCGCCGACAGTGCCGGACCGGGCGCGTGGCGGCTGTACGCCTTCCCCGTCGAAGCCACCGGCGGGAAGGCGCAGGCGGGCACCGTGGTCACATCCGTGAGCCTGGATCCCTACCGAAGCACGGCCGACACGGCTCTCGTCGGGTCCATCGTGCTGGCCATACTGCTGCTCGCCACCGTGTATCTCCTGACCCGGCTCGTGGTGCGGCGAGCCCTGCGACCGGTCGCCGCCATGAGCGCCCAGGCCGCACAGTGGAGTGAGGTGGGCGCCCCTGAACGTTTCGGATCACAGGCGCGGCCGGCCGAGCTCGCCTCGTTCGCCGCGAATCTTGACGCTCTGCTGGACATACTGGCCGCGGTGCTGCGAAATGAGCAGCAGCAGGCCGCGGAGCTGTCCCACGAGCTCAGGACCCCATTGGCCCGGATCACCGCGGAAACCGACTGGCTGACCCGGCGACCTCGCAGCGCCGACGAGCAGGGCGCCTCCCACGCGGCCATAGCGAGCGCAGCCGCGACGATGCAGCAGATCTGCGACTCCCTGCTCTCCGAAGCCCGCACCCGCGGCTCGCAGGTTCCCGGACGCTGCCGATTCCCCGACGTCGCGGACCGGCTGGCGCAGCAGAGCGCGGCCGAGTACCCCGGTGCTCCGGCGGTGAAGGTCGAGGGAGAGGCGGTGAGCGTCGGGGTCTCGGAGTCGGTCACCGAGCGCATCCTGGTGCCCCTGCTGGACAACGCCCGCCGCTACGCCGTACATGCGATCACCATCGAGTGCACGGCGGAAGCGGGCAGGGCCAGGGTGTACGTCAGCGACGACGGTCCTGGTGTCCCCGAACAGTTCCGCGCTTCACTCTTCGAGCCGGGCCGCCGTGCGCATCCCGAGGACGGGCACGACGGCGCGGGACTCGGACTGGCTCTGGCCCGGCGCCTTGCCCGCGCGGCCGGCGGCGACATCGTGCTGGCCGACGCGGGCCCCGGCTCCCGCTTCGCCGTCACCCTTCCTGTGGGCTGATCCCCTCGGACGGCGCCACGTCACGCTTCGTGCGGGCGAGGAACACGACCAGGGCGAGAATGACCGCGAGGAACAGGAAGCTGGTGCCGACCGTGCCCAGGCCGAGCCCTCCCTCGTCTCGCGGCTGAGACAGGTAGTCGCCCAGTGAGGCGCCGAGCGGCCGGGTCAGCACGTACGCGATCCAGAACGACCACACCGCGTTGAGGTCAAGCGTGTAGTGCGCGGCGGCCACCGCGGCGATCAGGACGGCAAAGACGAGTGCGGAGAGCCAGTACCCGAGGTTCAGACGCTCGGCGGTCAGGTCACCCGCGGAAGTGCCCAGGGCGAACGTGAACAGGATGGCGAGCCAGTAGAACGCCTCCCTGCGGCCGGTCCGGATCGTGTGGATCGACAGGGTCCGCTCGCTCAGATACCAGGCGGCGAAGGTGAGTACGAGAGCCACGGCGAACGCCGCTGTCGTCGTCTCCAGTGGAACTCCGAGGTTGTCGGTGAGGTTGTCGCTGATCAGAGTGCCGACCACGCTGATCAGGACCACTGCGAGCCAGTACAGGCCCGGCACGTAGGCGCGCGCCCGGAACTGGAAGACCAAGCTGACGGCCAGCAGTCCGCTCATCACGTACGACGTGGTGGTCAGACCCAGACCGAGGTTGGCGTTGAGCAGATCGGCCGCGGTCTCGCCCACCGTGGTGCACAGGACTTTGATCACCCAGAAGTAGAGGGTGACCTGGGGGACCTTGTTCCACATCTGCCGCTGCCGGGACTGCGCCTCGGCGACATGCGTGTTGGTTGTCATGGCAGGGCACGCTGCCAGGGCTTTCCTGAACGGATCCTGACTGCAGCGAGCACGCCCTCGGCGCAGGAACTCAGTCCCGGACGTGTTCGCCCTGGGCTACTTCGATGCCGGCGTGCAGGTCGTGTGCGGCTTCCAGTGCCGCGGCGGCCGAGACCGCGAGGCATGCCAGGAGGGCAGCGGCAATGATGCGGCTGGTCTTTCGCTGTACGTGCGTTGCCTGAGCCTCGTGGTCGAGCAGAGCGGCAACGCGCCGCGGCACGGGGCCAGTCGTGGCAGCCAAGGCGACACCCGGGCGTCCGGCGGCGCGTGTCTGCGCAGCGCGGGCTGCCAAGGCGGCTCTGCCGATGGCCCGGGCTGCGAGGTGGCGGTCGCCGACGGCCTGGGCGGCGGTTTCGTCGGCGCTGCGCTCCAGCGCGTAGCTGAGGGGCTCGCGCAGGGCGCGCAGGCCGGGATGGCACCGGGCGGCCAGTTCCACGACGGTGACAAAGAGGTGGTGACGGTCACTCAGGTGGGCTCGTTCGTGGGCGAAGAGAACCTCGCGTTCGGCGGCGGTAAGGGCGCGGAGCATGCCGGAGGTCACGACGACCTTGCCGGGACGTCCGGGCAGCGCGTACGCGTCCGGGTCGTCGTCGTTCAGTACGACCAGCTCTCCGTCCGCGCTGACGGCCAGCTGCCTCGCCCGGCGCAGTTGGGACCTGCGTCGGTGCAGCGTGCGGGCCAGTACGGTGGCGCACCACACGAGGAGAGCCGATGCCATCGATGCCACAGCCACGACAGTGACGGGTGGGCCTGTCGAGACGGGGGTCAGCAGTTCGCCGAGCGCTGCTACGGCGTGCACATGGGTGGCGCCGGGGACGATGAGCAGGGCGAGAGCGGCCGTACTGCTGATGGCGAGGCCCGCTGCGGTGATGGTGAGCAGCCAGGCTGCCGGCCTCGGAGGGAGGCTGGAGACGAGTCGTCGGCCTGCCGGGCCCGCGAGGAACGGCACGAGCAGCGGCACCCACACCATGTAGATCATGCCGGGCCGCCGTCGAGGAGGGAGCGCAGCAGCCGTTCGTCGTCGTCGCTGAGCTGGGAGACGAAGCGGGTCAGCACGGCGCTGCGGTCGTCGTCCTTCTCCAGCTCCGAGTGCATGCGCCGGGCGGTCAGACCGGCCGCGTCCTCTGTCGGGGTGTAGGCGTATCCGCGGCCGGAGCGGACACGGGTCACGGTGCCCTTCTCGTAGAGGCGGGACAGGATCGTCGTGACGGTCGTCCGCGCGAGTGACACGCCCAGGGCGCTCTGCACCTGGGACGGGGTCAGCGGGCCTGCGGCGGCCCAGAGGGTCGCCAGCACGCCGGATTCCAGCTCTCCGGCGGGTCGCCGATCCGTGCTCTTCTCACTCATGGGAACGTTCCTCCCGCGTCCTTCGTCTACAGTGAAGTAGACCGTCTACATCACTGTAGTCAATGGGGCCGTCGCTGTGACCGGCCCTGCCCACCATTATGGGAGCAGCCCACCATGGCCGTATCCGCCCTCGCGGCAGCGCCGCAGGCAGTGAACCTTCTCGACGCGGGGTCACTGCTGTCCGCGTTCGGCGCCCTCGGTATCGCGGTCGTCCTGTTCGCCGAGACCGGACTGCTCGTCGGCTTCTTCCTGCCGGGAGACTCCCTGCTCTTCACCGCGGGCCTGCTGTGCGTGCCCGGCGCACACGGCCCGGTGCACCTCTCGCTTCCCCAGGTCCTGATCGCCGCTGTCGTCGGAGCCCTGCTGGGAGCGCAGGCGGGCTACTGGATCGGGCGGCGCGGCGGCAGGACGCTGCTGGCGCGCAGCCGCAGCCGCAAACTCCACGAGGGCGCCGAGCGGGCCGAGGACCTGCTCAACCGCTATGGCTACGCCAAGGCGATCGTGCTGGCCCGCTTCGTTCCGGTCGTACGCACCGTACTCAACCCGCTGGCCGGAGCCTTGAACGTGCCTGCCCGCCTGTTCACGCTCTGGCAGGTCATCGGTGGTCTCATCTGGACCGTCGGTCTCGTGCTGGCCGGATACGCGCTCGGCTCCTCGGTCCCCAACATCGACCGCTACCTGCTGCCGATCGTGGCCGTGGTCGTGGTGATCTCCCTCCTCCCGCTGGCCGTGGAGGTGGTGCGCGCCCGCTCCCGCCGGACGTCCGAGGACGGTTCGCGTTGAGTCCGCTCGATCTGGACGGAAGCTCCCTGGACGGCGGACCGTACACATCCATCACCGATGCCGCGGGCAACGCACCTGCCTGGCTGGACTCCGTGCTGTCCGCCTGGTCCACCTACGGCCTCGCCCTGTTCGCCGTACTCATGCTGGCGGCATGGTGGCGGGCACGGCCCGGCTCCTCACCGCGGACGGCCATGGCGCTGGCCGCCCCTCTCGTCGTGGTCACGGCGTTCGCCGTCGACGCCATCATCAAGTCACTGGTGCGCGGGCAGCGGCCCTGCCAGACCCTGCACACCGTCACCCTGGAGGCGTGCCCTTCTGCGGGTGACTGGTCCTTCCCCAGCAATCACGCCGCCATCGCCGCCGCGGCAGCCGTGGCCATCTGGCTCACCCACCGCGGCCTCGGAGCCATCGCCGTCCCCGCGGCGCTGCTGATGGCATTCGCCCGCGTGTGGGTCGGAGTCCACTACCCCCACGACGTCATCCTCGGCCTGATCGTCGGAGCGGCCGTCGCCTGGCCACTGACAGTCGCAGCCCGCCGCTCCGCTCCGCTCATCGACCGCCTCCGCAACACCCCACTGCGCCCCTTGGTAGCCCCGCGATGAACGAAACCGCCCCGACGGGCACGCGCATACGCCGCACGGCCGCGCTGAGCATCACCGCGCTGTGCGCCGCACTCTTCGCCCTGCTGGCCACAGCCGTTGCCCTCAACCACAGTCTGCCGTTGCCGCTGGACCAGAGCCTGCACATCTGGTCCGTGCATCACCGCCCCGCCCTCGCGGTTGCCCTGGCACGGGGCATCACCGCGACGGGTACCGGCCCCTTCCCCTATGTGTGCGCCGTGGTGGCGGGACTCCTAGCCGGACGCGACACACGCCACCGCCTGCTCCTGGCGGCCGGCGCCGTCGCATTCCTCGGCCTGGCCCAAGCCGCCCGCTATGCCCCCCTGCACCTGATCGGCCGCCCCCGGCCCGCGATCGCCGACTGGGCAACCCACGCCTCCAACTTCGGCTTCCCCTCGGGCCACGCCACCACGTCCGCACTGATGGCGGGGCTGCTGGCCTGGGCCATCGCCCGCAGGGTCCGCCCCTCCCTCGCACGCAGCAGCTGCGTGCTCCTCATGGGCTGGGCGATCGCGGTCGGCCTGAGCCGCGTCTATCTCGGGGTGCACTGGCCCAGCGACGTCCTGGGCGGCTGGCTGTTCGCGCTGACCTGCCTCGGCCTGGGGGCGGCACTGATGCCGGCCTCGAGGCCGCCTGCGGTCCATGGCGTGACGGTGACCAGCCCCGCCCGTAACTGAGTCTTGTACGTATCCAGTTGGTGGAAACGCGTTCAGCGGGGTTGATCGCCCCGCTCCGCGTTCTTCTCCTTGATGCGCACCGCTTCTTTCCGGACCTCGGCCTGGGTGGCGCGTTCCTTCTGCAGCCACTCGGGATTGTCCGCCTTCAAGGCGTCGATCTGCTCCGTGGTGAGGGCTTCGGTGACTCCGCCGCGCGCGAGACCTGCGATGGAGACGCCCAGCTTCGCCGCGACCACCGGGCGGGGATGCGGACCGTTGCGGCGCAGTTCCACCAGCCACTCGGGCGGATCGGCCTGCAGGGCAGTCAGCTCGTCGCGCGAGACGACACCTTCCTGGAACTCGGCGGGGGTGGCCTCGAGGTACACACCCAGCTTCTTTGCCGCGGTGGCGGGCTTCATCGTCTGGGTGGTCTTGTGCGACGTCATGGGGTCAAGAGTATCGAGCGTGTGCGCTGCCTCTGACCATGACCGGTAGCCTGGCGCGGTGACAGGCTCGGAAGTATCCCCTTCGTTCCGGCTCGCATATGTCCCGGGAGTGACGCCCACGAAGTGGGTGCGGATCTGGAACGAGCGGCTGCCCGACGTCCCACTGACCCTCATCGCGGTGTCCGCCGCCGAAGCGCCCGACGTGTTGCGGGCCGGCGGCGCCGACGCGGGTTTCGTGCGCTTGCCGATCGACAGGACGGACCTCAGCGCCATCCCCCTCTACACCGAGACGACGGTTGTCGTGGTCCCCAAGGACCATGTCGTGGCGGCGGTCGACGAGGTGTCCGCCGAGGATCTGGCCGACGAAATCGTGCTGCATCCCCTCGACGAGACCCTCGAATGGGAGCACCGGCCTGGACGGCCCGCGAACGAGCGCCCCGCCACCACGGAGGACGCCGTCGAACTCGTGGCGGCAGGAGTGGGGCTGCTCGTCGTCCCGCAGTCACTCGCCCGTCTGCACCACCGCAAGGACCTCACGTATCGGCCGGTCTCGGACGCCCCCGAGTCGCGCGTCGCGCTGTCGTGGCCGGAGGACGAGACCACCGACCTGGTGGAGGACTTCATCGGGATCGTCCGCGGGCGGACCGTCAACAGTTCGCGGGGTCGCACCCCGGCCCCGGCACAGCCGAAGGGCAAGCGCCCCGACAAGGGCGGCGCACGGCAGAAGCCCGCAGCAGGCAAGTCGGCCGGCAAGAGCCCACGGAGCGGTTCCGGCGGCCCCAAAGGCGCCAAGCGCGGCAAACCTCGCCGCCGGTCGTAGTCACGGCCTTTCGGCTTCCTGCCTGCTCAGCCGGGGGCGTTTCGTTCGCCCGCGGGGCTGCCGTGCGCGTTCCGGTGCGGGATTCCTTGCCGGTCTTCGAGGTCGCGTGGAAAGCTGCCGCGGTGAGTACTGATCTTGTCCGCTGGTCGTCCATCGCCGCCGAGGGCTTTCCCTTCCCCGACGCCGTGTCCGCTTCCCGGCTCAGCGACGAGCTGTCGGCCATGCTCGTGTCTCCCGACCCCGAGGTCCGTGACGATCACGCCTACACCGCCGCCGCGCGCTGGATACGGGAAGGGCACCTGGATGAGGTCTTGGAAGACCTCGGTGACACTGCCGCGGACCGTTTCACCCATCCTGAGATTCAGGCCCGAACTTTCGCTCCGCTCGTACTCCGGTGCGTTCTGACGCGCGGACACGCCGTCCCCGGCACCGTGCCGGAGGCGGCCGCGGAGCGCTGGTACGCCGGTTTCTCCTCCTGGTATCCCTCCGAGCGCGACACCCGCGGCTGGGACGACTCCCTCGGCTGGCTGCACGCTGTCGCCCACGGCGCCGACGCGGCTGCGGCGTTCGCGCAGGCGCTGCCTGCCCGCCGTACCGAACTGCTGGAACTGTGCGCCCGCCGGATGACCGCCGCGCACGCCGACTACCGCTATGCCCAGCTGGAGGATGCGCGCCTTGCCCACGCGCTCAGCCGCATCCTGCTCGCTCCTGGCCTGACGGCCGAGCAGGCCACCGACTGGTTGAGCGTAGTGATGGACGCCCTCGAAGGTGGAGGCCCCGGCTCCGTACCATCGTGGGCCTTCAACACCTTCGCCACGCTTCAGTCCCTTCATCTCCACCTGACCCACGGCCTTGCCGACGGAGGCATTCCGCCACACGCTCAGGTCGTGGCCGCACGTGTTGCCTCCATCCTCCGCCTGCCGTACAGCTGGCTCGCCTGACATTTCCTGTTCAGCCCGACTCCGGCTCCGCAGCGAGCACTTCGGTGCGGTGCTGGATCGGAGTGTCGTTCGACGAGCCGAGGCACCAGTCGAGGAGTGAGGGCCAGGAGCCGTAGCCCGCGTCCATGTCGAGGTGGGCCGCGCCGGCCAGGACGTTCGCAGGCAGGCCGAGAGGTTCGCCGTACGTGTCCGCGGCGCCTTCAGGGCAGTAGGGGTCGTTGTCGCTGCCGACGATACGGGTGTACGTGGCGGCGGCGGAGAGTTGCACGGTCGTCACCGGCGACGGGGTGAACGCCGCGATCTCCGCGTGCTGTTCAAGCACTCCCGGAGACGGCGGAGCGACGAGGAGGACCCGGTCTACGGGGACCGGTACGGCGTTGCGGGCCACGGCGTGCAGCCACAGCAGGCAGGCCAGACTGTGGCAGATGACGGTGCGTTCCCGGCCGTGCAACGCGCCGAGCCGGGTGCGTAGTTCGGTCAGCCATCGTTCAAGATCGGGGTGGTCCGGGTCGGGCAGCTGGGGATAGTCGACCGCGTGCCCCAGACCTGTGAGCCGGTCGGCGAGCCAGTGCTGCCAGTGTCCGGCAGGCCGGTGGTTCTGCCATCCGTGAAGCAGCAGGAAGCCGCGCTCGATCGTGGTCTCGGTCATGGTCTCTCGCAGTCAGAGGGGAGGTCTGGCCGGGGGCCGTGAGGGTCGAAGCGATTGTGGGCTTGGCGGATCATGCAGGTCTAGTCGTGTCCGGGAGATGGACCGCGGCAGTCGTCCGGCACGCCGTCCGCTGCGGCCCGGACTTGATCACGCAGCTCGCGAAGCGCGTCGGCAGGCGCCCCCAGTCCGTTGATCCTCAGCCGCGCGGCCTCCACCCGGGAGTCCGGGTTCGTGGTGAAGGCGAAGACGAGCGACTGGTGCAGCATCCACTGGTGGTAGGACAGCAGCCGTGCGGCGCGTTCGCGGGCTTCGGCGACGTCGCCGTCCGCAGGCAGGGCGCGCAGCATCCCATGCAGGCGGTGGTAGACGACCACCTGCTCCCCGGCCGCTTTGGCGACGTCCCCTGATACCGGCTCCGGCTCCCCGCAGGCAGCCACCAGCCGGTCCGCCAGCGGCTGCGCGGCGACCGCCGCATCGAGCACGTCCGCCAGGGTCCGCAGCTGCTCCGGTCGTGCGATCCGCACCGGAGGCGCAGGCGCAGCAGGCCACCAGCGCCCAAGCGCCCGGGACGCGCGGTGCAGCAGATCCTGCGCCATGAGGGCTATGCGCGACGGCGGGTCCTGAGCGGCGGGTAGGGGCACGGCTCCTCCTGGTCACAGCCCCCCGGCCAGGGACCGTCAGCGGAAGATCAGCAGTTGGTGAGCGCATCACCGGCACGCTTGGCTGGGTACCTCCAGTGTGCGTCGTCCATCGCCCGAGGCGCGAGCATGCGCGATGAAGCCGTACCGACCGAACCCGACCTCCCCCGCAGGGGAGGTTCCCGCGACTAGCCTCCGCAGCATGCTGCGTATCGCCGACACCGCCACCGGCCGCCTCGTGGAGATCCCCACCGGGAACCGCCATCTGCTGCGCATCTGCGTCCATCTCCCAGTCATCGACACCGGGATCGGCACGGCGCATCTGCGCGCGCCGCTGGTCGGCGACGTACTTGCGCGCACCGCGGAGCTGCACGGCCTGCAGGCTCTCACGGTCCTCACCACACCGAAGCTGCCGCCCGGGCAGGCCCATGCGCTCGACCGAGTCATGGCCGCCCTCGGCATCCACCCGCCCGCCACCGTCGAAGCTCACGAGGTGACCGGTTCACCGGGCGCTCCTGCCGACGTGCACCTCTTCGCTCACGGCTCCGAAACGGACGCTGTCGAAGGTGTCCGGATCGTCGTGGGCAGTGTCAGCCGTGCCCTTCCGGACGAGACGGGCCTCGACGGGAGCGCTGCCTTGGAGGACCGGGACGAGGAGGGGGCCGAGGAGGGGGCCGATCCGCTCGCTCTCAGGATGCTGTTGCTCGGCCAGTCCTACAGTTCGCCGGTCACGGTCACCCGCGCGGGGCTCGCCGAGGCCCGGCGGGCACTGCGGCACTGGCGGCAACAGGTGGCCGACTGGGCGCAGGAGCCGTCCCGGCCGATCCCCGCCGACCTGCTGCGACAGGCTCATGCCGCGCTCGCCGACGATCTGGGCGTCCCCGCCGTCCTGGACATGCTGGTGAGCCTGGAGAGGGACGTGGACGTCCCGGCCGGCGCGAAGTTCGAGACCTTCGCCCATCTCGACCGCGTCCTCGGGCTGGACCTCGCGCGCGAGGTCGGCCACCAGCACCGGGCGATGCCGTGACAGCGGCCGACTCCCGCCGCCTGGTGGTGCTGCGGCACGCCAAGTCCGCCTGGCCCGACGACGTGGCCGACCACGATCGGCCGCTGGCTCCGCGCGGCCGACGCGACGCCCCGGCCGCCGGCCGCTGGCTGCGCGAGAGCGACTGCGTCCCTGACCTCGTTGTCTGCTCCACCGCCCGTCGCACCCGCCGGACGTGGGAGCTCGCCGCGGCCGAGTTCGACGTCACCCCGCCGGTGACCCATGACGTGCGCCTGTACGGCGCGAGCGCAACGGAGTTGCTCGACGTCGTCCGGGAGATCCCCGGACGCGTACGGACTCTGATGCTGATCGGGCACAACCCCGGTGCGCAGGAGCTGGTCCTGATGCTTGCCGGTGAGGCGGACGCCTTCGCACTGGAGCAGACACGTACGAAATTCCCCACGTCCGCCATCGCCGTCCTGCGTGTGCCGGGCCCCTGGTCGGATCTCGAAGCGGGGGCAGCCCGGTTGACGGAGATGGTCGTGCCCCGCGGTGCGAAGCCCTGACGGGCCGCCGCGCTCGTGTCTCCGAACGGAGGTTCGTTGGTGTTGCACAGGTTCGTCGTTCATACTGCCCGCCGTGGAGCAGAGCGTAGATCCCAACATCCGGCTCGAGTACGCCGCGGGGACAGATCCGGCATATATTCCCGGCCTCATGGCCCCTGACCCTGCCGGGACGCAGGACAAAGTCCCTGAGCAGAGCGGCGACAGAACCTCCGACGACGCCGTCCCTCCCGATGACGTTCCTGATGCCGAGGAGTCTGAGGGCACCCCCGACGACTCCGAGTCCAACTCCGACTCCGACTCCGAGCCTGAGCCCGAGCCCGAGTCCGGCTCCGCAGACGCGGCCGACCCCCGTGGCACGGACCAGGCGGAGAACGGCCCCGTATTCGAGGTCAGCGACCGCCGCGGTTCGATCAGGGCGGACCGCGACGGCATCCGGTTCCGGCTCGACGATCAGGAAGCCGACTTCCGGTGGGACGAGATCGGGGCGGTCGAGGTCAAGCCGGCGCGGTTCGGGCGCCGATTCACCGTCACCGTCCACATGTCGACGCGCCGTTGGTTCGACGCCGAGGTCGAGGCGGCGGCCAGGAGCCACCTCAAGGAGTGGGCGGCCGAACTGGACGCCGTCCTGGACGTCTACTTCGAAGACTGAACTGCCCAGTTCCCGGCGGGTGTTCTCGGGGCGAGGACACCCGCCGGCCGGTGGCGGAGGCTTCGGGATCACGCATGTGTGGACATTGAAAAGCACGGCCGGGATCGAGTGCGGGCCTTGACAAAGAGGAATGGTCTGGACCAGCTTGTACGTCCAGCGGTGGCCACCGTTCCGAAACGCGAATTCCCCCCACTCGCGCCGCGCGTTCACGCGCTGCCTCAGCTGCGTGCTGCGGCGTGATCTCCCCCCACGGAGGCCATGCAGTGCACAGGAAAGTACGCCCCCGCACGCTGAAAGCCGTGCTCGCCGTCGGCGTTCTCGCAGCCGCCGGTATCGCCATACCCGCCGCGAATGCGACGGAAGATCCGGCGTCCCGCACCACCTCGGCTGCCCCCACCGCCGTACCCGCGCACGCCGTGACCGGCTACTGGCAGAACTTCAACAACGGCGCCACCGTCCAGAAGCTCAGCGATGTCCCCGCCAACTACGACATCATCGCGGTCTCGTTCGCTGACGCGACGAGCACGCCCGGCGCGGTCGCCTTCAACCTCGACTCGGCCGGCCTCGGCGGGTACAGCGTCGAGCAGTTCAAGTCGGACCTCGCCGCCAAGAAGGCCGCCGGAAAGTCCGTGGTCATCTCCATCGGCGGCGAGAAGGGCGCGGTCGCCGTCAACGACGACGCCTCCGCGAAGGCCTTCTCCGACTCGGTGTACGGGCTGATGGAGGAGTACGGGTTCGACGGCGTCGACATCGACCTCGAGAACGGCCTCAACTCGACGTACATGACGCAGGCGCTGAAGGCACTGGCCGCGAAGGCCGGTTCGGGCCTCGTCGTGACGATGGCGCCGCAGACCATCGACATGCAGTCGACGTCCAACGAGTACTTCAAGACGGCGCTGAACGTGAAGGACATCCTCACCGTCGTCAACATGCAGTACTACAACAGCGGTTCGATGCTGGGCTGCGACGGCAAGGTCTACTCCCAGGGATCGGTCGACTTCCTCACCGCCCTCGCCTGTATCCAGCTCGAAGGCGGCCTCGACCCCTCCCAGGTCGGCATCGGCGTGCCCGCCTCCACCAGCGGAGCGGGCAGCGGCTACGTCGAGCCGTCGGTGGTGAACAACGCCCTCGACTGCCTGACGCAGGGCACCAACTGCGGCTCGTTCAAGCCGTCGAAGACCTACCCGGGACTGCGCGGCGCGATGACCTGGTCCACGAACTGGGACGCGTCCTCGGGCAACGCCTGGTCGAACGCGGTCGGACCGCACGTGCACAACCTGCCGTAGCGCCCCCAGGGGCTGTCGTAGCAGCAGCGCCGCCGTTCACCCGGCGGCGCTGCTGCACGGCCGCGGCCTGGCTAGGGGGGTCCTTCGACGTTCAGCAGACGGTTCGGTGAGCCGGGACCGGGGGTGACCCGTGTGCGCACGGCTGCGGGGGAGTCGGAAGCAGGCGAAAAAGCCCATTGCCGTTGGCCATTGATACGCACAGTTGATCGACGCTAGCTTTCATCGTCACGTACCCCGCCCGTGCCCACACGCTTCGGGCGGTCCCACTGATGATGCGGAGTACCTCCATGGCTCATCTGCGCTCCAGACGCCTGCGTGCCGCCCTCGCGGTACCGGCCGGACTGGCGCTGACCGCGTCGCTCGGCTTTCTGCCGGGCGCCGCCGCCCAGGCCGCTGTGCAGGACACCCCTGCCACAGCGACCTCGGACGGCCCCACGCTTTCGTACGTGGTCAACACCAAGGCGAACCACGGCACCATCAAGGCCGTTGAGAAGGCGATCGCCGAGGCCGGCGGCACTGTTGTCATAACTCACGCGAAGATCGGCGTCATCGTCGTCCACTCGGCGAACCCCGACTTCGCCAAGCAGATGCGCACGGTCAAGGGGGTACAGAGCGCGGGTGCCACGCGTACCGCCGCACTTGCCCCTGCGAGCACCACCGAGGTCGGCGCCCCGGAGTACGTGGACAGCGCCAAGGCCCAGGCCCTTACGGCCGCCGCCGATGGTGCCGAGCCGCTCGAGGCCGACCAGTGGGACCTGCGCGCCATCGGCGCGGACAAGGCCGCCAAGATCAACCCCGGCAGCAGGAACGTCACCGTCGCCGTGATCGACACCGGTGTCGACGACACCCACCCCGACCTGGCCGCGAACTTCTCAAAGAGCCAGTCCGCCAACTGTGTCGGCGGCGTCGCGGACACCAGTGAGGGCGCCTGGCGTCCGTACGACCCGGCGACCGACTACCACGGCACGCATGTCGCGGGTGAGATAGCCGCCGCCCGTAACGGCATCGGCGTGGCCGGTGTTGCCCCGGGTGTCAAGGTCTCCTCGATCAAGGTGAGCGACCCGAAGACCAGCCTCTTCTTCCCGGAGAGCGTCGTCTGCGCGTTCGTCTTCGCCGCCGACCACGGCGTCGAGATCACCAACAACAGCTACTACATCGACCCGTGGCTCTACAACTGCCTCGACGACCCGGACCAGAAGGCCATCGTCGACGCGGTCAACCGGGCCTCGTTGTATGCGCAGAGCAAGGGCACGCTGCACGTCGCTTCCGCGGGCAACTCCAACGACGACCTCGACTCCGACGCGATCGTCGACGACTCCAGCCCCGACGACACGACCCCGGCCACGCGGACCGTCGACCCGCACAAGTGCTTCGACATCCCGACCCAGCTGCCGGGTGTCGTCACGGTCTCCGCGACCGGCGTGCAGAACCTGAAGTCGTACTACTCGAGCTACGGACTCGGCGTCGTCGACGTCGCGGCCCCGGGCGGCGACAAGTACCAGATCCCGGACACGCCGTCGAAGAACGGCCGGATCCTCGCCACCATGCCCAACAACGGGTACGCCTTCCTGCAGGGCACCTCGATGGCCGGCCCCCACGTGGCCGGTGTCGCGGCGCTCCTCAAGAGCACCCACCCGTGGGCGGGCCCGCAGGCTCTGCAGGCGCTGCTCAAGGCCCAGGCGGACAACCCGGGCTGCCCGACCGGACTGTACGACCCCGACGGCAACGGCGTCGAAGACTCCACCTGCAAGGGCGGCAAGCGGGTGAACGGCTTCTACGGCTACGGCATCGTCAACGCGCTCGACGCGGTCACGAGGCACTGACACACCGCGCCGCGCCGCGCCCTGAGGCCTGCAGAATCAGCGGGCCTCAGGGCGCGGACGCCGTCTACCGGTGCCCGCCTGAGCTGGCAGCGCCTTCCGTCCGGTGGGAGGCTTGGCGGTAGAGGGTGAGGAGTAGGGCCCGTGGGCGCAGCCACTGCAGCCGCACGACCGGACGGGACAGCCTTCCAGGAGCTGGAGCGTTCCTTCTCCGGCAGGCTGGTCCGAGCCGGTGACCCTGCCTACGACGAAGCCCGGCACATCTGGAACGGGTCGATCAGCAAGTTTCCCGCCCTCATCGCCTATTGCACCGGCGTCGCCGACGTTGTGGCGGCGCTGCGTTGCGCGAGGAGTAGCGGGCTACCCGTCGCCGTGCGGAGCGGGGGCCACAGTTTCCCCGGGCAGTCGCTGTGCGAGGGCGGACTCGTCATCGACCTGTCGGTGATGAACGGCGTACGCGTGGATCCGGAGAACCGCACGGTCAGGGCCCAGGCCGGGGTGCTGCTCGGGGCACTCGACCGGGAGACGCAGCACTTCGGAATGGCTGTGCCCTCCGGGATCGTGACGCACACCGGCCTCGCCGGGCTGACGCTCGGCGGCGGTATCGGCTGGCTGATGCGGAAGTACGGGCTCACGGTCGACCAGTTGCTGTCGGTCGACATGGTCACCGCGGACGGCACCTTCGTCACGGCGAGTGAGGCGCGCGAACCTGAACTGTTCTGGGGCGTGCGCGGCGCAGGAAGCAACTTCGGCGTGGTCACGGAGTTCGAGTTCCGGCTCAACCCGGTGGGACCCACGGTGGTCGCCGGGCCGATCCTGTGGCCCATGGAGGAGGCGCCGAACGTCCTGCGCTTCTACCGGGACTGGATCACCGATGTGCCGGACGAGCTGACGACCATCGTCGTCCACCGCAAGGCCCCGCCGCTCCCGGCCATCCCGCCGGAGCTGCACGGCAGGCCCGTTGTAGCAGTGATCAGCTGTTACGCCGGCGATGTCGAGGCCGGTCAGGAGGTCCTCCGGTCGCTGCGGGCCTTCGGGACGCCGCTGCTGGACCTGTGTGCGCCCAAGCCCTTCGTCCAGCATCAGGCCATGTTCGACCCATCCTTCCGCCCCGGGTGGTGGTACTACTTCCGGGCCTGCGACGTCGACCGGCTCGCCGACGAGGTCATCGACATCACCGCGGAGCACGCCTTGCGGATCGCCTCTCCGCTCTCGACCTGCGGGATCTTCCACCTCGGCGGTGCCGTCGCCCGCGTCGGCGAGGACGAGACCGCCTTCAGCGGCCGCGGCACCGGCCATACGTTCAACATCAACGGCAACTGCGAGAATGCCAACGGCTTCGCCGAGGAACGCCAGTGGGTACGCGACTCCTGGTCGGCGCTGGAGCCCTACCACACCGGTGTCTACGTCAACTTCCTCATGGACGAGGGCGCGGAGCGCGTCCGGCAGGCGTACGGAGAGAACAAGCTCCGCCAGTTGCGCGCGCTCAAGCAGCACTACGACCCGGCCAACGTCTTCAGCTCCAACCAGAACATCGCTCCGGACGGCTGATGGACACCGCCGTGGCGGCGGCGCTTCAGGCAGTCAAGTGCCCTGCGCTGATGCAGGTGGATCATGCGGAGCCGTATGCAGGCAAGTCCTCGCCGACGAGGGCGGCCTGTGCTTGAGCGAGTGTTGCCGCGTGGCCGAACAGGCCGGGCAGGCCGCCCGTGTGCAGGAAGATCGTGCGCTGTCCGGGGGTGATGTCGCCGTCCTTGACGGCCGCGATCAGGCCGGCCATCGCGCGTCCCGTGTAGATCGGGTCGAGGACGATGCCCTCGGTGCGGGCGGCCATGGTGAGGGCGGCCATGACCGGTTCGGTCAGCGTGCCGTAGGCGTCGCCGACCTGGTCGAGCCGCAGCCTCAATTTCTCCGGGGCGCAGGGCACTCCGGACACGGCGGAGGCCAGTTCGGACACGGTGCCGGCGGGGTCCGCGACGGCACCGCAGTGGACGCCGAGGACGCGTGCGGGACCCAGCTGGTCGACGAGGCCGGCCATGGTGCCGCCGGAGCCGACCGCGACGACGACGGTGGCCATGTCAGGTGCCTGAGTGAGGAGTTCGCGCCCGCACTCGACATAGCCCAGCGCGCCGAGCGGACTGGAACCGCCGAAGGGGATCAGCGCCGGGGCGGCGCCCCGCTGCCGCACCTGCTCGGCCACCTGCATGGCTCTGACGTCGAGCGCCTTGCCGTCGACGGCGCCCGCCCAGACGACCGTGGCGCCGAAGAGGCCGTCGAGCGCGAGGTTGCCCGAGGTCGACGATGTGGGTGTGCCGGCGAGGACGAGTACGACATCGAGCCCCAGCCGGGCACCGGCGGCGGCGGTCAGCCGCGCATGGTTGCTCTGCGGAGCCCCGGTGGTCACCAGGGTGGTGGCCCCGTCGGCCAGGGCCGCACCGCAGAGCCACTCCAGCTTGCGGATCTTGTTCCCGCCGCCGCCCAGGCCGGTGAGGTCGTCGCGCTTGACCCACAGGTCGTCCGGGCCCAGGCCGAGCGCGTGAGCCAGCCGCGGGGCGGGTTCGAGCGGGGTCGGCCACGTGCCGAGACCGGCCCGTTGCGGGGTGCTGCCGGAAGCCATCGTCACTACCTCAGTCCGTCGTGCTGTCGGGTCACGCCGGTGCGGAGCAGTCGCCGACCTCGATTGCCAATGGGGCCAGTATGAGCACGTCACCCCGTCGGTTTCGCCGCCTGACAGCCGCGCAGCCAGGCGACGCGGCTATGTCACCGCACGGGCCGCGCAGGGATCATCTGCTGCAGTCATGCCGCGATCATGCCCAGGCGAGGACCAACAGCGGGGAGTCCTCCGTGCTACGTCCCCTGGGTATCGTGCAGTCGTGACCGTATCGGCCCAGCGTCCACTGCTCTTCCTCGATGTCGACGGGCCACTCATTCCGTTCGGGGCGACGCCGCAACAGCATCTGGACGGGTATCCGACCGACGCGGACTTCGCCGCTCTCGACGAGTGGCTGCGCGCAAACTAGTGAATGGCCGCGGCCGGTGCGGGGAGCTGCACGTCAGCTGCACCGGCAGCGCCGGACCTGGGACATCCCCTACGTTGAAGGACTGCGACGGACGCGGGCGAGGACGAGCACCGTGTCGTCGTCCGGTGGGTCGGGCAGCAGGCTCGAGAGCATGCGGTCCGCAGTTTCTTCCAACTCGCCCGATGCCCGGCGCAGTTCGGCACGTACTGCCTCCAGGCCCTCCTCGATGTCCTGGCCGCGTGCTTCGATGAGGCCGTCCGTATAGAGGGCCAGAATGGCGTCCTCAGGGAGGTCGATCTCCATCGTTCTGAAGGGGTGACCGCCCACCCCGAGGGGGACTCCCAGCACATCGCTGATGGTCTCGACCTTGCCGTCCGGGTGGCGTACGAGGGGCGGGGGATGGCCGGCGCTCGCGATGCGGGCGCGACCTGTCGCGGGGTCGTACAGGATGTAGAGGCAGGTCGCCAGCTCGATTCCCGCCTCCTGGGCGCAGGCGTCGAGTTCGGCGAGCAGGTCGTCCGGTTCCTGGTTGTGCCGGGCAAGTGCCTTGGCGGTGATACGCAGCCTTCCCATGGCAGCAGCGGCCGGCACTCCGTGTCCCATCACGTCACCGACGACCAGGGCGACCCGGTCGCCGGGCAGGTTGATCACGTCGTACCAGTCGCCGCCGACCTCGGTGATGTGGCTACCGGGCAGATAGCGGTGGGCGACCTGCACGTAAGGACTGGTCGCCAGCGCGCTGGGGAGCAGCGCGCGCTGGAGGGTGAGCGCGATGTCCTGCACTCGGCTGTAGAGACGCGCGTTGTCCAGGCAGAGCGCGGCGCGGGAGGCGAGTTCACCGGCCAGGCTGAGGTCTTCTTCAGTGAAGGCCGGCCGGGCCGCTGAGCGTCCGAACATGGTGATGCCCTGGACCGTGCCCCGGGCGATGAGCGGGGCGAGGAGGATGCAGGCCAGGCCGCTGTCTCTGAGGAGCTGCGCGCGGGCCTGGTGGATGACGGTCCGGGTCATGAACTCGTCGTTCACCAGGACGGAGACGGGACGGCCCGTCTGAAGCATCCGGTGGATGGCGGAACCCGGTGGGTACGTCACGTCCTCGAGTCCGCTCACGAGTTCGGTGGCGGGTGGGGGCAGGATGGTGCCGGAGGCGATCCGGTGGGTGACCAGCGGCAGTTCCGGGTCGAACACCTCAGGCTCGTCCATCCACTGCACGACTTCCACGACGGATGCGTCCGAGAAGTCGGGAACTGCGGCCGCGACCAGCTCCCGGGCGGTGACATCCACGTCCAGGGTCGTGCCGATACGGGCCGCGGCCCGGTCCAGCAGGGCCAGCCGCTGCCGGCCGGCGGTTGCCTCGATGATGGCCTGCTCCCGGTCGGTCACGTCCACCAGCAGCCCGCCCACTCCGGTCCGGGTGCCGACGGCCCCGGTGAGAGGGAAGAAGCTGACCGACCGCACCTGATCACGATCGGGGTGACCTGGTGTGCGCACACCCACGAGTGCGCCCACGACGGCGCGTCCCTCGGCGGCGACCGCTCGCAGTGTCCGCTGGTACTCACCGCCGTCGGACGTGATCATGATTTCTTCCATGCGCCGTCCGAGGTGTTCCTCGATGGGGAGGCCGTCCATATCGGCGAGCGCCTGGTTGAGGTGGACGTATCGCAGCTCCTCGTCGAGCATGACCAGGCCGATGGGACAGGTCTCGAAGAGGGCATCAAGGAAGGCCAGGTTGGTCTTCACCCGGTCGAGTTCGTCGCTTCGGCTCGCCAGGGCCATGACCACCGAAGGGCCCCCGGCGCCCGTCACGGGGAAGACTCTGAAACCGCAGTCGAAGTCCGCGCCGTCCTGGTGCCGTGCCCGCAGCCGGCCGCGCCAATACCCCAGGGTGCGGCCTTGCTCCGCCAGCCAGATCGACGTGGCGGGGGCGCCTCGGGGCGGATCCGGGAAGAGGACACGGGCGGGTTTGGACAGCACCGCCCCGGGGTCGTGCCCGAAGAGGTCCTGCGCGCCAGGGCCCCAGTAGCAGATCCGGTCGTCCTGATCGATGCCGAAGACGGCAATGGACACGTGCTCCAGCAGCGTCCCGGGCTCGGACCACAGCGGGCCAGGAGCCTTCTCGCCCCCCGACCGATCTGACGGCACGAAACTCGCCTTCCACCCGCGGCACGCATCGCCTCGCCCCGCCCGCCGGCTGCCGGAGGAGGTTCAGGCGTCTTCGTCATCCATTGTGCAGACATCCGGACGACTCTGGTTCACGAACATGCGTGAACCCCGGAACTGGAGGTTCCGGGGTCCTGGCCGACCTGGTGGTATTCAGATGCACCGGTGGGTCGAGTAATGCTCCTCGGCCATAACGCCTTGTCGCAAAAAGTTGCCGTCAGATGCCGGTGGTCTGCACCGCGACAAGGCTGGAGAGCTGCGAAACGGGCAGGGCGGGCGCGAGGGACTGGACGGTCCCGACGACGTCACCGATGCTCAGGGAGGCGCCTGTACCGGAAACGTCGGCACCGGCGCTTGCGATGCCACCGGAAATGTTGTCCAGCTCGCTGTCGGAAATCTCGCCGGTCGCGACCTGAGGGGTGAAGTCCTTGCGCATGACTTTCCCATCCTTTCCATGCTCTGGGGTTCCTGAACTGGAATGCAATCACGCCGTCGGACCGCCGGGCAACTGACTGCAGAGTTCTTTTCGGCGCACACACCTCGTCACCACAACATGCCCTGAAGTGCTGTTTCGCGCGCCGGCCGGTGACGAACCCATCGCACGGAACCTACTGGTCAACACTCATGAAAAGCCCTGGACATGACCCCGGCAGGGCATATCTGCATTTACGGTTCGACGGACACGCGGTGTTGCGAGATGGCATGAGATGTCTGCATCTTCTCCTTATTGATGCATAGGTGAACCGAAAGTGGTATTTAGTGACGAGGTCTCTTGGTGCGCGTGTCGTGTACCTCCCGCCGGCCCAGAAAATGGCAGGGGCCGTCACGGGGTCCCGCGGAACATCAGTGCCGTAAAGAATTGATTTCGGCAGGCTTCTGCCTGGGAATACTTTTGGTGGCAGGCATCGCCGTGCGCCGCTGGGGCCACGCGGAAGCTCAAGAACTTCGCCCTTGGGGAATATTCAGGGGCCGCAGTGGAACTATGGGTAGGTGCATCGCCGCCCCGGCGACGGGGCCGGTCACCTAACCTCGTGTCGTGACCGTCCACGAGCTCTCTCGTACCGAGGCCCGCCGTATCGCCGTGCGTGCGCAGCTCCTGGATGGTTCGCGGCCGGATGAGATGCTTGATGTGGTGCGCCGGCTGACTCTGCTGCAGATCGACCCGACCGCCGCCATCGCGCCGAATGCCGACCTCGTGGCGTGGAGTCGCCTCGGGTCGTCGTACTCACCGGCCGATCTGAACGCCGCACTGGAGAACCGGACGTTGCTCGAGCTCCGGGCGATGATCCGGCCCAGCGAGGATCTCGCGCTGTACCGCGCCGAGATGGCCGAGCGGCCCGGGCCCGCCGGGCCGATCTCTTGGCAGGCGTACCGCCGCGACTGGGTGCGAGCCAACGACGCGTGCCGTCTGGACATCCTCGACCGGCTCGGTTCCTCGGGGCCGCTGCCCTCACGCGACCTTCCGGACACCTGCAAGGTGCCGTGGAAGTCGACCGGGTGGACCAACAACCGCAACGTCACCCAGCTGCTGGAGATCATGGTGTTGCGCGGCGAGGTCGCCATCGCGGGACGCCGGGGCCGCGACCGGCTGTGGGACCTGGCCACGCGGGTCTACCCCGACGACCCGGTGGTCCCGGTGGACGAGGCGCTCCGCATCCGCAACGAGCGACGGCTGTGCGCTCTGGGCATCGCCCGCGCACGAGGGCCGGAATGCCCGGTCGAGCCGGCGGACGTGGGGGATGCCGGTGAGCCGGCCGTGGTCGAGGGGGTCAAGGGCACGTGGCGGGTTGATCCGTCGCAGTTGGGCCGGCCGTTCTCGGGGCGCGCGGCGTTGCTCTCGCCTTTCGACCGGCTCATCCATGAGCGCAAGCGCACCGTCGAGCTCTTTGAGTTCGACTACCAGCTGGAGATGTACAAGCCCGCGGCCAACCGCCGGTGGGGGTACTTCGCGCTGCCGATCCTGTACGGCGACCGACTGGTGGGCAAGCTCGATGCCACCGCCGACCGTAAAGCCGGGGTGCTGCAGGTCCATGCGATCCATGAGGACGTCCCTTTCACCAGGACCGTGACCGCAGCCATCGGTCGCGAGATCAAGGACCTGGCTCAGTGGCTCGGGCTGGACCTCACGCTGCCCCACTGAGTGCGCATGCCTGGCCGCCCAGGCGTCGCTCCGGCCGCTCGACCCACAGGCCGGTAGTCCTCCTGAATTGCCTCATTCCTTATGGCCGCATTCGACCTATAATGAGGCAATTCTCATAGCCCTGGTCTGGCGACCCATCGGACTGGTGCTGGAGCGATGGTCATAGCCCGCCGGGCCATCCGTCACGGCCGCACCTGGAACCGGTCACCACCGGAACGGGGGTGCACACAGCCATGACGGCACCTATAGAGGTCACAGGCTCCGCCGGCGAGGCGCAGCCGGAGTCCGTGCTGTCCGGGATGGGCGCGGAGATCGAGGGCCGGTCGCTCGGGCAGATCGCGTGGATGCGGTTCAAGCGTGACAAGGTCGCGGTCGCGGGCGGCATCGTCGTTCTCTGCCTGATGGTGCTGGCAGTCTTCGCCAAGGTCATCGAATCCGTCTTCAAACTTGATCCGAACGTCTTCCACCAGGATCTGATCGACCCGGTGCTGCTCAAGCCCGTGGGGGCCTGGGGCGGAATCAGCTGGGATCATCCGCTCGGCGTCGAGCCGCAGTTCGGCCGCGACCTGCTCGCCCGGATCATCGAGGGCTCCTGGGTGTCGCTGGCGGTGGCCTTCGGCGCCACCGTGCTGTCGGTGACCATCGGCACGGTGATGGGCGTGATCGCCGGATACTACGGCGGCTGGATCGACAGCGTGATCAGCCGCCTGATGGACATCTTCCTGGCCTTCCCGCTGCTGCTCTTCGCGATCGCGCTGTCCGCCTCGCTGCAGGGCGGTGCTTTCGGACTGCACGGTCTTACGCTCCACATCAGTGTGCTGATCTTCGTGATCGGCTTCTTCAGCTGGCCCTACATGGGCCGCATCATTCGCGGCCAGACGCTTTCGCTGCGCGAGCGCGAGTTCATCGACGCGGCACGCACGCTCGGCGCCCGGGGGCCGCACATCCTGTTCAAGCAGCTGCTGCCGAATCTGGTCGCACCGATCATCGTTTACTCGACGCTGCTGATCCCGACCAACATCCTGTTCGAGGCCGGTCTGAGCTTCCTCGGCGTCGGCATACAGCCGCCGCAGGCGTCCTGGGGCGGCATGCTCAATCAGGCCATCAGCCTCTACCAGGCGGATCCGTGGTTCATGATCGTCCCCGGTATGGCGATCTTCATCACCGTCCTGGCATTCAACCTGCTCGGCGACGGACTCCGGGACGCCTTGGACCCGCGGAGCAAGTGATGCGCGTACCGATTCCCGTCGGCGAGGGGAGCTCGTCATGAGGAGATCAAAGACCACCGTGGTCCTTGCGGGGGCCGCGGTCGCAGCGCTCGTCGCGTCTGGGTGCGGCGGGGGCAACGGCGGCGGCGCATCGGCGGGGAAGGCCCCCGCCTACAACGCCGGCATCACCGGCGTGGTCAACGCCTCCGACCACACCGGCGGGACAGTGGCGTACCAGCTCTCGAGCACACCGGACTCGATGGACCCCGGCAACACCTACTACGCCTTCATGTGGAACTTCACCCGTGTCTACGCGCGGGCGCTGACCACCTTCCAGCCGGCGCCCGAAAAGGCCGGCCTGAAGCTCGTACCGGACCTCGCGGCGGAGCTCGGCAAGCCCAGTGACAACGGCAAGACCTGGACCTACCACATCCGTCCGGGCCTGAAGTTCTCCGACGGCGCACCGATCACGACCAAGGACGTCAAGTACGCCATCGAGCGCAGCAACTATGCGCCCGACGTGCTGTCCAACGGGCCGACGTACTTCAACGCGCTTCTGGTGAACAACACCCCCAAGTACCAGGGGCCGTACAAGGACAAGACCGGCGACCTGAAGTCCATCGAGACGCCTGACGCCACGACCATCGTCTTCCACCTCAGCCAGCCGTTCGCGGACTTCGACTACCTGGTCAGCAATCCTCAGACGGCTCCGGTTCCGCGGGCCAAGGACAACGGCTCGGACTACGTGAAGAACGTGGTCTCCTCCGGCTCGTACATGTTCCAGAGCTACCAGGACGGCAAGGGCGCAACGCTGGTGAAGAACTCGCAATGGAGCGCGTCCTCCGACCCGATCCGCAAGCAGCTCCCGGACAAGATCACCGTCCAGTTCAACATCGCCCAGACCACGGTCGACCAGAACCTGATCGCCGGTAACGCGACGCTGGACATCGCGGGCGCAGGCATAGCGGCGCAGAGCCAGGCCGCCGCCTTGAGCAATGCGAACCAGAAGGGACACATCGACGACGCGCAGAGCGGCGCCCTCGCGTATGTGGCGATCTCGACCGCCGTGAAGCCGTTCGACAATGTTCACTGCCGCAAGGCGGTGGAGTACGCGGTCGACAAGGTCTCCGCGCAGACGGCGACCGGCGGCGACGTCCACGGTGACATCGCCACGACGATCCTGCCGCCCACGGTGTCCGGCCACACGCCGTTCGACCTGTACAAGACCCCGGGCTACAAGGGAGCGAACTCGCCGGAGGGCCTCGCCGCAGCAAAGGCAGAGCTCAGCCAGTGCGGCCACCCCGGCGGATTCTCCACCAACATCTCCGCCCGGGCCGACCGGCCCAACGAGATCGCGCTCGCGCAGGCCGTCCAGGCCTCGCTGAAGAAGATCGGGATCAACGTCGGCATCCAGCAGTACCCGTCGGGCAAGTACTTCACCGACAGCGCCGGCGCTCCTGCCTTCGTCCACTCGCACGGTCTCGGTCTGATGATGACCGCTTGGGCCGCTGACTGGCCGACCGGTTACGGCTTCCTCCAGCAGATCATCGACGGCAGGGCCATCAAGGCCTCCGGCAACAGCAACCTGTCCGAGCTGAACGATCCCGGCATCAACAAGATGCTCGACGCGGGCATCGGCAACACCGACAGCGCAGCCCGCACCAAGGCGTGGGGTGACATCGACAAGGCCGCGATGGAGCAGGCCCCTCTGGTGCCCCTGCTGTACCGCAAGGACCCGCTGTACCGCCCGGACAGCGCGACCAACGTGTTCGTCACTGAGGCCTACGGCATGTACGACTACCTGAACGTCGGCGTCAAGTAGCCCGTGGACGACGTACGCCCTCGGGCGCAGACCGTATCGGAGCGGAGGAGCTGAGGAGGTGAAGGGCGAGGCGCTCGCCGACCGGGCCGAGGTCCGGGCGGCGGCGGCCCCGCCGCCCAACCGTGGGTGCGTACATCATCCGGCGCGTGGCCGCGGCGGTGATCCTGCTCTTTGTCGTAACGGCCATCACCTTCGCGATCTTCTTCCTGGTGCCACGGCTGGCCGGGGAGACCAGCACCCAGCTGGCGGCTCAGTACGTCGGCCGCGACCCCAGTCCTGAGGCGCTGGCCGCCGTCCAGAAGAACCTGGGCTTCGATCAGCCGCTGTACACGCAGTACTGGCAGTTCGTGCACGGAATCTTCGCCGGCCGCACGTTCCACTTCGGGCCGGACGCGTCCTACTGCCAGGTGCCCTGCTTCGGTTACTCGTTCAAGAGCCACCTGCCGGTATGGCCGCAGATCGTCGAACGCATCCCCGTGACACTGTCGCTGACCGTGGGTGCGGCGATCATCTGGCTGGTCACCGGTGTGGCGATCGGCGTGCTGTCTGCCCTCAAGCGCGGCTCGTTCTTCGATCGGCTCTCCATGGGCATCGCGCTGATGGGCGTCTCGCTTCCGATCTTCTTCACCGCGCTGGTTTCGCTCGCACTGTTCAGCTACAAGTGGCCGATCTTCCCGAACCTGCAGTATGTGCCCTTCACCACCGATCCGTTGCTTTGGGCGAAGAACCTCGTGCTGCCGTGGCTCACCCTCGCCTTCCTGTACTCGGCGCTGTACGCCAGGCTCACCCGGGCCGGCATGCTGGAGACGATGAGCGAGGACTTCATCCGTACCGCGCGGGCCAAGGGCCTCAGCGAACGGACGGTGGTCGTCCGGCACGGCCTGCGCGCCGCGCTCACCCCGATCCTCACGATCTTCGGCCTGGACATCGGTCTGCTGCTCGGCGGTGCTGTACTGACCGAGACCGCCTTCTCGCTGCCGGGAATCGGGCAGTACGCGGTGCAGGCGATCACCGACAACGACCTGCCGAAGATCATGGCCGTGACCACGCTGGCCGCGTTCTTCATCGTCGCGGCCAACCTCGTGGTGGACGTGCTCTACGTCGCTGTCGACCCCCGGGTGAGGTACTCATGAGTCGCAAACCTCCCGAGCAGCAGCCGACGTCGCCCCCGGTCGGCAGTGTCGAGGCCGGCCGCGGCGCCCCGTTCGGTCCCGGCTTTCTCCAGGTACGCGACCTGCGCATCCACTTCGACACCGACGACGGCCTGGTCAGAGCCGTGGACGGTATCTCCTTCGAGCTTGAGCGCGGCCGCACGCTGGGCATCGTGGGGGAGTCCGGCTCCGGCAAGTCGGTGACCTCGCTGGGCATCATGGGCCTGCACCGCACCCTCAACGCCAGGATCTCCGGCGAGATATGGCTCGACGACGAAGAACTCATCTCGGCGCCTCCCGACCGGGTGCGGCACTTGCGCGGCCACAAGATGGCGATGATCTTCCAGGACCCGCTGACCGCCATGCACCCCCTCTACACCATCGGGGCTCAGATCACCGAGGCCTACCAGGTGCACCATACGAAGGCGAGCGGCAAGGAGGCCCGGCTGCGGGCCGTGGAGATGCTCGACCGGGTGGGCATCCCGCAACCCGACACCCGAGTGGACGACTATCCGCACCAGTTCTCCGGCGGTATGCGCCAACGCGCCATGATCGCCATGGCCTTGGTCAACGACCCCGCGCTGCTGATCGCGGACGAGCCGACGACTGCCCTTGACGTCACCGTCCAGGCGCAGATCCTGGACCTCATCCGGGACCTGCAGAAGGAGTTCGGCTCCGCGGTGATCATCATCACCCACGACCTGGGTGTGGTGGCCGAGTTGGCCGACGAGATCCTGGTGATGTACGCCGGCAAGTGCGTGGAGAAGGGCTCGGCCAAGCAGTTGTTCACGGCGCCCGAGCATCCGTACACCTGGGGTCTGCTGGGCTCCATGCCGCGAATGGACCGCGCGATGCAGGAGCGGCTGCTCCCGATCGCCGGGAATCCGCCGAGCCTGATCAGGCTGCCGCGCGGCTGCGCGTTCCACCCGCGCTGCCCCTTTGCCGACCGCAACGGTGACAGGTCCCTTACGGAGGTCCCGGAGCTGACCGATGCATCGGGCGTCGGCCATCTTGTGGCCTGCCATCTGCCGCCCGAGGAACGTCGCCGGATCTTCACCGACGAAGTGGCGCCCCGGCTGTGAGGCCGCACGAAAGTGGCTGGAACGAAGGAAGTGGACCCATGGGACGCACGCAGACCACCCATAACGAGGCTCTGCTGAACGTCGAGGGGCTGGTGAAGCATTTCCCCATCACCCAGGGTCTGCTGCGCCGTCAGGTCGGCGCGGTGCGGGCGGTGGACGGCATCGATTTCAGTGTGCTGCCGGGGGAGACGCTGGGCGTGGTCGGCGAGTCGGGCTGCGGCAAGACCACGACCGGGCGGCTGATCATTCGGCTGATTGAGCCCACCGCCGGGAAGATCGAGTTTGAGGGGCATGACATCACCCACCTGTCCCGGGGCGCGATGCGGCCATTGCGCAAAGACATCCAGATGATCTTCCAGGACCCGTACTCCTCCCTCAACCCCCGGCACACCGTCGGCACGATCGTCGGTGCCCCCTTCCGGCTGCAGAAGGTGGAGACGGAGCACGGAGTGAAGCGCGCCGTCCAGGACCTGCTGGAGCTGTGCGGGCTCAGCCCCGAGCACTACAACCGCTACCCGCACGAGTTCTCCGGCGGGCAGCGGCAACGTATCGGCGTGGCCAGGGCGTTGGCGCTGCGGCCGAAGATGATCGTGGCGGACGAACCGGTATCGGCGCTGGACGTCTCCATCCAGGCGCAGGTGGTCAACCTGCTGGACGATCTGCAAGAGGAGCTGGGCCTCACCTACGTGATCATCGCGCACGATCTGTCGGTCATCCGGCACGTCTCCACGCGGGTGGCTGTGATGTACCTGGGGAAAGTGGTGGAGATCGGCGGCAAGGACTCGCTGTACAGCGGGCCCATGCACCCCTACACGGTGGCGCTGATGTCGGCGGTCCCCGTCCCGGACCCCGAGCGGCGCGTGAAACGCGAGCGGATCCTCCTCACCGGCGACGTACCCTCGCCCGTGAACCCGCCGCCGGCCTGCCGTTTCCACACCCGCTGCTGGAAGGCGCAGGAGATCTGCCGGATGGAGGAGCCGCCGCTGCGTGAGCTCAAGTCGGGACACCAGGTGGCCTGTCACTTCCCCGAGAACGTGTAGGGCGAAGCCGGCCAGTGCCACGACCGGGAGGGTCCGCTGAGAGCGGCCGAGCTGTTGCTCAGGATTCCGTGACTGACCGGTGCAGGATCCGTGCCAGCTCGCGCGGCTGCGAGAACATCGGCCAGTGGCCGGTGTCCATCGTGACCAGCCGCCAGTCCTTGCTGTTCAGCAGCTCGGCCACGTCGTCGGTCGGCTCGGGGCCGTCGAGCAGGCATTTGATGTACGTCGCCGGAAGCTCGCCGAGCGGGCGATCCAGCATGGCCGGTTCAGTCAGCGTGGCGCCCGGGTGCGGCGTCGAGCCGCCCACGATCCGCGCGATCTGCTCGCTGGTGAGGCCCTGGCCGGCGCAGTCGGCCGCGGTCAGAGGTGCCCAGAAGCCGCCGTTCTCGGCAGCTTCCAGTTTCGCCGGGCCCTGCCACCAGGTGG
This sequence comes from Streptomyces sp. NPDC005408, assembly GCF_040606445.1. Lineage (NCBI taxonomy): Bacteria > Bacillati > Actinomycetota > Actinomycetes > Kitasatosporales > Streptomycetaceae > Streptomyces > Streptomyces sp. NPDC005408. The sequence goes on along the minus strand of NZ_JBEXEX010000011.1, from coordinate 127,456 downwards.
AGGCAACGACTCGCCTTCCGCCGGAACGTTGGAGTCGATGAACACCACGCGGGCCAGCCGGTCGCCGATCCGCTCGGCGGCCTGACCGACCGGGATGCCCGAGTAGCTGTGCCCGACCAGGACGACGTCGCGCAGATCGAGGCGTTCGACCTCGTCGACGATGTCCTGTACGTGGGTCTGCTGCCCGGCCGGCATGCCCTGCTTCTCGGCGAGGCCGGTCAGCGTCAGCGGGTGGGTGCCGTGCCCGGCTGCACTCAGCTCCGGCACCACCTCGTCCCACGCCCACGATCCGAGCCACGCGCCTGCAACGAGTACGAATTCCGTCATGATGGCAACGTAACGGAGGGGTCTGACATCCCGGTGTCGGCCGTCCTCCTTTCCTCGTCCCGGCTCCGCTGAAAACCAGGGCAGGAGCTCAGAGTTCCTTGCGCATGCAGGCCCGCGGGCAGCTGTCCAGGCCGTGTGCGGCCTCCGCGGTCCGGATCTCACGGAGTCCCGGCGTCCACTCCGCCTCGGGCAGCAGCCGGAATCCGAGCTTCTCGTAGTAGGGCCCGTTCCAGACCACCTCGGTGAACGTGGTGAGGGTCAGTGCTGACCTTTCCGGCGGCACGCTCGATGTCCTGCAGAATCGGCAGCTCCGCCGCTCTGGCAAACCGGATCACGGCTCTCCTTCGCAACGCCCGCGCTGCGCAGATTCAGGCCGAAGCGAACTGCGAAGGCTCAACGCACTGTTCCGGTGAGTGAAGCACGACGGTCCGCCTGCGTGAGCCTCATTGAACAGGCGCACAGGATGGCTGAGTTGTACAGGAAGGTATCGGACATCCATGGTTCGGGCGGTACACGCACTGAGGAGTTGCCCGCGCTGAAGGAGGTCCGGGCCAACCTCCGTGAGGAGGACCTTTGTCTCCACCGCCCGAGCTGCGGTGCACGACCTGTAGGTGCCGGGGAGGATGTTCCCCAGCTGACCGAACACCCGGGCCGCTCGGCGGCCGGAGCACAGCCGTCGGCCAGGACGCGTGGACGGAAGGATACGGCTGAATCCGGCAGGCCCGACGTGCGGGATCCTTGACCGCAGGTCCAGCCTCCACAATGCTGTTGTTGCGGCACATGAAGTGCGTGCCGTAATAGGCAACGCATTCCGTGGATTCGCATCAGTCGAGGAGTGGCCATGACGCACCAGGTCCGTGCTGTTGTCGCGCGGGGCAAGGGCGCCCCCGTCAGCCTGGAAACGATCATCGTGCCAGACCCCGGCCCGGGTGAGGCGCTGGTGAACATCGAGGCCTGCGGGGTCTGCCACACCGATCTGCACTATCGCGAGGGCGGCATCAACGACGACTTCCCCTTCCTGCTCGGCCATGAGGCCGCGGGCCGGGTCGAGGCGGTCGGCGAGGGTGTCACCGAGGTCGAGCCCGGCGACTTCGTCATCCTGAACTGGCGTGCGGTCTGCGGCCAGTGTCGTGCCTGTCGGCGCGGACGGCCCTGGTACTGCTTCAACACCCACAACGCCAAGCAGAAGATGACCCTCGCCGACGGCACCGAACTGTCCCCGGCCCTGGGCATCGGTGCCTTCGCCGAGAAGACGCTGGTGGCAGCCGGGCAGTGCACGAAGGTCGACGAGCGGGCGTCCGCCGCGGTCGCCGGGCTGCTGGGCTGCGGTGTGATGGCGGGCATCGGCGCAGCGATCAACACCGGCGGCGTCGGGCGCGGCGATTCCGTCGCGGTCATCGGCTGCGGCGGCGTGGGCGACGCGGCGATCGCCGGGTCCAGGCTCGCGGGCGCGGCGAAGATCATCGCGGTGGACATCGACGACCGGAAGCTGGCCACGGCGAAGAAGATCGGCGCCACCCACACGGTCAACTCCAAGGAGACCGACCCGGTCGAGGCGGTCCGCGAGCTCACAGGCGGATTCGGCGCGGACGTCGTCATCGAAGCTGTCGGCCGCCCCGAGACGTACAAGCAGGCCTTCTACGCCCGTGACCTCGCCGGGACCGTGGTCCTCGTCGGCGTCCCGACCCCGGAGATGAAGCTGGAGCTGCCGCTGCTGGACGTCTTCGGGCGCGGAGGAGCGCTCAAGTCGTCCTGGTACGGAGACTGCCTCCCGAGCCGCGACTTCCCGATGCTGATCGACCTCCATCTTCAGGGGCGCCTGGATCTGGACGCGTTCGTGACCGAGACGATCGCGCTCGACGATGTCGAGAAGGCCTTCGAGCGGATGCACCACGGCGACGTGCTGCGCTCGGTGGTGGTCTTCTGATGACCGCGCGCATCGACCGACTGGTCACCTCCGGCACGTTCTCCCTGGACGGCGGCACCTGGGACGTCGACAACAACGTGTGGATCGTCGGCGACGACCGCGAGGCGGTCGTCATCGACGCCGCGCACGACGCGGACGCCATCGAGGCGGCGCTGGACGGCCGTACGCTGCGCGCGATCGTCTGTACGCACGCGCACAACGACCACATCGACGCCGCCCCGGCGCTCGCCGACCGGACCGGCGCTCCGATTCTGCTGCACCCTGACGATCTGCCGCTGTGGAAGCAGACGCATCCCGAGCGGCTGCCCGACGGTGAACTGGCCCACGGCCAGATCGTCACGGTGGCGGGTGTCGATCTGACGGTGCTGCATACGCCCGGCCACGCTCCCGGAGCGGTCTGCCTGTACGCGCCCGCCCTGAAGGCCCTGTTCAGCGGTGACACGCTCTTCGCGGGCGGGCCGGGGGCGACGGGACGGTCGTACAGCCACTTCGGCACCATCATCGAGTCGATCCGGGACCGGCTGCTGGCCCTGCCGGACGACACCGTCGTGCACACCGGTCACGGGGACACGACCACCGTCGTCGCCGAGGCCCCGCATCTGCAGGAGTGGATCGACCGTGGGTTCTGACTGCGGGCACTGACCGCCCCCAACGGCGGTCTCGCCTCAGCATGCGCTGACGTTGACCGCGAGGCCGCCACGCGAGGTCTCCCTGTCGGCGCCGCGCGGGTCAGCCCTGCGTGGCGGGGCGGTAGAACTCCAGGGCGATGTTGTCCGGGTCCTTGAAGTTGAGATGGAGCCCGGACGGGTCCTCGACGATGCCGGAGTGCGCGATGTCCTGCTCGTCCAGCCGGGACTCCCAGGCCTCCAGCGCGGCCCGGTCGGCGACATGGAACGCGCAGTGGTCCAGCCCGACCCGTGCCGGGTCGAAGACGTCCGCCTGGTTCGTCGCCGCGTGCCTGCGGAAACCGACGACGAAGGCCGGGGAGGCGATGGCCACGAACGGGCCGAACTCGTCCTCCACATCGAGAACTGTCTGCGTGTCAAGCAAGCGGTTGTAGAACTCCGCGCTTCGTTTCACGTCGCTCACCGTCAGGGTGAGGTGTCCGATTCCCAGGGCCTCGGGCATGGACGTCACCTCCTCATGGTGGTGCGCTCTCACTTCCGATGTTACGCCGCGCGGAATCCCTTGTACGGTGCACGGGTCGTGCGGTGCGGTGACGAGGAGTCGGGCGCCTGCAGCGGCCCTACGGTGTGCGAGCTCGAGGGCTCCATACCCACTATGAACAGGTCGAAGACGCTGATGGCCATGTCGTTCCCTCCGCATCGGAAGTTGTGTACTGCGCACAGCGTTGCGTACAAAGAAACATGGAACAGGGGGTCGGCGTGTCCGGGGGATGCCTTGACACGGGCTTTGGGGGACTTCAAACTGGCGTTGCGCTAACCGCAATCCGTTTCGCTATATGCACCCGAGCATCAGAGGTGTCATGATGATTCCCGCGTGCCGTCTCGCGGATCTGCCGCGCGGCGAGGCCATCCGGCTCGACATCGATCCGCCCGTCTCGGTGTTCCACACCGACGACGGCGAAGTCTTCGCCATTGACGACACTTGCACCCACCAGGATGCGTCGCTCGCCGACGGATGGCTGGAGGGCTGCGAGGTCGAATGCCCGCTGCATGCCTCGAAGTTCGACCTCCGGACGGGGGCCGTCGACTCGCCGCCGGCCAAGCTCCCCGTGCGTACGCACGAGGTCCTGATCGATGACGGCATGATCTACGTCCAGCCGTCCACGGACGCGCCGAATCTGCCGCCCTGCATCGCAGCGCGGCTCGCCGGAGGTCCCGCGTGAGGACAGTGGCCGTCGTCGGCGCCTCGCTCGCCGGACTGTCGGCCGCACGCTCCCTGCGCAAGCAGGGCTACGACGGACGGCTGGTCGTGATCGGTGACGAGCCGCACCGCCCGTACGACAGGCCGCCGTTGTCCAAGGAGTTCCTCGCCGGCACGATCCGCGAAGCTGATCTCGCTCTGGAGACGGACGGCGAGGACCTGCAGGCGGAGTGGCTGCTCGGCGTGCGCGCCGCGGGATTCGACCCCGGTGACCGCGCCGTGCGGCTTGCGGACGGCCGGTCCGTCCGGGCTGACGGGATCGTCATCGCCACGGGTGCGACCGCGCGCATGCTGCCGGGCAGCGACGGTCTCGAAGGGGTGCACACGCTGCGGACTCTGGACGATGCCCGGGCCCTGCGGGCCGATCTGGCCCGCGGCGGGCGGCTGGTGGTGATCGGCGGTGGGTTCATCGGAGCCGAGGTCGCCTCGACCGCGTACGGCCTGGGACTTGACGTGACGGTCGTCGAGGCCGCGCCGACCCCCCTGGCAGGACCGCTCGGCGAGGTCATGGGAGGCGTCGTCTCCACGCTTCATGCGGACCACGGCGTACGCCTGCTGTGCGGGGTCGGCGTCAAAGGTCTGAGCGGGGAGGCCCGCGTCGAGGCGGTCCTGCTGGAGGACGGCCGCAGCATCCCGGCGGACACGGTCGTCGTCGGCGTGGGCGCCCGCCCGTGCGTCGAGTGGCTTCAGGGCTCCGGTGTCGCGCTGGGCGACGGCGTCACGTGCGGCGTGGACGGCCGCACCAGCATGTCCGGTGTGGTTGCGGTCGGCGACTGCGCCTCCTGGTACGACCCCGTCGCCGGGGTCCACCGTCGCGTCGAGCACTGGACCGGCGCGCGCGAACGGCCCGACGCGGCCGTGGCCGCGCTGCTCTCCGGCGGCGCGGCAACACCGGCGGTGCCCAAGCCGCCCTACTTCTGGTCGGATCAGTACGGCGTACGGATCCAGTTCGCCGGGCATTCCGCCGGCGCCGACAGTGTGACGGTCGAGGAGGGACTCCCGGACGACCGCAGCTTTCTGGCGGTCTACCGGCGGTCCGGGCAGCCCGTCGCGGTCCTCGGGATGAACCAGCCGCGCCTGTTCACCCGCTGGCGCAAGCAGCTCGCTGCCGCCACCCTCTGACGCCACTCGCGCGGCGTCACGCGCCACTACTCAGCACGCCATTCATGCATACCGCACTGCGCCGCTCGGACCCCTTCGTCCCCGGCGCGACGACCGACCGACGACGTCACCCCGCGAGGAGTGCCCAGTGACCTCGACCAGCCTGCCGGACAGCCTGATCGCCACCCTCCCCGGCTCCTACTACACCGATCCCGGGATCTTCGCCCAGGAGCAGGAGCACATCTTCGAGGCGATGTGGTTCTGCGTCGCGCGCTCCTCCGATCTGGCCGGGCCGGGCGCCTTCCGGACTGTCGAGGTGGGCCGCGAGAGCATCCTCGTCACCCGTGCCCGGGACAACTCGGTCCGCGCCTTCTTCAATGTCTGCAGGCACCGCGGCGCCAAGCTCTGCACGGAGGAGAGCGGCGAGGTCAAGCGCGCCTTCCAATGCCCGTACCACGCCTGGACCTACGACCTGACGGGCAAACTCGTCGCGGCTCCCAACCTCACCAAGATGCCGGACGTCGGCCGTGTCGAGTACGGCCTGGCGAATGTGGCCACGCGTGAGTGGCTGGGCTACGTCTGGGTCTGTCTGGCCGAGACCCCGCCCTCCTTCGAGGAGCAGGTCGTCGGAGACGTCGTCGCACGGCTCGGCGATGTGGAGTCGATCGAGCGCTACGACATGGACAGCCTCCAGGTCGGCAGGCGGATCGTCTACGACGTGAAGGCGAACTGGAAGCTCATCATCGAGAACTTCATGGAGTGCTACCACTGCGCCACGATCCACCCGGAACTGACCGAGGTGCTGCCGGAGTTCGCCGATGGCTATGCCGCGCAGTACTACGTCGGCCACGGCGCCGAATTCGGCGCGGAGGTCAAGGGCTTCACCGTGGACGGCTCCGAGGGCCTGGAGCGCATACCCGGGGTCGCCGAGGACCAGGACCGCCGCTACTACGCGATCACCGTCAGACCGCAGGTGTTCATCAATCTCGTCCCCGACCACGTGATCTTCCACCGGATGTACCCGGTCGCCGTCGACCGCACGATCGTCGAGTGCGACTGGCTCTACCTCAAGGACGTCGTGGACAGCGGCAGGGACGTCAGCCGGTCCGTCGAGCTCTTCGACCGGGTCAACCGGCAGGACTTCGACGCCTGCGAGCGCTGCCAGCCCGCCATGAGCTCCCGCCTGTACGCCAAGGGCGGCGTACTCGTACCCAGCGAGCACCACATCGGCCTGTTCCACGACTGGATCCAGGAGCGGCTCGGGTCCGCCTCCGGCGCGCCGGGTCAGCCCAGGTAGCCCATGCGGTGACTGATCTCTTCCGCGCCCTGGATCAGCACGGGGGCGACCTCGCGCATGCGCTCCTCGGTGAACCGGTACGAGGGCCCTGAGGCGCTCAGTGCCGCGATGACCTCTCCGTCCCGGGAGCGGACCGGCGCGGCCATGGCGTGCAGCCCGAGCTCCAGCTCCTCCAGGGTCCACGAGTAGCCGTGTTCTCGGGTTTCGGTGAGGCTCTTCTCGAGCTTCGTCTTCGCGGTCAGGGTGCGCGGGGTCATCTTCTTCAGGCCCGCATGCGCCAGGAGCTCGGCACGCTCCTTGGCGGGCATGTGCGCCAGCAGGACCTTGCCGCTGGAGGTGGCGTGCAGCGGGGTCAGCTGGCCGACCCAGTTGTGGGCCGCGACCGCCGCCGGGCCGCGCACCTGGAAGAGGTTGATCGCGAATTGTTCCTGCTTGACGGCGATGTTGACGGTCTCGCCGATCTCCTCGGCGAGGCGCTCGCAGACCGGGCGGCCCTGCTGTGTGATGTCGATGCGGCCCGTGACGGCACCGGCCAGGCGCACGATGCCGAAGCCGAGGCGGTATTTGCCGCGCTCGCCCGCCTGCTCCACCAGGCCGCGCGACTCCAGCGCGCCGAGCAGGCGGAAAGCGGTGGATTTGTGGACGTCGATCTCGGCCGCCACGTCACTGACGCCCGCCTCACCGTGCTGGGCAAGGATTTCCAGCACGCTGATGGCGCGGTCGACGGACTGGACCCCGCCGGGGTGCGAACCGGTCGTTTCGGTATCTGGACTGTAGTTGCTCACAGCGAAACTATACGCGCAGTAAACAACGACTGCGTGGAGAGGCGCGCAGCCCAACAAGTTGCGTTGCTCGCAACCTGGTGCGTATGGCGCTACTCGTACTAGCATGCCGGGCGTATCGAACGGCGCGATCGAGACGAGGCAGCCATGGCTCCCCTGCAGTACGACTTCGTCATCGTCGGCGGCGGATCGGCCGGCAGCGCACTGGCGAACCGGCTCTCCGCCGACCCGGGCAACCGCGTGCTGGTGCTGGAGGCCGGCCGACCCGACTATCCGTGGGACGTGTTCATCCACATGCCCGCGGCGCTGACCTACCCGATCGGCAGCCGCTTCTACGACTGGAAGTACGAATCCGAGCCGGAGCCCCACATGGGCGGCCGGCGCGTCTACCACGCCCGCGGCAAGGTGCTCGGCGGCTCCAGCAGCATCAACGGCATGATCTTCCAGCGCGGCAACCCCATGGACTACGAGCGGTGGGCGGCCGACCCGGGCATGGAGACCTGGGACTATGCCCACTGCCTGCCCTACTTCCAGCGCATGGAGAACTGCCTGGCGGCCGACCCCGACGACGAGTTCCGCGGCCACGACGGCCCTCTCGTCCTCGAACGCGGCCCGGCCTCCAGCCCGCTCTTCCCCGCCTTCCTGGAGGCCACCCAGGAGGCCGGCTATCCCCGCACCGACGACGTGAACGGCTACCGGCAGGAAGGCTTCGCCCCCTTCGACCGCAACGTCCACCGCGGACGCCGCCTCTCCGCATCGAAGGCGTACCTCAAGCCCGTGCGGCGGCGGCCGAATCTCACCGTCACGACCCGTGCCCTGGTCACCCGCGTGCTCTTCGAGGGCATGCGCGCCGTCGGTGTCGAGTACCGGCGTGGGCGTGGCGAGCCCCAGCAGGTCCGCGCCGGTGAGGTCATCCTCTGCGGCGGTGCGATCAACTCGCCGCAGCTGCTGCAGCTCTCCGGAGTCGGCAACGCCGGGGAACTGAGCGCGCTCGGCATCGACGTCGTCCACGACCTGCCCGGCGTCGGCGAGAACCTCCAGGACCACCTTGAGGTCTACATCCAGTACGCCTGCAAGCAGCCGGTCTCCATGCAGCCGTACATGGCGAAGTGGCGCGCTCCGTTCATCGGCCTGCAGTGGCTCTTCCGCAAGGGCCCTGCCGCCACGAATCACTTCGAGGCAGGCGGCTTCGCCCGCAGCAACGAGGACGTCGACTACCCCAACCTGATGTTCCACTTCCTGCCCGTCGCGGTCCGCTACGACGGCTCGTCGCCGTCGGGCGGACACGGCTACCAGGTGCACGTCGGACCCATGTACTCCGACGCCCTCGGCTCCGTCAAGATCAAGAGCAAGGACCCGCACGAGCACCCGGCCCTGCGCTTCAACTACCTGTCGACCGAACAGGACCGTCGCGAGTGGGTCGAGGCGATCCGGGTGACCCGCAAGCTGCTCAACCAGCCCGCGCTCGCCCCGTACAACGACGGGGAGATCTCACCGGGACCGTCGGTGGCGAGCGAGGAGGAGATTCTCGCCTGGGTCGCGAAGGAGGGCGAGACGGCCCTGCATCCCTCCTGCACCTGCAAGATGGGCACCGACGACCTGGCCGTCGTCGATCCCGCCAGCATGCGCGTGCACGGACTTGAGGGACTGCGCGTCGTGGACGCCTCGGTGATGCCCTATGTCACCAACGGCAACATCTACGCGCCGGTGATGATGATCGCCGAGAAGGCCGCCGACCTCATCCTGGGCAAGGACCCCCTGCCGCCCTCGAAGGCCACGTACTACCGGCACCGCGACGCCGCCGGATGACCGTGCTCCGTTCGCTGCTGCACCAGGTCCGCTACGAGGTGCTCCCCGCCAGGGCGACGCACGACAAGGTGCTCGCCCATGTGCCGCGCGACGTGGCGGTCACGGTCACCGCGTCGCCGGTCAAGGGTCTTGAACCGACCCTCGACCTCGCCACCCGGCTGGCCTCGCACGGCTATCGCACGGTGCCGCACCTGCCCGCGCGGCTGCTGCGGGACGGCGCCCACGTCGCGGAGGTCGTCCACCGGCTGCGCGAGGCGGGCGTGGACGACATCTTCGTGCCTGCCGGGGACTCCGATCAGCCCGCCGGCCCGTACGAGGGAGCGCTGCCCCTGCTGCGGCACCTCGCCGAGCTGGGCAGCCCCTTCGCCAGGGTCGGCATCACCGGCTACCCGGAGAGTCATCCGCTCATCGACGACGACATCACCGTCCAGGCGATGTGGGACAAGCACGCCCATGCGACGTACATAGTCAGCAACTTGTGCTTCGACGCGCGCGTACTGGGGGAGTGGGTGTCGCGGGTACGGCGGCGCGATGTCACACTCCCGGTGCACGTGGGTGTGGCCGGACCCGTCGAGCGTACGAAGCTGCTGGCGATGGCGGCGAAGATCGGTGTGGGGGAGTCGACGCGCTTCCTGGCCCGGCACGCCTCCTGGTTCCTGCGTTTCGCGGCGCCGGGCGGCTACGCGCCGGAGCGGCTGCTGCGGCGCAGTGCGCCCGTGCTGACCGCTTCGTCGTCGGCGGTGGCGGGCCTGCACCTGTTCACGTTCAACCAGATCGCCGAGACCGAGCGCTGGCGCCGCCGCATGCTCGACCGTCTCGGGGAGTGAGGCGAAGCGTGCATCGGCGGGCGGCCCGGGGTGCTCCGGCCGCCCGCCGATCGTGTACGAAACAGGCTCAGCGGAAGACGACGGTCCTGTTCCCGTCGACCATGACCCGGCTCTCGCTGTGCCACTTGACGGCGTGCGCCAGCACTTGCGCCTCCACGTCCCGCCCTACCGTGACCAGTTCGTCCGGGTCGAGCGAGTGGTCCACGCGGACCACGTCCTGCTCGATGATCTGCCCCTCGTCCAGGTCCGGCGTCACATAGTGCGCCGTGGCACCGACGAGCTTCACACCCCGGTCGTACGCCTGCCCGTACGGGCGTGCGCCCTTGAAACTGGGCAGGAAGGAGTGGTGGATGTTGATGGCCCGGCCCTCGAGCTGCTTGCACAGGTCGTCGGAGAGGATCTGCATGTAGCGGGCGAGCACCACCAGGTCGATGTCCAGCTCGCGCACCAGCTCCAGCAGACGTGCCTCGGCGTCGGCCTTGTTGTCCCTGGTCACCGGGATGTGGTGGAAGGGGATGCCGTAGGTGCCGGCCAGCTCCTCGAACTCCTCGTGGTTGGAGACGATTGCCGGGATCTCGATGTTGAGCGCGCCGGTGCGCCGGCGGAAGAGCAGGTCGTTGAGGCAGTGACCGAACTTCGACACCATGATGAGCGTGCGGGTGGGCGTCGAGGCGTCCCGCAGGGTCCACGAGATCCGGTACGCCTCTGCAACAGGGCCGAATCGGTCGCGCAGTTGTTTCACACCGGTGTCGGGGTCGGACACATCGAAGTGGACCCTCATGAAGAACCGGTCCTGAAGCCGGTCGTCGAACTGCTGGCTCTCCAGAATGTTGCCGGAGTTCCTGACCAGGTAGCCGCTCACGGCGTGCACCAGTCCGGCCTGGTCCGGGCACGAGAGGGTGAGGACGTATTCACGGCCAGGTTGCGGTCGAGGGGACATGCGCGGCCTCCGTCGATGCGTATTGCACAACACGGTGAGTGATACGCAACATGGTCAGTCCCTCGCGGGTCGTGGTCAAGAGAGTCGGGACAACTGGGTCTCGGGGCGCAATCGGCCTGTCTCGCCCTCTTGACGTGGGTCACACGTTCGGCCAAGGTGTTCCACCACAAGCAATGCAGTGCATGATGCGCAACGAACTTCGGTCGAAGGGCTCCGCTCGTGGCACACCTGTATGTGGACGGAGAATGGCGCGATGCGGTGGCCGGTGGCCACCGGGAGATTCTCTGCCCCGCAGATGGCACGCTTGCGGCGGTCGTGTCCGAAGGGACGCGGGCCGACACCGAAGCCGCGATCCGAGCGGCCCGCCGGGCTTTCGACGAAGGCCCCTGGCCGCGAACCCCCGAACGCGAGCGCGGCGCACTGCTGCTGCGCACCGCCGATCTGATCGAGCGCGACGCCAAGGACTTCGCCCGCGCCGAATCGCTGGACACCGGCAAGCGGCTGGTGGAGAGCGAGTACGACATCGCCGACGTGGTCTCCTGCTTCCGCTACTACGGCGGGATAGCCGGCACCAGCAGCGGCCGGGTGGTCGACACCGGACGCGACGACGCCGTCAGCCGCGTCACGTACGAGCCGGTCGGCGTGTGCGGGCTGATCACCCCGTGGAACTACCCGCTGCTCCAGGCGTCGTGGAAGGTCGCCCCAGCTCTGCTGGCCGGCAACACCGTCGTGGTGAAGCCGAGCGAGCTCACCCCCTCGACAACGGTCCTGCTGATGCGGGCACTTGAGGAGGCCGGTCTGCCGGCCGGCGCGGCCAACCTTGTGCTCGGCGCCGGTCCCGAGGTCGGCGCACCGCTGTCCGAAGACCCCGCCGTCGACATGATCTCCTTCACCGGGGGCCTGGACACCGGCCGAAGGATCATGGCCACGGCCGCCGCGACCGTGAAGAAGGTCGCCCTCGAACTGGGCGGCAAGAACCCCAACGTCGTCTTCGCCGACGCCGACTTCGAGACGGCTGTGGACTTCGCTCTCACGGCCGTCTTCCTGCACTCGGGGCAGGTCTGCTCGGCAGGCGCCCGCCTGATCGTCGAGGACTCCCTCCACGACGCCTTCGTCGACGAGGTCGTGAGGCGTGCCGGGCTCATCCGGCTCGGCGGCCCCTTCGATCCCGAGGCCGACACGGGACCGCTGGTCTCCGCACAGCACCGGGCGAAGGTCGAGGCCTATGTCGCAGCGGGCCTCGCCGAGGGCGCCGTACTGCGCTGCGGCGGCAGCCGCCCAGATGACCCCGCGCTCGCGAATGGCCACTACTACCCGCCGACCGTGCTCGACGAGTGCAGCCAGGACATGCGCGTGGTCCATGAGGAGTCCTTCGGCCCCGTGCTGACCGTCGAGCGCTTCAGCGGCGAGGACGACGCCGTACGCATCGCCAATGACACCGAGTACGGGCTCGCCGGAGCCGTATGGACGCAGGACGCAGGCAAGGCCCAGCGGGTCGCCGGGCGGCTGCGCCACGGCACTGTGTGGATCAACGACTACCACCCCTATGTACCGCAGGCCGAATGGGGTGGCTTCGGGCACTCGGGCGTGGGCCGGGAACTGGGGCCGACGGGCCTGGACGAATACCGCGAGCCCAAGCACATCTGGCAGAACATCCAACCCCGGCCGCAGCACTGGTTCCGCGGCTGAATGCCGAAGAGAGGTCGATCGTGACCCCAACACAGACTGAACTGCCGCAGCGGCGCGGCATGTCCAAGGACCAGGACACGCCCCCGGTCGTTTCCGTGCGCGGGCTGTGGAAGGTGTTCGGGCCCAAGGCCGACCAGGTGCCGGATTCCGAGGAGCTGTGCGGGCTCACGCGCCGCGAGCTCATGGACCGCACGGGATGCACCGCCGCCGTACGGGATGTGAGCTTCGACGTGTCGCCCGGCGAGGTGTTCGTCGTGATGGGCCTGTCCGGCTCCGGGAAGTCCACGTTGGTGCGATGTCTCACCCGGCTGATCGAACCCACCGCGGGCGAAGTCAACTTCGAGGGCGAGGATATCCGCGGCGCTGACGCCAGACGGCTGCGCGAGCTGCGGCGCCGCAAGTTCTCCATGGTCTTCCAGCACTTCGGCCTGCTGCCGCACCGCCGGGTCGTCGACAACGTCTCGTACGGCCTGGAGATCCGCGGCATGGGCAAGGCAGAGCGCGCCAAGCGGGCCATGGAGGTCGTCGAACTCGTCGGCCTCGCCGGATACGAGAACTCCTATCCAGACCAGCTCTCCGGCGGTATGCAGCAGCGCGTCGGTCTTGCCCGTGCGCTCGCCGGCGATCCGGACGTGCTCTTCTTCGACGAGCCGTTCTCCGCGCTCGACCCGCTGATCCGCCGCGACATGCAGAACGAGGTCATCCGCCTGCACCACGAGGTCGGCAAGACGATGGTGTTCATCACCCACGACCTGTCCGAGGCGCTCAAGCTCGGCGACCGCATCCTCATCATGCGCGACGGCAAGATGGTCCAGTGCGGCACGGGTGACGAACTGGTCGGCGCGCCCGCCGACGACTATGTCCGCGAGTTCGTCAAGGACGTGTCCCGCGCCGAAGTCCTCACCCTGCGCTGGATCATGCGCGAGCCCGAGCCCGGCGACGCCCTCGACGGCCCGGAGCTGGGCCCGGACGTCGTGGTGCGCGAGGCGACGCGGGCGGTGCTCGCCGCCGACCGGCCGGTCAAGGTCGTCCAGGACGGCAAGCTGCTGGGCATCGTCGGCGACGAGGAGATCCTCGCAGTCGTCGCCGGGCAGGAAGGCGGCGCGTGATGGCTGTCGCCGCCGGGACGGCCGCCCCTGTCGCGGCCGCGCGCCGAGTCAGCCGCCGCGTCGTGGTGGCCGCGATCGTAATCGCCTGGCTCGTGCTGTTCGCAGCCCTGCGCGGGAGGCAGACGCTGGCGCTGGCGGCGGCCGATCTGACGGACCTGCACCGCTGGTTCAACTCGGTCAACGACAGCATCGGTGCGAACCGCAACAGCAACCCGCTCTTCCTCTACTTCTTCAACGAGATCCGACTGGTCATCGACAACCTCGTCACCTTCATCCAGTCGCTGATCTCCCAGCCACAGGGCGGGCGTCCGGTACCCGTCATCGGCTGGCTGGGCGTCGTCGCCCTCACCGGCTATGTCTCCTGGGCCGTCGGGAACATCCGCGTCGCGGCCTTGGCCGTGGCCGGGTTCGTCTTCTTCGGGCTGCAGGGACTGTGGCAGGAGAGCATGGACACCCTCGCCCTGACCCTGTCGGCGGTCTTCGTCTCGCTGCTCATCGGCATCCCGCTCGGCATCTGGGCCGGTCTCTCCGACCGGGTGAACCGCACCATCACGCCGTTCCTGGACTTCATGCAGACGATGCCGACCTTCGTCTACCTGGCTCCACTCACCCTGTTCTTCCTCATCGGCCCGGCATCCGCCACGATCGCCACGCTCATCTACGCGGCGCCACCCGCCATACGCATCACCGCGCACGCCATCCGCTCGGTGCCCGCCACCACGGTCGAGGCCGCCGAGTCACTGGGATCAACCCGGAAGCAGACGCTCACCAAGGTGCTGCTGCCCATGTCCAAGCGGACCGTCGTGATGGGCGTCAACCAGACCATCATGGCCGCGCTGTCCATGGTCACCATCGCCGCCCTGATCGACGCGCCCGGACTGGGCAAGACGGTCGTCAAGGCGCTGCAGACCCTCGACGTCGGTGTCGCCTTCAACGCCGGCCTCGCGATCGTCGTCATGGCCATCGTGCTGGATCGGGTGACGACTGCGGCGGGTGACCGCGTGGAGGCCGCGAGGAAGCGCGGTGCCGGGCGGTTCACGAAGTGGCGCCGTCCCCTGCTGCTGGCCGGCGGCGCGGCGGCCGCGGTGTGCGTGTGGCTGTCCCACACCTATGTGTGGGCAGCCCAGTTCCCCGGCGACGGCGCAGTCGGCGGCGAGATCGCGCGCACGGCGGACTCGGTCACCCAGTGGACGCAGGACACCTTCGGCGGACTGACCAACGGAACCCGGGATCTGATCACCACAGCGCTGCTCAACCCCTTCGAGACGCTGCTCACCGAATCCCCCTGGTGGCTGGTCGGCGTGGTCCTCGTCGCCGTCGGCGCCGTGCTCGGCGGATGGCGCGCGGGTGTGACGGCTGCGATCTGCGTGGCCCTGCTCGTCGGGACCGGGGTGTGGTCGGACAGCATGACGACGCTGGCCTCCACGGCGGTGGCGACTCTGATCGTGATGCTGCTCGGCGTCGTGGTCGGTGTCTGGATGGGCCGCAGTCCGCTGGCCGACCGCCTGATCAGACCCAGCCTCGACGCGGGCCAGACCATGCCCTCGTTCGTCTATCTGGTGCCGTTCCTGGCGCTGTTCGGTGCCACTCGATTTACGGCGATCATCGCCGCGGTCGTCTTCGCGGCCCCCGTGACGATCAAGATCATCGCGGACGGCGTGCGAGCGGTGCCCCAGACCACGGTGGAGGCCGCCACGGCAGCCGGGTCCAGCACCTGGCAGATCATCACCAAGGTCCAGCTCCCCATGTCACGCAGCGCCCTGACCCTCGCTACCAACCAGGGACTGATCTACGTCCTGTCCATGGTGGTCGTGGGCGGTCTCGTCGGTGCGGGCGCCCTGGGCTACGACGTCGTAGCCGGTTTCTCCCAGGGCGAGTTGTACGGCAAGGGCCTCGCAGCGGGCCTGGCCATCGTTCTGCTCGGGGTCATGTTCGACCGGATAACCCAGGCAGCGGCACGGCGCACGACGAGGGCGCCCGGCGCCCGCTAGGCCGGCCACACCTCAGCGGCCACAGGAAAAGCACAGGAGGCAGTACATGATCGGGAACTTCATCACCCAGTCACGGCCCGCGAGACGGCGGGCCGCGGTGGCCGGTCTTGCGGCGCTGGGCCTGGCCGCTGTCACCGCCTGCAGCGGTGCCAAGGTGGGTGACTCGGGATCGGACAAGGCGGGGGGCGACTCTGGCAAGTGCGGCACGTTCAACCTCGCGGTCAACCCCTGGGTCGGATACGAGGCCAACGCGGCGGTCATCGCGTATGTCGCCGAGAACGACCTCAAGTGTCAGGTGACCAAGAAGGACCTCAAGGAAGAGGTCGCCTGGCAGGGATTCGGCACCGGTGAAGTGGACGCCGTCGTCGAGAACTGGGGCCACGACGACCTGAAGAAGAAGTACATCACCGACCAGAAGACCGCGGTCGTGGCCGGGGCGACGGGCAACAAGGGTGTCATCGGCTGGTTCGTGCCGCCGTGGCTGGCCAAGGAGCACCCGGACATCACCGACTGGAAGAACCTCAATAAATACGCCGCCAATTTCAAGACGTCCGAGTCGGGTGCCAAGGGCCAGTTCCTGGACGGCGATCCGTCGTTCGTCACGAACGACGCCGCACTGGTGAAGAATCTGAAACTTGACTACAAGGTCGTCTACGGCGGCAGCGAGGCGGCGCTCATCCAGGCGTTCAGGCAGGCCGAGGCCAAGAAGAGCTGGGTGATCGGGTACTTCTACGCACCGCAGTGGTTCCTGTCGGAGATCGAGCTTGCGAAGGTGAATCTGCCGCCGTACAAGGCAGGCTGTGACGCGGACGCGGCGAAGGTCGCCTGCGACTACCCCGACTACGAGCTGGACAAGATCGTCAGCAAGAAGTTCGCCGACTCGGGCAGCCCTGCCTATGACCTCGTCAAGAACTTCACCTGGACCAACTCGGACCAGAACCTCGTGGCCAAGTACATCGCCGAGGACAAGATGACGCCGGAGGCGGCGGCCAAGAAGTGGGTGGACGCCAACCGCGACAAGGTCGATTTCTGGCTCAAGAAGAGCTGATCCACAAGAGGGGCCGCGAACCACTGACCGTGCCCGGCGGGCTGCCGTGACAGCCCGCCGGGCACGGCTCTTTTTTGCCCCGGTTACGGCCGTGAAGGCCCCTTGACACCCACCCTCGGCGACCGGCATCGTGAGTTGCGCAACCTGAAGCATGTTGCGCTGACAGCAACTGAACTGCTTAAAGGCGGAGGTGCGGCGATGGCGGGACCCCGAGTGGTCATCATCGGAGCGGGCGTCGTGGGAGCGGCGCTTGCCGACGAACTGTCCTCCGCAGGCTGGAGCGACATCACGGTCGTCGACCAGGGGCCCCTTCCCGCCACCGGCGGGTCCTCGTCCCACGCTCCGGGGCTGGTCTTCCAGACGAACGCCTCGAAGACCATGACCGAGCTCGCCCGCTACACCGTCGAGAAGCTCTGCAGCCTCGACGTCGACGGACAGCCCTGTTTCCTCCAGGTCGGCGGACTCGAGGTGGCCACCACCCCCGAGCGCCTGACCGAGCTCCAGCGCCGCCACGGCTGGGTCACCGCATGGGGCATCGAATCCCGGCTGCTGAGCCCCGAGGAGTGCATCGAACTGCACCCGCTGGTTGACCGCGGGCGCGTCCTCGGCGGCCTCCTGGTCCCCACTGACGGCCTGGCCAAGGCGGTGCTCGCCGTCGAGGCGCAGATCCGGCGGGCCACCGGGCGCGGCGTGCGCTTCCTCGCCCGCCACGAAGTCCTCGACGTCGTACACAGCGAGGGCGAGGTCAGCGCGGTCGTCACCGACCAGGGTGAGATCCCCGCCGACATCGTTGTGTGCTGTGCCGGGATCTGGGGCCCGAAGATCGCCCGCATGGTCGGCATGAACCTGCCGCTGACCCCGCTCGCCCACCAGCTCGCCTGGACCGGCCCCGTCCCCGCGCTGGAGGGCCAGGCCGAGGAGGCCGTCCGCCCGATCCTGCGCCACCAGGACGCGGACCTGTACTACCGCGACCGCTTCGACCGCATCGGCATCGGCTACTACGGCCACCGGCCCATGCCCGTCGACGCTGAGGACATCGCCTCGGTCGACGAGGCCGAGCAGATGCCCTCGGTCCTGAAGTTCACCGAGGACGACTTCGCCGACGCCTGGACCGAGACTCAGGCCCTGCTGCCCGCGACCCGTGAGGCGAAGATCGAAGAGGGCATCAACGGGCTCTTCTCCTTCACCACCGACGGCCTGCCGCTGCTGGGCGAATCACCGGACGTCAAGGGCTTCTGGGTCGCCGAGGCCGTGTGGGTCACCCACTCCGCCGGCGTCGCCCGCGCGGTGGCCGAATGGCTCGTCGACGGCCACTGCTCGTCCTTCGATCTGCACGAGTGCGACGTCAACCGCTTCGAGCCGCACCAGCTCTCCCCGGAGTACGTCCTCGCCCGCGACTGCCAGAACTTCGTCGAGGTCTACGACATCCTTCACCCCCTCGAGCCGGCCGGCGCTCCACGGCCCCTGCGTACCAGCCCCTTCTACGCCCGCCAGCAGGAACTCGGCGCCTTCTTCCTGGAGGCCACCGGCTGGGAGCGGCCCCAGTGGTACCAAGCCAACGCCCCGCTCGTCGAGGGCCGTTCCATCCCCACCCCGAACGACTGGGCAGCGCGCTACTGGTCGCCCATCGTCGGCGCAGAGGCCCAGACCACGCGCGAGACCGTCGCGATGTACGACATGACCGCGCTCAAGCGCCTGGAGGTCACCGGTCGCGGCGCCGCCGCCTTCCTCCAGCGGCTTTCCACCGGCAACGTCGACAAGTCGGTCGGCTCGGTGACGTACACCCTGCTCCTCGACGAAGACGGCGGCATCCGCAGCGACATCACCGTCGCCCGTCTCAGCCGCGACCACTTCCAGGTTGGCGCCAACGGCAACCTGGACCTCGACTGGTTCGGCCGGCACCTGCCGGCGGACGGGTCGGTCCAGGTACGCGACATCACCGCAGGCACCTGCTGCATCGGCCTGTGGGGCCCGCTGGCCCGCGAGGTACTCCAGCCCCTCGCCGACTCGGACTTCTCCAACGACGGTCTGAAGTACTTCCGCGCCAAGCGCGCCCACATCGGCTCCGTCCCCGTCACCGCGATGCGCCTGTCGTACGTCGGCGAACGCGGCTGGGAGCTGTACACCACCGCCGACATGGGCGTGAAGCTGTGGGACACCCTGTGGCAGGCCGCCCAGCCCCTCGGCGGCATCGCCGCCGGCCGCGGCGCCTTCAACAGCCTGCGTCTGGAGAAGGGTTACCGCTCCTTCGGCACCGACATGACCTATGAGCACGACCCCTACGAGGCGGGCGTCGGCTTCGCCGTCAAGCTCGACAAGGACGACTTCATCGGCAAGGCCGCGCTGGAGCGCCGCAAGGCCGATGTGCGGCGCCGCCTCACCTGTCTGACCATCGACGACCCGCAGGCCGTGGTCATGGGCAAGGAGCCGGTGTACGACGGGCGCCGCCCGGTCGGCTATGTCACCAGTGCCGCGTACGGCTACACGATCGGCAAGGGCATCGCCTACGCGTGGCTGCCCGCCGAGCTCGCCACGACGGGCACCACCTTGCACATCGGCTACTTCGACCAGCGCGTCGAAGCGGTCGTCGCCGACGAGCCGCTGTTCGACCCGTCCATGTCCCGCCTGCGCGGCTGAGCCCCCATCCGTATGAAGAGGAGCACCGTGACCGCCAAAGTCCTCGACGGACGCCGTACCGCGGCCGCGATTCGCGCCGAGCTCGCCGAACGCGTCGCCAAGCTGGCCGCGCGGGGAATCACTCCGGGCCTCGGCACGGTACTGGTCGGCGACGACCCCGGCAGTCGCGCGTACGTCGCCGGCAAGCACCGCGACTGCGAACAGGCCGGGATCGCCTCCATGCGGCACGAACTGCCCGCCGACGCGACGCAGGACCAGGTGGAGGCCGTCATCGACGAGCTCAACGCCGACCCCGCCTGCACCGGCTACATCGTCCAACTGCCGCTGCCCCGGGGCTTGGACGCCAACGCGGTACTGGAGCGCATGGACCCGGCCAAGGACGCCGACGGCCTGCACCCCGTCAGCCTCGGCCGCCTTGCGCTCGGGGTCGAGGCCCCGCTGCCCTGCACCCCGCGCGGCATCGTGGAACTGCTGCGCCGCCACGACGTCCCCCTCGCCGGAGCGCGGGTGTGCGTCATCGGGCGGGGCATCACCGTCGGGAGGCCGATCGGAATGCTGCTCACCCGCAGGTCCGAGAACGCCACCGTGACCCTGTGCCACACCGGGACCAAGGGGCTCGCCTGGCATGTACGTGAGGC
Organism: Streptomyces sp. NPDC005408; assembly: GCF_040606445.1. NCBI lineage: Bacteria > Bacillati > Actinomycetota > Actinomycetes > Kitasatosporales > Streptomycetaceae > Streptomyces > Streptomyces sp. NPDC005408. The sequence continues at coordinate 107,447 of NZ_JBEXEX010000011.1, read as the reverse complement.
GGACATCGTCATCGCGGCCGCCGGATCGCCTGGACTGATCACCCCTGAGATGCTGCGGCCCGGTGCCGTCGTACTCGACGTCGGTATCACGCGCACCGACGAGGGACTGATCGGCGACGTGCATCCAGATGCCGTCACGGTCGCCGGATGGGTCGCGCCCATGCCCGGCGGCGTAGGACCCATGACGCGGGCGATGCTGCTCGCCAATGTCGTTGAGGCCGCCGAGAGGAACGCCGCATGAACACCCTGAACGCGCCGCTCGCCGAGCTGGACCCGGAGGTTCACGCCGCCGTCGCCGCGGAGCTGGACCGCCAGCAGTCCACCCTGGAGATGATCGCGTCGGAGAACTTCGCCCCCTCGGCGGTCATGGAGGCCCAGGGTTCGGTCCTGACGAACAAGTACGCCGAGGGCTACCCCGGTCGCCGCTACTACGGCGGCTGTGAACACGTCGATGTGACCGAGCGGCTGGCCATCGAGCGGATCAAGTCCCTCTTCGGCGCCGGATTCGCCAATGTGCAGCCGCACTCGGGCGCCCAGGCGAACACCGCCGTCTTCTTCGCCCTGCTGCAGCCCGGTGACACCGTCATCGGCCTCGACCTCGCGCACGGCGGGCACCTCACCCACGGCATGCGCATCAACTACAGCGGCAAGATGTTCAATGTCGTGCCCTACCACGTGGACGAGACCGACAGCCTGGTCGACATGGACGAGGTGGAGCGGCTCGCCAAGGAGCACAGCCCCAAGATGATCATCGCGGGCTGGTCGGCGTATCCCCGGCAGCTGGACTTCGCGGCCTTCCGGCGGATCGCCGACGAGGTGGGTGCGTATCTGATGGTCGACATGGCCCACTTCGCGGGCCTGGTGGCCGCCGGGCTGCACCCCAGTCCCGTACCGCACGCCCATGTCACCACCACGACCACCCACAAGACGCTCGGCGGCCCGCGCGGTGGAGTCATCCTCACCAATGACGCCGACCTCGCCAAGAAGATCAACTCGGCGGTGTTCCCCGGAATGCAGGGCGGACCGCTGGAGCATGTCATCGCCGCGAAGGCGGTGTCGTTCAAGCTCGCCGCCGCACCGGAGTTCGCCGAACGGCAGGCCCGCACACTGGCCGGTGCCCGCCTCCTCGCTCAGCGGCTGACCCGGCCCGACGCGGCCGCGGCCGGAGTGAGCGTGCTGACCGGCGGCACTGACGTCCATCTGGTCCTGGTCGACCTCAGGAAGTCGGAGCTCGACGGGAAGCAGGCGGAAGACCTGCTCCACGCCATCGGCATCACGGTCAACCGCAACGCCGTTCCCTTCGACCCACGTCCGCCCATGGTCACCTCGGGGCTGCGCATCGGCACCCCCGCACTGGCCACCCGCGGCTTCACCGAAGAGGATTTTCGCGAAGTGGCCGATGTGATCGCGCTCGCCCTCCAGCCCGCGCCCGATGTCGCCGAACTCAGGGCCCGTACGCAGGCGCTGGCCGCCAAGCACCCGCTCTACCCGCACCTTTCAGGAGCCGCCCGATGAGCCCCCGCACCCCGGGTGCCGACCTCCCCGAGCACCCCGACTGGCTCTGGCGCACGCCCGAGCCGAAGCGTTCGTACGACGTGGTGATCGTGGGCGGCGGCGGACACGGTCTCGCGACCGCCCACTACCTGGCGAAGAACCACGGCATCACCAATGTGGCCGTGCTGGAGAAGGGCTGGCTCGCGGGCGGCAACATGGCCCGCAACACCACCATCATCCGTTCCAACTATCTGTGGGACGAGAGCGCCGGAATCTACGAGCACGCCCTCAAACTGTGGGAAGGGCTGGCGGACGAACTCGACTACCCGATCCTCTTCTCCCAGCGCGGTGTGCTGAACCTCGCCCACGGCCTGCAGGACGTCCGCGACAGCGTGCGCCGCGTCGAGGCCAACCGGCTCAACGGTGTCGACGCCGAATGGCTGGACCCGCAGCAGGTCAAGGACGTCTGTCCCATCGTCAACATCTCGCCCGACGTGCGGTACCCGGTGATGGGCGGCACCTACCAGCCGCGGGCCGGTATCGCCAAGCACGATCACGTCGCCTGGGGACTGGCGCGTTCCGCCGACGCCGCCGGCATCGACATCATCCAGAACTGCGAAGTCACCGGCATCGACATCCAGGGCGGTCGGGTCGTCGGGGTGCAGACCACGCTCGGCCCCATCGCCGCAGGCAAGGTGGCGCTCTGCTCGGCCGGTCACACCTCGGTGCTGGCCGCCATGGCGGGCTTCGAGCTGCCGCTGCAGAGCCACCCGCTGCAGGCGCTGGTCTCCGAGCTCCTGGAGCCGGTGCACCCCACGGTCGTGATGTCCAACGCCGTGCATGTGTACGTCAGCCAGGCCCACAAGGGGGAACTGGTGATGGGCGCGGGCATCGACGCGTACAACGCCTACACCCAGCGCGGCGCCTTCCACATCATCGAGCATCAGATGGCGGCCGCCCTGGAGCTCTTCCCGGTCTTCGCCCGAGCCCATGTGCTGCGTACCTGGGGCGGCATCGTCGACGTCAGCCCCGACGCCTCGCCCATCATCGGGCTCAGCCCGGTCGACAACCTCTACCTCAACTGCGGCTGGGGGACCGGCGGGTTCAAAGCCACCCCGGGCGTCGGCTGGGTCTACGCCCACACCATCGCCCACGACACGCCCCACCACCTCAACGCCCCCTTCTCGCTCGACCGATTCACCACCGGCGCGCTCGTCGACGAGCACGGCGCGGCCGCGGTGGCCCACTAGGGAGCCGAATCGATGCTGCTCATCCCATGCCCCTGGTGCGGGCCCCGTGACGAGGCCGAATTCCACTACGGCGGCCAGGCGCACGTGCCCTACCCCGAGGACCACGCCGCCCTGACCGACGAGGAATGGGCGCGCTACCTCTTCTTCCGTGACAACCCCAAGGGCCCGTTCGCGGAGCGCTGGAGCCATGCGGCGGGCTGCCGTCGCTGGTTCAACGCCGTGCGCAATACGGCGACGAACGAGATCCTGGCGGTGTATCGCACAGGCGAACCGCGCCCGGAAGAGCGTTGTGGGCAAACCGTTCCGCAGGGCGGAACGGGTCGGCACAACCCACCCACCGGCGCGCACCCGGCGACGAAACCTCAGGTACCCGAGCCCGCAGGCACCGGCACAGGCACCGCCACCCAACCGTTCCGCCTGACCACCGGCGGCCGCCCATCCCGCGCCGAACGCCTCACGTTCACCTTCGACGGCACCACATACGAAGGCTTCCGCGGCGACACCCTCGCCTCCGCCCTCCTCGCCAACGGCATCATCCAGGCCGGCACCAGCATCAAGCTCGGCCGCCCGCGCGGCATTTTCTCCGCCGGTGTCGAGGAGCCCAACGCGGTCGTCCAGATCGAGGAGCCGTTCCCCGAGCCCATGCTGCCCGCGACGGCCGTGGAGTTGTACGACGGGCTCGTCGCGAGCAGCCTCCCCGGACAGGGACGGCTCGCCACCGAACCCGACCCAGCGCGCTACGACGCCGTCCACGCCCACTGCGACGTGCTCGTCGTCGGTGCGGGCCCGGCCGGACTCGCGGCCGCGTCCGCCGCCGCCCGCAGCGGCGCGCGCGTCATCCTCGCCGACGACCAGCCCGAGCCGGGCGGCAGCCTCCTCGGGACGGGCCAACTCCTTGACTGGGCGGCCGAGACCGAGGCCCTGCTCGAAGCCGCACCGGAAACCCGCATGCTGCGCCGCACCACCGTCTTCGGCTACTACGACGACAACCACGTCCTCGCCGTGGAGCGCCGCACCAACCACCTCGGCGGCGAAGCCCCCGAGCACGTCTCCCGCGAGCGTGTCTGGCGCATCCGCGCCCGCCGCGTCGTCCTGGCCACCGGAGCTCACGAGCGCTCGCTGGCCTTCGCCGACAACGACCGGCCCGGCGTCATGCTCGCGGCGTCGGCCCGTACGTACGCCAACCGCTACGGCGTCCTGCCCGGCCGTCGCGCCGTCGTCTTCACCACCAACGACAGCGCCTACGCGGCCGCGCTCGACCTGGCGGGGGCGGGCGTGGACATCGCGGCCGTCGTCGACACCCGACCCGAGCCGGGGGAGTGGGCGCGCCACGCCCAGGACGCCGGGATCGAGGTGCTGAGCGGCCACGCCGTCGTCGGCACCGAGGGCGACCAGCGGCTGTCGGCGGTCACCGTCGCCCCGTACGGAGAGACCGCGGGAGGCCGCGAGTTCACCGCCGACCTGCTGCTGGTCTCCGGCGGCTGGAACCCCGTCGCGCATCTGTTCAGCCAAGCGGGCGGAAAGCTGCGCCACGACGAGACGCTCGGCTCCTTCGTCCCCGACACCTGCCATCAGGCGGTCGAGGTCGCAGGCTCCGCGTCAGGCGTCTTCGATCTGCCCGGCGCCCTCGCCCAGGGCGCGGCCGCGGGGGTCCGCGCGATCGAGGCAGAGGGCTACGAGGCAGGCGAACCCCACCTCCCGGTCGCGGCCGACGAGCGGCAGTCCACGCCCATGCAGGTCTTCGTCGTCCCCGGCCCCGCCGACGCGCCCCGCTTCGTCGACCTCCAGCGTGATGTCACCGTCGACGACCTCGCGCGTGCGACCGGCGCCGGTATGCGATCGGTCGAGCACACCAAGCGCTACACCACCGCAGGCACCGCCAACGATCAGGGCAAGACCTCCGGCGTCCTCGCCAGCGGCACCGTCGCCCAGCTCCTCGGCGTCGACATCTCCGCGCTGGGCACGACGACGTTCCGCCCTCCCTATACCCCCGTCTCCTTCGCCACCCTCGCGGGCCGCGACCGCGGCTCGCTCCACGACCCGGTCCGCGTGACCGCCCTGCACGACTGGCATGTCGACCACGGCGCGCTCTTCGAGAACGTCGGCCAGTGGAAGCGGCCCTGGTACTACCCCCAGGACGGCGAGGACATGAAGTCCGCCGTGCTCCGTGAGTGCCGCGCCGCCCGCGAGGGCGTCGCCTTCATGGACGCCTCCACCCTCGGCAAGATCGACGTGCAGGGGCCGGACGCCGCGGTCTTCCTCGACCGGCTCTACACCAACATGATGAGCACCCTCAAAGTCGGCATGATCCGCTACGGCGTCATGTGCCGCCTCGACGGCATGGTCTTCGACGACGGCACCGTGATCCGCCTCGCCCAGGACCGTTTCCTCGTCACCACCACCACCGGCAACGCGGCCGCCGTCCTGGACTGGATGGAGGAATGGCTGCAGACGGAGTGGCCCGAGCTGCGCGTCCACTGCACCTCCGTCACCGAGCAATGGGCCAACATCGCCCTCGTCGGCCCCCGCTCCCGCGACGTACTGGGCGCCCTGGCACCCGAACTGGCCGTCGCGAACGACGACTTCCCCTTCATGGCGTGGCGCGAGACGACCGTCGCGGACATCCCTGCCCGGGTCTGCCGGATCAGCTTCTCCGGTGAACTGGCCTATGAGATCAATGTGTCGCCGTGGGACGCCCGCGCGCTGTGGGAGGCCCTGTACGAGGCCGGAAGCCCGCTCGGCATCACCCCGTACGGCACCGAGACCATGCATGTCCTGCGCGCCGAGAAGGGCTACCCGATCATCGGCCAGGACACCGACGGCACCGTCACCCCGCAGGACCTCGGCATGAGCTGGGCGGTGTCCAAGAAGAAGCCCGATTTCGTCGGCAAGCGCTCCCACGCACGCGCCGACACCACACGGGGCGACCGCAAGCATCTCGTCGGCCTGCTCCCGGAAGAGCCGGACTCCTTCCTCCCCGAAGGCACCCACCTGGTCGCCGACAGCGTGCTCCCCGCGCCGCCCGTGCCGATGCTCGGTCATGTCACCTCCAGCTACCACAGCGCTGCGCTCGGCCGGACCTTCGCACTCGCCCTGATCAAGGGCGGCCGGGACCGCATCGGCGAGCGGCTCTACGCACCTGTGGGCGACCGTCTGGTCCCGGTGACCGTCGCAAGTCCCGTCCTCTACGACCCCGAGGGAGCCCGCCGCGATGGCTGACACCGCAACCCGCCACAGCCCCCTGGCGCACGCCGCCGGCCGCTTCGCCGCCGCCACGCGCGCCTCGGGCGGCGACCTGCGCCTGGCCGAACTTCCCTTCCTCACCCAGCTCAACGTCCGCCTCGACCCCAAAGGCCCGGCCGCTGATGCCGTAGGACTCGCTCTGGGCCTCCAACTGCCCCTCGAGCCCAACACCGTTGTACGCGCCGGTCACCTGGTCGCCCTCTGGCTCGGCCCCGACGAATGGCTCGTCGTCGGCCCGCCCGGCACCGGGCCGGGTCTGGAGAACCAGATCCGTGAGGCGGCCGGCGACGAACCGGCATCGGTCACGGACGTGTCCGCCCAACGCACAACGGTGCTCGTCACGGGCCCCCGCGCCCGCGACCTGCTGGCCCACGGCTGCCCGCTGGACCTGCACCCGCGTTCCTTCGGGCCCGGGCGCTCGGCCCAGACCACCCTGGCCCGCGCACAGATCGTGCTTGTCGCACGCGACGAACCCCGGGCCGGGTTCTGGGTGCTGGTCCGGTCGTCGTTCGCCGGGTATCTGGCGGACTGGCTACTGGATGCCGCGTCGGAGTACGTCTGACGAACCCTGTACGGCCGCCCGGGCGGTGTGCGCCCGGGCGGGAAGTGCGCTGTTCCTTCGCAGGAGCGCAGCGCCAAGGGGAGTAAGGGAGTGGAGTGCTGAGCCTGCGTGGCGTTGGCTGAGGATGAGGCCCGCGTCGCGCAGCGCGCGGGTATGGAAGCTGACCGAGCCCGGCGACATGCCCGTGGCCCGCACCAGCTCCGACGATGTCGCACCGGCGACACAACCCGCGAGCATCACCGCGCGGGTGCTGCCGAGCAGCGCCCGCAGTGTCGGCGAGGCCTCGGAGGACCGCGGCTCGTGCGGGCGAGGGTGCTGCAGTGGATACACCAGCACCTGGGGGAGTTGAGCATCGGCGAAAGTGACCGGGTTCTGCCAGCAGAAGTACGACGGAATCAGCAGCAGCCCGCGCCCCTGCAGGTGCACAGCCCGGTCGCTGACGTGGTGGACCACCTCGAGCACGGGCGGACGCCACCTCATCTCCGGCGCGAAACTGCGCAGGAGACCCTCGACCCCGCCCTCCAGCAGCGCCCGGGCACGCACAACCCGCTCCCTGTCGATCAGATCCTGCATGGACTCCTGGTACGGCTCGATCACGGCCCCGTGGTAGGCCCGCAGCGCCTTGACCAGCAGTCCGCGCTCCTCCGTATCGGCCAACCGCAGCAGGGAAGGCTGGTCCGAGCCGGCCTGCTCCACTCTGCTGAGTTCCTGCAGCACCCGCCGGCGCGGAGCTGCCAGTACGGCCTCGAGTCCCGCCTCCAGCCCTTCACTGCTCTGGCTGGGAGTCAGGAAGTCAGGGAAGTAGGAGGCACGTGGACAGGCAGGAATGAGGAGTCTGTGCACGACTACTCCGAGATCGCGCTCGCGTAGCCGGGCTGCCGCCTCACGATGCCACTGGGCGTACGCCCAGCGTCCGCGGCGTGTCTGGAACCGGTGCAGGCTGCACGCTGTCTCCCACATGGGATCAGGAGCTGCAGCCACGCGCGTTCTGGCCAAGTCCAGCTCGGTGAAATGAATTCGGAGCATCGGACTCCCCCCTCCGACCTGCACGATTCAATCCAGATTGCAGAGCCTGATGCATCCGCGGCGGCTTCTGACACGATGCGGACGCTTCGCCCGTGAAGCCAGGGATCCGATGCTTCGAGCCGCAGCTTACTGCTGGTACGCAGTGGCTGGATCCCGGCTTCGCCAGGGAACTCTCGTAGATGAGGACACACATGAAGCAGAAGATCGCAGCGATCCTCGCTGCCTTCGGGCTGGCCGCCGGAATGGTCCTCGTGTCCAGCGGCCCCGCAGCGGCAAGCCCCGTATGCCCCAACTCCATCTGGCTGCCGGGGAAGTACACCGGCCAGTTCATCAACATCCCGGCCGACGCCAATTACAACACCTATTGCCACCTGCAGCGGGGTGCGGGCGGTACAGGAGTGAAGGCGCTGCAACAGTCGATCTATTGGTGCTACTACGTCAGACCCAACGGGGCCTGGGGTTCGGTGTTCAACATCGCACGCGACGGAAGCTACGGACCCAAGACCGAGGCCGCGGTCAGGGCGGTGCAGTCGTTCCACAGCATCTCCGCGGATGGTGTCTACGGCCCGCAGACCCGCAACACGATGCTGCACTTCGGCCAGTTCGAAGCAGGTGATCCCGATACCTGTGACTACTTCAAGGCCTAGGAACCGGCCGGCCCGATCCGGGACGGCAACACCCAACCTGCCGATTTCATCGGAGAGATGATGCGCATGAAGACGACCCGAAAGATCACGGGACTGGTCACGGCGCTGGCTGCGCTCACGGCCATCATGCTGGGCGCTTCTCCGGCCTCGGCCGAGTCCTACAACGGCTGCGCCTGGCCGCGTGTCTGCTTCTACCTCACCCTCAACGACTGGTGGGCCGGCACTCCCACATCCTCGTTCCAGGACGTGACCAGCTACTACCAGAACCTGGGCTCGCGAAGCCGCGGCTCGGACCGGGTCTACAACTCGCGCAACGACGACCGGGTCTGGCTGCGCTACGTCGAAAACAGCACCGGCCAGGTCGGCTACCTGTGCCTCAACCCGAACACGATGGGGATCTTCGAGTCCGGGTACACGGTCACCGGAGTCAAGATCGAGTGGGATCCGACCTGCCCCTGACCGGCATCCCCAGCAACGTGAAAGCGTGAGCTCCCACCCGTTTCGCGTCCCCGCCCCCATCTGCCGTCCGCTTGTTGATGGTTAGTCCGTAGGGTGTCGCAGGTGAGACGACACATGGACTTCGAGCGCCTGCACAACTACCGGGATCTGGGCGGCTATCGCACCCAGGACGGACGTACCGTGCGCTGGGGCCGTCTGTACCGGTCCGACTCGCTCTCCAAGCTCCAGGGAGCCGACTGGGACCGCTTCGTCTCCCTGGGTGTGCGCACAGTAATCGATCTGCGCTACCCGTGGGAGATCGAAGCCAAGGGCCGGGTACCTGAAGCGGGCGGGCTGACCTATCTCAACCTCAGCGTGGAGCACCGCCCTTACGACCAGGCAGAGATCGACCCCGGCCTCGACCCGTGGCGCTTCCTCGCCGACCGGTACGCGGAGGTCGCTCTCGACGGCGCCGAGGAACTCAGGCAGGCGCTTGAGGTCATCGCGTCCGAGAGCGCCCCGCAGGTCTTCCACTGCGCCTCAGGCAAGGACCGCACCGGGCTGCTGGCCGGGTTGGTTCTCTCGCTCCTCGGCGTGGACGAGGACGACATCGCCGCGGACTTCGCACTCACTGAACGGGCCACGGACCGGTTGATCTCGGACTGGAAGGCGGCCAATCCGACCCGGACCCTGAAGTGGCCAGGCTACGGGCGAGCACCGGAAGAGGTCATGCGGCTGTTCCTCTCCGACCTTGCCGCCACGTACGGCTCGGTGCACGACTACGCGATCAAGCACCTCGGCGTGGACGAACCTTTGATCTCCCGGCTACGCGCGCAGCTCCTTGACTAGAGGGGGTCGCCAGCCCCAAATGCAGCCACCCGGTTCAGGCCGCCGGCCGGGCGATCTGGGTGTCCAGTGCGGCACGGAGCCAGTCGTGGGCGGCGCCGGCGGTCGGTTCCGACGGGCCGGACAGTTCGGCGGTGAGCTGCCAGTAGCGGTCGATACGGGGATCGGCGGCGAGCACGCCGCTGAGCTGGTGGCGGAACGCCGGAGCGTCGCGCGTGCCGCTTGAGCGGGCATAGGCGGAGACGAAGCAGTCGAGTGCCTCGCCTGCGTGCGGGGCCCGCTGTGCCCGCAGTTGCGGCGATGCCAGCGCGAAGGCCTCGGCGAGACCGTCGTAGAGCACAGCCGGGCGGTAGCCCTTGCCGGGCTGGTGCGCTGCGGGCTGGCAGGGATCGGTGCCGAGGCAGTCGCCGGAGACGAGGGCGTGCAGCCGGGCGAAGGCCAGTACCTGGGCCGGGGTCGGATCCGCGGGCGGTTGCGGAACCGCCTGTTCGATGACTGCGGAGACCACACGGGCAGGGAGCCGCGGGGGCAGCCAGCGCCGCCAGAAGCGGGCCAGCGCGGCCGTGCTGGGCGGAGCGGACACGGCGCCGATCAGGCGCAGCCGCTCGGCGCGTTCCGCTGGGGCGCAGTCCCGGAGCAGTTGGAGGGCGGCCTCCCGCCAGCGCAGGGCAGCCAGCCGCGAGCCGAGCTCCCGCAGCTGTCCCACGATGACGTCCTCGAGGGCGTCCTCCTCGTCGAGGATCCGGCCCACGTCCGGGACCGGCAGGTCGAGGGTGCGCAGGGAGCGGATCAGGCGGAGCCGGTCGAGTGCCTCGGGGCCGTACCGGCGGTGGCCACCGGTGCTGCGGGCGGCTTCGGGCAGCAAACCGCGGTCCGAGTAGAAGCGGACGGTCTTGACGGTGACGCCCGCATGCTCGGCGAGCTCTCCGATGCTCCACATGGTGTCAGGGGACAAGACTTGAACCTCCCTCAGGGGGAGTTCCTATCGTACCGGCGAGCGCGGACGGCGGCCTGTGCGGCCGGCCCGCGAGGATGGCGACGTACGAGGAGACGTTCATGACGGCATTCATGCTGGTGTCGGGAACCTACACCGGCGGCTGGATATGGCGGGAAGTGGCCGCCAGGCTGCGGGAGTCGGGGGCCGAGGTGCATCCGGTGACGCTCACCGGCATGGGGGAGCGACGTCATCTGGCGGGACCTGACACGGACTTGGAGACGCACATCCAGGATCTCGTGCAGCTGATCGACCAAGTGGATGCGCCGGACGTGGTGATGGCCGGTCACTGCTACGGCATCCACCCGGTGCTCGGGGCCGCCGCCCGGCGCCCGGAGCGGATCGCCCGGATCGTCTACCTGGATGTGGGCATGCCCCAGGACGGCGACCCGGCCCTCAAACTGCTGCCCGACCAGGCGCTCCGCGACCGGCTGCTGCACCCGGCCGAGCAGGCCGAGGACGACTGGCGGATCACCGCGCCGCCACTCGACGAGTGGCAGCGCTTGGGCAGCACCGCCGGGATCCCCGCAGACGCGCTGGAACGGCTGGCCCGCCTTGCCGCACCGCAGCCGGTGGGCACGCTCACCCAGCCCCTCCGACTGTCGGAGGCGGTCTCCGAGCTACCGACGACCGGCGTCCTCTGCACCGCCAACGGTTCGAGCATCGCCATGGTCGAGGCACTGGTGGGACTGGGGGACCCCCGCCTCCAGGCGCTCACCGACCCCCGGGTGAGCTTCTTCGAACTCGACACCGGGCACTGGCCGATGCTCTCCACCCCCGACGAGCTGGCAGGGGTACTGCTCCGAGCCGCCGCCGGAGAAGGGCACCGGCTGGCCGCTGCGGTGAGGGAGGAGCCTGCACACCTTCGGCCTTTCCTCATGGATGTACCGGAGCGGCCTCGCGAGCGGGTGGGACGGGTCGACCTCTACCTGCCTGATGCCGACCGGCCTCGGCCGGCGGTGGTGTTCGTCCATGGCGGCCCGATTCACCCCGGCATGCAGCCGACGCCGCGAGACTGGCCGACCTTTGTCGGCTACGGCCAGTACATGGCGAGTCTGGGAGTCGTCGGTGTGACGCTGGATCACCGGCTGCACGATCTCGCCGACTACGGGCGCGCTGCTGATGATGTCGCCGAAGCGGTCGAGCTCGTACGAGCGGATCCGCGCGTCGACGCCGAACGCGTGGCGCTGTGGTACTTCTCTGCCGGCGGGCTGCTGTCGGCCGACTGGCTCGCGGCGCCCCCGCCCTGGTTGCGATGCGTGGCGGCGACCTATCCCGTGCTCGCGCCGCTGCCCAACTGGGGGCTCGCCGACTCCCGGTTCCGCCCCGCGACCGCAGTGCGTACCGCGGGCCAATTGCCGATCGTGCTGACCCGGGTCGGGCTCGAGCGCGCAGAAATCGCGGTGACGGTCGAGGAATTCCTGACCGCCGCCGAGGACTGCAAAGCCAATATCGAGGTGGTCGACGTGCCGCACGGCCACCACGGGTTCGAGACGATCGACCACACCGAGGGGGCGCGCCACGCGGTGGACCGCGCGGTGCGAACCGTGGTGGAGCACCTGCGGAGCTGAGGGCCGCGGCGCGTGGCGGAGCGGCTCAGGTGTGCCGAGATGTGGAAACGTGCGACGCGTGCATCTTGATCTGAGCGGCCGGACTGCCATCGTCACCGGTTCCAGCCAGGGCATCGGTCTCGCCATCGCGGTCGGTCTTGCGCAGGCCGGTGCCAGGACCGTGCTCACGGGCCGCGGGGACGAGCGTCTGCTGCAGGCTGCCAACCACCTCGCTGGAGCGGCACCGGGGGCTGAAGTGGTCACCGTTCGCTGTGATCTGGCCACGGCCGAGGGGGCTGAGCTGCTGCACGCGGGGGTTCCGGACACGGACATCCTCGTCAACAATCTCGGGATCTTCGGACCGACCCCTGCGCTGGACATCACCGATGAGCAGTGGCGCGAATACTTCGACACCAACGTGCTCAGCGCCGTACGGCTCATCCGCGCGTACCTGCCCGGCATGGCAGAGCGCGGTTGGGGCCGGATCCAGAACATCGCCAGCGACTCGGCGCTCGTGATCCCGGCCGAGATGATCCATTACGGCGTGTCCAAGACGGCCCTGCTGGCGGTCTCGCGCGGCTTTGCGAAGGAGGCCGCCGGCAGCGGCGTGACCGTGAACTCCGTCATCGCGGGCCCCACCCACACCCCGGGCGTCGAGGACTTCGTGTACGAACTGGTCGGCCGGGACAGGTCATGGGACGAGGCGCAGCGGGAGTTCATGCGGCTGTACCGTCCCCAGTCACTGCTGGGGCGGCTGATCGAACCGAATGAGATCGCGCATCTGGTGGTGTACCTCAGTTCACCCCAGGCGTCGGCGACCACAGGTGCGGCGGTCAGGGTCGACGGGGGTTACGTGGACTCCGTCGTCCCGTAGGGCGACGGTGCCGCAGCCGGACAAGCCGACTGGCATGGGTCAGCGGGCGGGATGGTGTGTGAACGCGCCCGGTTCAACAGGTCTGACGGCTGCGGTCTGCTCTCTGCGGTGCCGAAGCACTCCGAGGTGGCTCTCTGCCAGCCGCACGGCCTCCAGGGCAGTGCGCCGCCCCAGGGGGCCCCGAGAGTGTAGGCGGTGTCCTGGAACCTGCGTTTTGCGCTTGCTGGCGGATCAACCATTCGGAGTACGTCAGGATGCGCGGGCCTCCGGGCAGGGATCTGAGGTCGCTGGGGAACGCGTGGATTGCGTGGTGGGGGTACCCGCAACAGTGGGCTCGCTCGTGCGGGCGGGATTGCCTTGAGCTACGAAGGAGGAGTGATGGCTCAGCAGGTTCGCGAGATTATGACCGGTACTCCTGCCGCGGTGGGACCGCAGACGTCGGTGGCGGAGGTGGCACGGCGCATGCGTGAGGAAGACATCGGGGCGGTCATGGTCGTGGAGGACGATCAGCTGCGCGGTCTGGTCACTGATCGGGACCTGGTGGTGCGGGTGCTGGCCGAGGGTAAGAGCGTCGAGGCCACCACCGTGTCGGAGGCGTGCAGCGCCGACCTGGTCGCCGTTTCCCCCGACGACGACATTGACCGCGCCGTGCAGTTGATGAGGGAACAAGCTGTGCGCCGACTACCGGTCGTCGAGAGCGGGCACCCTGTGGGCATCGTGTCCCTCGGTGACCTGGCCATCGAGCGCGACCCCGGCTCCGCGCTCGGCGACATCAGCTCGGCCGAACCCAACCAGTGAGGCCAGAGTGCCGGCCAAGAGCCGGCCGGCAATTGCGAGACCACGACAGGCTTGCCGTGCCCCGGGATCCCGGCCATTGGACCGATTCGTGGACGCACAGCGCAGCAGCCTTGGGATCTCTGAGAAATACCCCCTCGGGGAGCCGGTTCAGGTGTGCAGAATGCTGTTGTGGCCGTCGTGGCCGTCGGCGTCCTGGTCGTCGAACCAGTAGTCGCCGTAGGCGAGGTAGCGGAATCCGTAGCGCTGCTCGCCGGGCAGGGTCACGGTGACGGCTCGGCTGTCGTCGTCTCTCACGGCGAACGGGTGCGTGCCGGGCTGCCAGTCGTTGAAGTCCCCGACGACGCTGACATCGCCCCTGGGTTGGTCCGCGGGGATGACGAACGTGATTTCAGTGTGTCTCTCATGGCGGGCACGCTCCAGCATGGGAAAACCCTTCTTTTTAGAGGCGCAGCGAGGGAGCCAGTGTCCCCAGCCGTTCCCTTGCTGCCGCGCCCGGCTGGGCCGACGGCTGCTCACCGTCATCCGTATGGCCTCGGCCCACGCCACAAGAGAGACCCTCAGAGTCTGATCCCGCATGACGGGCCCCGTCCAGCACGACGGCCGGTTCCGGCTGGGCGTGGGCAGCGGGGAGGCCCTCAACGAGCATGTCCTGGGGGACCGGTGGCCGGAGGCTGCCGTACGCCTGGAGATGCTGGAGGAGGCCGTGCAGGTGATGCGGCTGCTCTTCACGGGCGACCAGGTGAGCCACCGGGGCAAGCACTACACGGTGGAAAACGCCCGTCTGTACACGGTTCCCGACGAGCCAGTACCCGTCGACGTCTCGGCGTTCGGCCCGCAGGCAGTAGAAGTGGCCGGACGGATCGGAGACGGACTGATCACCATGGCTTCTGACGTGGCCTCCGTCGAACGGTTCCGTCGCAGCGGCGGTGGAACCAAGCCAGTCCTCGCGGGCCTCAAGGTCTGCTGGGCCGATGATCGTGAGGATGCCGTCCGCACGGCGCACCGGCTGTGGGCGAACGAACAACTGCCCGGAGAACTGGCTCAGATCCTCCCCACGCCGGCTCACTTCGAGCAGGCCTCGGAACTGGTCACACTCGAGCAGGTCGGATCCCACGTCACGTGCGGCAGCGACGTCGACGCACACGTCGCCGCGGTGAACGAGTACGTCGAAGCAGGTTTTGACACCGTGTACGTCAACCAGATCGGCAAGGAACAGCGCGGGTTCTTCGACTTCTACCGCACAAAGGTCCTGCCGCAGCTGTCGACTTGATCGCCCCGTCGACAGGGGAGGTACTCATGCCCCTGCCATTGCCATCCGGTTCCGAACTCCGTGCATGGCGGCACTGGCGTCGTGGCCGCGACGCCTCGAGGTCCTATCCCTGCCCGTCCCCGGGCCCGCGTATCTCACGAGGTTCCAGCGGCCGGACGGCGGGTCCGTGCAGCACCGAGCCGTCCGTCGCGAAGCGGGAGCCGTGGCAGGGGCACTCCCAGACCCGCTCGGCATCGTTGAACTGCACCAGACAGCCGAGGTGGCTGCACCGCGCGGAGAGCACGCAGGCGTGGCCCGACTCGTCGCGGTACACGGCGCAGCGCCTCCCCTCCAGCCGTACGACCGCTCCGCTGCCCGGAGGGATGTCGTTCACCGAGTCGGCGTGGCTGGTGTGCAGGCGGTCGCCGACAAAGTGCCGGGCGACAGCCGCCTGGAACTTGGCCAGCTCGGCCGTCTCGCTCACCCGGGGCAGCCTCCTTGGGTCGTACAGGTCGGTCCAGGCAGGCCGGGCTCCTCCTGTGATGTGGGCTGCGAGCAGGCGGCCGGCCATCACCCCGTTGCTCATGCCCCAGCCGCCGAAGCCGGTGGCCACGTAGACGTGTTGGGTGCCGGGGTGGGCATGTCCGACGTACGGCAGGTGGTCGCTCGAGTCGTTGTCCTGCGCCGCCCAGCGGTAAGTGCTGTCGGCCTCCGAGAAGCCGGGCATCCGCTCGCGCGCCCAGGTGTCGAGGCGCGCGAACCTTTGCCGTACGTCTCCGGCTCCAGGTTCGAACGATTCGCCAGTGACGATGAGCAGTCGGCGCCCTTCGTCGTAGGGCGCGCTACGCACCGAACGAACCCTGTCCTCAGGACTCAGGTACATGCCCATGGGGGCGGCATCGGACGGCACCGGTGCGGCGATCACCAGCTCCCGTCGGGGCTTGAGCCGGGTGAACAGAAGGGTGCGGTCGAATACGGGGTAGTGCGTCGCGATGACGGCATCGCGTGCCTCGACCGTCGCTCCGCTCTCGGTCGACAACCGGCAGCGGCTGCCGTCGTGGAGCGCGGTGACACGGCTGCGTTCGTGAATGCGACCGCCCGCGGCGACGAACTTCTCCGCCAGGGCAAGCAGAAACTTCCGCGGATGGAACTGGAGCTGGCCCGCCACGCGCACCGCGCCGGACACCGGGAAGGGCAGTTCCGTCTCGGTCACGAAGGAAGCATCGAGCCCGGCCCTCCGGGCCGCCTCCGCCTCGTCCCTGATCTCGCCCGCGCGGTTCGCATCCTCGGCGTACGTGTAGGCCGGGGCGCGCTCCAGGTCGGCGTCGATGTCCAACTGGGCGCAGAGAGTCGCTGTCCGCTCGACTGCGTCCTGCTGCGAGAGCGCATACAACCCCGCTTTGTCGGCGCCGTGCTGCGACTCCAGCCGCGCGTATCCGAGCCCGTGCAGGGACGTCAGTTTGGCTGTGGTGTATCCGGTTACTCCGGCGGCGACCCGGTCCGCCTCCAGGACGACCACGTCCAGGCCGGCCCGGACCAGTTCCCACGCGGTGCACAGGCCGACGATGCCCCCGCCGGTGACGGCGACATCGGCGGTCAGGTCCGTGCCCGCGGGTGGGTAGCCCGTACCGTGAGTGCTGGCCATCCAGTACGACTCGTGGATTGTCCGGCGTTCCGCAGCCATGACTCCCGAGTGCCCGTTCTGCCCTCCGACTAACGGTGGCGTCGACTGGGACCGAGTGCGCGGTGAGTTCGGTGAGCCCGAGATGAAAGCCTTCATGCGCCACACCCGGCTCTGCGCGGACGGCCTTCGACGATCGCTGGAGGAGCTCAAGGAGCTCGACTGCGCTGTACGAATCGCGTTGACGCATTTCGCGCTCGTTCCCGACACCCTCGCTGGGGAACCGCTGGAGATCTTTCCCTTTCTGGGCAGTTACCTGCTGGCCGAGGCCGTGGACGAAGCCGGAGCCGACCTTGCTGTTCACGGCCACGCCCACTTGGGCAGCGAGCACGGGATGACCAGCGGCGGGGTGCGCGTGCGCAACGTCGCCCAACCGGTGATCGGACGTGCCTTCGCCGTGTACCGCCTGCCCGTGCACGCGGCCGGGACGGCGCGGCGGGTCTGAACCGTTCCGGGGCGACAGGAATCGTGGACGATCAGGTGGACGGTGACACCACTGCGTAAACAAAGCCCGTTGGGCCCCAGGCGGTCATTTCCGCCAGGGGCCCCTTTCCCGAATAGCGCAATGACAATCCGTCACTTGTGCTTACGGGCCTTTCCCTTGATTTCCTCCGCCGTCCCCTTCACCTTGTCCTCCACCTCTCCCGCCGCCTGGCGCGTCTTGCCCGCGACGCGCTCAGCCGTTCCCTTCAGACGGAGGTCGTCCTTGTCCGTTGCACGTCCGGCCTTTTCTTTCGCCTCGCCCATGGTTTCCTGGGCCTTGCCGCGTATCTTCTTGCCCTCAGCCATGCGAATCAGCTCCTCGACCGAGTAACGCTTCTCTTACTTCATGCGGCTACCTCGATCGGGATCCCGCAAACGTCTTTCGTCCCTCAACTCTGGCAATGCGGACACCAGACCGTGCGACGCCCGGAAATTCGCTGCGACCGCAATGGTCCGCCGCAGCGCGGGCATTCCGGCTCGCTGCCGTCTCGCCGGCCGGTCTACGACCGGGATCGACAGCATGATGCGCTGACGCCCATCGGGCTCGGCGTGCCGGCGGCGGGAGTCTTCGGGTTCGCCTTCCAGTACGCGGGACGCGACGGCAGAGGTCGCGTGGATTGTGAGGGCCGGTTTCAGCCGCCGGTCTCGGCTACGGCGGTCTCGCTGCGGCCATGGTGCAGAGGATCGCTGTCCGCCTCGTCGGGAGGGGCGATGCGCACGGCGTCGAGGGTTCCCGTCAGGTCCAAGAGCCTCCGCACGCAGGGACTGGTGTCGATCACGGCCATGGTCTGGCCCAACGACAGGGCCTTGTGACAGACGTCCATAAGAACGTGAAGGCCGGAGCAGTCGCAGAAGGACACTCTGCCGAGATCGATTTCGAGACGGGTGGATGCTTGCAGGGCGGCGTCGAGTACCCGGCGCAGGTCTGCTGCGCTGTCCAGGTCTATTTCGCCCACCGCGACCACTCGGGCGCGGCCACCGGCGGCCGGGGTCACGGTGAGTGCGAGGCGGTTCATGAAGGTCGGGCGCGCGGGGCGCGGGTAGGGCTTCTTGGCGCGGCCTGAACGGGAAGCCATGATCATCTCCCTCGGACGGGAAATCCTCTGACCCCATGCTGAGACGTAGAACAAGACACGTCAATAGATACCTGAATTTAATTTCGGGTAGTGCGAAGCCTGTATGGGGGGACGTATGATGGGGGCATGGATGAAACCCCGGCGCCCCGCACGACGTGGACGTTCCTGACCAACCACGCGCGCGTGCTCTCGGCGGTCGCACGTGATCCGTGGATCCGGATCCGCGATCTTGCCAAGAGCCTCGAGCTGACTGAGCGGACCGTCCAAGCGGTTGTCTCCGACCTGGAGGCGGCCGGATACCTGACACACACGCGCGAAGGTCGTCGGAACAAGTACCGCCTGATCGGAGGACAGTTCCGTCATCCAGCGGAAGAGCAGCGGGACATTGCCCCGCTCTTGAAAGTCCTGGCAAACCCGGAGGCAGGCCCCCGCGCCGCCGACGACGACGTGGCCCGGCCGGCAGGGGAGCGTCGCCGCTCCGATGCGGAGAATTCACAAGACCAGGCCTCGTGAAGCCATCATGCGGGGTCAAGCACCCGCGTCCGTCCCGCGCGGCTGGAAGGAAGCAGCAGCGCGCCGGGCGCTGGGCACGCACTCGGTGATTGACCCGAGCGCCGGTGCCACGCGCCCGGCGGTCGTAGCGGCTGTGGTCAGCTGCTGCCGAGCTTGCGCTTGAGCTCAGCTTTGTTCATGGATGACCGGCCGTGAATGTTGCGGCGCTGCGCCTCGGCGTACAGCTGGTCGTACGTAGGCCCCTCGGATCCGCTGTGGGAACGCTTCCCGCCGCGCCGTGACGGCGACATGTCCTGCGTAGAGCTCTTGCTCGCCGTGCGGGACTCTCCCGAGCGGGCGCGCTCCTTGTTGACCGTGCGAGCGGCGATCTCCTCGGCGCGCTTCTTGCTCTCGCCGCGCTCCTGGGCGCTTTCCTTGATGTGCTCGTACTGACGTTCACGCTTGGGACTTGAACCGCGAGGCATGACAACTCCTTAAAGGTGCTGTGTGGAGGACCCCCCTACCACCCTGCGTGCCACCGTGTGCGAGTGCACTACGGACCCGACCGCTCGCGGCGGGCCCGCGGCTGCGCACCATGAGAGTTACCGCATCCCCAGCGAGCAAACACGAGGATCAGCAACCACCACGGCCCGGTATCCCGTGCGCTGTCGTTTCGCCCGGTCCGGACTGGGGACTCGAACAACACAGGTGAGGGGGTCAACGACACGGAGTACCTCATGAGCCCGGAAACAGGACTGCGAGTGGTCGTAACCGGGGCCACCGGAAATTGCGGCACGAGCGTGGTGCGAGCTCTTGGGAGTGATCCGCGGATCGGATCGGTGCTGGGGCTCGCGCGCAGAGTTCCCGAAATGACAGCCCCCAAGACGACATGGGTCCCTGTCGATCTTGCCAGGGGCGCTGACGAGGGCCGGCTGCACGAGCTCTTCACGGGCGCCGACGCGGTGGTTCACCTCGCATGGCGATTCCAGCCGACCCACGATCCGGTGATGACCTGGGAGACGAACGTTCTCGGCTCGCTGAGAGTCTTCGAGACGGTCGCGGCTGCCGGAGTGCCTGCTCTGGTGCACGCCTCGTCGGTGGGCGCGTACGCGCCAGGGCCGAAGACAGGCCAGGGTGTCGACGAATCCTGGCCCACGCACGGCTGGCCGGACGCCGCGTACTGCCGCGAGAAGGCCTATCTCGAACGGGTGCTTGACGCCTATGAGTTGCATCATCCGGAGATCCGTGTGGTGCGTATGCGGCCAGGTTTCCTCTTCAAGGAGGGATCGGCGAGCGAGCAGCGCCGTATCTTCGCAGGCCGCCTCCTGCCGGGTCCACTGGTCCGGCCGGCATTGCTGCCCGTCGTACCTGCCCTCGAAGGTCTGCGCTTCCAGGTACTGCACACCGACGACGCGGCCCAGGCCTACCGCCTCGCCGTGCTGCGCGACGTGCGCGGGGCATTCAACCTGGCAGCCGATCCCGCCGTCGACGCAGTGGTGCTGGGCGAGCTCCTGCAGGCCAAGGTCGTACGTCTGCCCCAGCAGGCAGTGCGGACCGCGCTGTCGGCGGCCTGGCGGCTGCATCTGGTCCCCGCGTCGCCGCATCTGTTCGACGCGGTGTTGCGGCTGCCGCTCCTCGACACGACACGCGCGCGCAGTGAGCTGGACTGGCGGCCCGCCTGGTCGGCTACCGAGGCGATCGAGGAGTTCCTGCGTGGCGTACGTAAGGGCAGCGGGGAGCCAACGCCGCCGCTCGTGGGTCACAAGGTGGGGTGAGCCACTCGTCCGGACGCCCCTGGCGCCCGAGCAGCCTGCGGCGTTCGTCGCCGCCGTCCGAGACGTACGGCGGTCTGCGGCCCCATGCGCTCATGCCCTCGTAAGCAGCGGCCCGAGCGCCGAGGTCGATGTTGAGGTCTTCAGGCTCGAGTCCCTCCCTCAGGACGTCCATCCGGTCTTCCAGGAGCATCAGGGTGAGCCCGATCCTGCCGAGTTGTTGGTGTCAGACATGTCCGGAGGTTTACGGAGACGGGAAGGGGCACTCGGGGGAGGGGATCTCAGGAAAGGACAGGGCCATGGCGATCATTGCCGTGCTCGTTCCGATAGCGATGCTGGGCATCCTCCTCGCACTCGGACGCTATGAAGAACTGCTACTGCCACAGCAGGAGGAGGCGAACGCCGAGGATGCCACCGCTGGCCCCGTGCGGGCGCCGTGACTGCTTTTGAGGGTCGCGGGTACGCGCACTGGTATGACGGTTCACAAGACGAGCGTCCTCGTCCTGGACTGTGCGGAACCCGCCGAGCTGGCGGAGTTCTATGCGGGCCTGTTGGACGCGGACATACGGACCGGGAACGACCCCGACTTCGGACGATCACCGACCGAACCCCCGCCGACGAACGGGTGCGCACCTGCCAGCCGGCAGTGATGCGAAGGGGCGCTGACAACGGGTGCCACAGCGACAGCAAGCCCTCCGATGAAAACATCGTCCGGGGCGAGGACTGATCCGGCGCAAAGACACCCTCTAGCCCTCCACACCGGTGGCACTGTGCGCGGATCCGACGGGTTTGGACTCCGGTGAGCCGCGCTGGCGGAGATACACGGAGAGAATGACCATCGACGCGACTGCCAGCAGCTCCGACTGCCAGTTCTGCAGGGTGCGGTCCCAGAAGTCCGCCGAAGTGACGTACTGGGACCAGCTCAACGGCGCCTGCAGCCCGCGCAGTCGCGCACCGTTGTGGACGATTACGCCCGTGATGGACTGGGCGAGCCAGGACAGCACGAACACGCTGCCCATGACGATGCCCAGCGAGCGGGAGTAGAGGGCCTGGCGCAGGCCGCCGATGTACGCCCACCGGGGCGAGTCCGGCTCGGCGAACGCGCCGACCTTCTGGTCCTTGTCGGACTCGGGTCCCGCCTCGTCGACCTTCATGGATTCCGGCGAGCCACGCTGCACCAGCCAGACCGTACCGAAGATGTAGAGGGAGAACTGCAGATACTCCGACTGCCAGTTCTCCGTGACGTCCACCGCGAATTCGGACGAGGTCAAGTAGGCGCCGAGGCCGATGGGATGCAGGTGGTCGGCGACCAGTTCGTCGTTGAAGCCGGCGTGCCCTGCGAAGGCCTGACCCAGCAGAGCCAAGAGGAACGCACCGCCGAAGCCGAGGGTGAGACTGTTCTCCTTGAGGATGCGGCGCACTGACGTCAACGCTGGGTCGCCCCCACCAGGATGAAGTAGGCCAGACCGCAGTAGACGACCGCCAGACACAGGCCGAACAGCGTCCGCGTCACGACGTCATTCCCCCTTGACAATGCACTTGTACGGCTGACCGCCACGAGGGGCGCAGCCCGCTGCCGTGATCTTCCAGCCGTCCGGAAAGGCGGACAGGAACAACGTGTCGCCGTGCAGTACCACCCGCGCCTGCCGGCCGTACACATCCACCAGCCGGACCGCGCCCGCGTCCGGCAGTTGCGCAGCGGTCACAGCCGCGGGGCATTTCGCCTCTGCGCTGTCCTCGAACTCCTCGAGGGTGCCGGGGGCGAGAGCGGTGCAGGCGGCCACGCCGTCGCTCTTGCGCAGGCTGCTCTCGAACCGCTCCGCAGCACGGGACGCCGCCTGTTCCCGCTCGGCGACGGCGGCACAGCCGGTCAGTGCCATCAGCGCCACTGTGGCCGAGAGGAGGCGAAACGGATTCAGGCACGACAAGCTTCCTCCACTGCCGGTCGGGACTTCGGAGACCGAGAATGCACGGCACGCAGATGACGGCTTCGCCCACTGCCGCCGACACGCACCTCATTCACTCGCCTGCGTCCAAGCACGTGCCCTGAACCCGCCAGCGCGTTTGTTAGTCCGCACGGCGCAGGGGCACTCGTGTCTGGTAGTCGAAAACTCCAGCCCGTCGAGCCAGAAAGGAGAGTCCCGTGAGTGCAGACATCTGGGCCTACCAGTCGACGTCCGGGTATCAGACAGGAATCGATCTGATCGGTTTCAAGGTGGAGGCGACCGATGGCAGCATCGGCAAGATCGACAAGCATTCGGAAGATGTCGGAGCCGCCTATCTCGTCGTCGACACAGGGGTGTGGATTTTCGTCAAGCACGTGCTTCTGCCTGCGGGAACCATCAATCGCATCGACCTCGCCGCGGAAAAGGTCTACGTCGACCGGACCAAGGATGAGATCAAGGACGCCCCCGAGTGGGACGAAGGGAAGTACGCCGGCGATCCCGGCTTCCTCGAACAGTTCGGCAGGTATTACGGGCAAGGCCAGATCTGAGTCGCGCGAGTGATGCGCATGCCCCTCGGATACGTATGCTCTGCACTCTGTGACGTGGGCCGGAGTAGTGGGAGGATAAGTGCACGGCCTGCATCGGCGGTCGGTACATGCTTCTTGGGGCACTCATGAACATCTGGCTCCCATTCCGCCTTTTCGCCGCAACGGCCGTGACCGGGCTGATGCTTACCGCTTGCGGGGGTTCCGGCGGGTCCTCCGACGCGTCGGGATCACCGTCCGCCGCACCCGGGGCGTCTTCGCCGTCGCAGCCGTCGGCCACCCCCGTCCCTTCGGCCCCGTCGCCGACCACACCGCCGGGCACGCAGCCACCGGGCACCCAGCCGCCGGCCACGCCCGCGCCCGGCGTCATTGGGCCCGCGATCGGCTCGGGGCGTCTGCAGCCGCTGTGGCCATTTGCCACGCTCGCCGCCGCCCAGGCGTGGGAGCGTGACTACCACTCCGGCGGACACCAGCCCTGGCATCTCGACCCGGACCAGACCGCACTGTCCTTCACCCAGGGCTATCTGGGCTTCAAGGACATCGGCCGCATCTCCGCGCACACCGTCAGTGGCCGACAGGCCCATATCGGCGTCGCATTGAGCGGGCCCGAGAGCAGCACGGCGGCGGTCATCCACCTCGTGCGGTACGGCACCGGCCCGGACGCCCCATGGGAGGTGGTGGGCACCGATGACGCGACGTTTTCCCTGACCACGCCCGGATACGGGTCGCTGGTGAGCTCCCCGCTGCAGACCGGCGGGCGCATCACCGGAGTCGACGAGGGCATCCGCGTACAGGTGCGCCAGCCGTCGTCCGCGGCGCCGTTGGGCAGCTCGTGTTGTACGTCGGCGGGTGGCAACGCGCAGCCTTGGAAGGTGTCGGTGTCCTTCACCGGCGCCCGTGACCCGGTGCTCACGGTTGTCGCGTCCACTGGCGGTCACATCGCCGAGGTGGAACGGTTCACGGTCACGGCAGTGCGCACCGGCTGACCCGCTGCGTTGCCCGTGTGGCGGGGAACGGGGCCAGCGCGGCACCGCGCGGCGTCGAACACTTCACAGCGGATGCGGCCCAGACCGGCCGGTCTGGGCCCCGGGCCTGGTCAGCTGGTTGGC
Organism: Streptomyces sp. NPDC005408; assembly: GCF_040606445.1. Taxonomy (NCBI): domain Bacteria; kingdom Bacillati; phylum Actinomycetota; class Actinomycetes; order Kitasatosporales; family Streptomycetaceae; genus Streptomyces; species Streptomyces sp. NPDC005408. Next base: position 83,372 of record NZ_JBEXEX010000011.1, on the reverse strand, counting down.
GGGATGGGCAAGGAGAGGTCGTACGACGTCTCCCTGTCACGCCAGCCGCCGCATATGTATGCCGCCGAGATGGAGGCGGCTCCGGCGCATTCCCAAGTAGCTTCTCGTGAACGGATGTTCGCGCCGTATGCGCGGTTACTCGTGCGTGCTGAGGTCGCTGCTCTTGGGCGCCGTGGTGGGTTCTCCGCGGCGTACGGAGCCGGGGGCACGGGCGGCCGGGTGGTCGGCGCGGGCGGAGGAGCTCAGTTGCCAGGGGACGCTGATGACCATGACGCCGGGGGTGAACAGCAGACGGCTCTTGAGCCACAGGGCGGACTGGTTGTGCAGCACGTTCTCCCACCAGTGGCCGACGACGTATTCGGGGATGAAGACGGCGACCACGTCGCGGGGACTGTCGCGTCTGATGGAGCGGACGTACCCCACAACCGACCCGGTGATTTCGCGGTAGGGGGAGTCGAGGACCGTGAGCGGCACGGGGATCTCGTAGCGCTCCCACTGTTGTTGGAGCGCGGTGGAGGCGTCACGGTCGACCGCGACGGTGAGCGCCTCCAGGTGGTCCGGCCGGAAGGCGCGGGCGTAGGCCAGTGCCCGCAGGGTGGGTTTGTGGATGGTGGAGACCAGCACGATGGCCAGCACCCGGGAGGGCCGGACCATCTCGCTGCGTGGGTCGGTGACGGCGAGTTCGGCGGCGACGGTGTCGTAGTGGCGGCGGATGCCCCGCATCATCACGAACAGCACGATCGCCGCGAGCACCGCGAGCCAGGCGCCCTCGGTGAACTTGGTGGCCAGCACGATGACCAGGACCAGACAGGTGATGACGGCGCCGGTGGCGTTGATGATCCGAGCCAGCTGATGGCGGCGGCGGACCGTGTGATTCCGCTCGGTGCGCAGTTCCCGGTTCCAGTGCCGGACCATGCCGGTCTGGGAGAGCGTGAAGGAGGTGAACACGCCCAGGATGTAGAGGTGGATGAGGCTGGTGACATTCGCCTTGTAGCCCCACAGCAGCAGACCGGCGACGACAGCCAGCGCGAGGATGCCGTTGGAGAACGCGAGCCGGTCGCCGCGGTTGTGCAACTGGCGCGGCAGATAACGGTGCTGGGCGAGGATCGAGGCGAGCAGCGGGAAGCCGTTGAATGCGGTGTTCGCGGCCAGGACAAGGACCAGGGCGGTGGCGGCCTGGATGAAGTAGAAGCCGACACTGTTCTCGCCGCCGAAGACGGACGCCGCCAGCTGCGCGATCACCGTGCGCTGGGTGTAGCCCTCACAGTCGGTCAGCCCCGTCAGCCGGCAGGAGTCGTCGGTGATGTGGACCTTGGCGACGATGGCGAGCGTGGTGACGCCGACGAACATCGTGATGGCGATGATGCCCATCGCGGCCATGGTGGTCGCCGCGTTCTGGGACTTGGGCTTGCGGAAAGCGGGCACACCGTTGGAGATCGCCTCCACGCCGGTCAGTGCCGTACAGCCGCTGGAGAACGCACGCAGGACCAGCATCACCAACGCCAGTCCGGCCAGGTTCGCGTCCCCGGGCGCCGCATTGACGCCGTACGCGGCGCTCTCGGCCACCGGTGCGTCACCCATCAGATAGCGGAACAGTCCCGTGCCGACCATGATCAGCACGCCGCCGATGAACAGATACGTCGGGGCGGCGAACGCCTGGCCCGACTCGCGTACACCGCGCAGGTTGATCGCCGTCAGCAGGGCGACGAAGATCAGCGCCATCAGTACCCGGTAGTCCACCAGGGCGGGCACGGCCGAGATGATGTTGTCCACGCCGGAGGCGACCGAGACGGCCACGGTCATCACGTAGTCGACGAGCAGCGAGGCGGCGACCACCAGCCCGGCGGACGGGCCGAGGTTCGTCGAGGCGACTTCGTAGGACCCGCCGCCGCTCGGATAGGCGTGCACCACCTGGCGATACGACAGCACCACGACGGTCATCAGCGCCACGACGGCGGCCGCGATCCACGGCGTGAAATGCAGGTATGCCAGGCCGCCGAGGGTGAGGACCAGCAGGATCTCCTGGGTGGCATACGCCACCGAGGACAGCGGGTCGGAAGCGAAGATCGGCAGAGCGAGGCGCTTGGGCAGCAGTGTCTCGCCCAACTCCTCGCTGCGCCGTGCCCGGCCGATCACCAGCCGCTTGAGGACCTCGGTCACGTTGACCACGGCGCGAGCGTATGTCGCGTCCCCTGGTCAAAGGCACGACCGAAGGGACCCGGAGGCCATCAAGAACTCGTTAGGGTTCGGAGAGAGTTCGTACAAATGGCGCAACTACATCGGCCTGTCCGTGCTGATCTCCCGCTTCGGGCTGCAGCCGGTCGAGGGCGTGACCGTCCTGGCGTGCCTGTGGCAGCGGCTCCTGCAGAACCAGCGCGGTGCGGCGTCGCGCACGCCGTCCGCCGCGATACGAACGCGGTGATCTGCAGGCTCCGCTTCCGGCTGGACTTGCGTCCGGTTCATGCTCCAGCCCACCTCCGGAGTCGTCCCGCCATTGCAGGCACGGCTGGTGGCGGTGACTCTCGCTGAGCATGCCGGAGCGGCACTCGACACCGCGGGCCCGGTCCTCGACGGCTGACAGTCGCAGGGTCTAGATGACCGGGGTCCAGCCGCGCCGGGCGGGCGCCCGGAAGTGACCGGAAAACGGCGTGGCCGGTGGGCCGTACTCCCTTGTCGGAGTGCGGCCCACCGGTTTCTTCGCAGGTCGGACGGGTGGCGTAAGAGAGCCGTCAAGAGCGCGCCCATGGCCGTAAGGGACCCGTCAACGGCGCGCTTGTCTGGCCGGAAACAGGCTTTCCTCTAGAAGTCAGAGACATTTCCGAACGTCTTCAGGAGCTCACGATGGCCGACCTGGCCTTCGTCGTCACCACGATCGCGGTTTTCGCACTGGTGGCGTTCATTGCCAAGGGGGTGGCGAAGCTGTGACTGCCGAGAACATTGTCGGTCTGATCGTGGCCGTCGCCCTGCTGGGCTATCTCGTCCTCGCCCTTGTGTACCCGGAGAGGTTCTGAGCCCCAACATGAGCCCCATCCTTGCCGGTGTGCTCCAGCTGCTCGCGCTGATAGCCGCGCTGGCACTGGCATACCGTCCGCTCGGCGACTACATGGCCCGGGTCTACTCCTCGACGAAGCATCTGCGGGTCGAGAAGTGGATCTACAAGGCCGTCGGCGCCAATCCGAATGCGGAAATGCGCTGGCCCGCGTATCTGCGCGGGGTGCTCGCCTTCTCCGCGGTCAGCGTCCTCTTCCTGTATCTGCTGCAGCGCGTACAGGGCTCCCTGCCCGGTTCGCTGGGCTTCTCCTCGATCGACCCGGACCAGGCGTTCAATACCGCCGCGTCGTTCGTGTCGAACACCAACTGGCAGTCGTACTACGGCGAGCAGGCCATGGGCCACGTCGTACAGACCGGCGGCCTGGCGGTGCAGAACTTCGTCTCGGCCGCCGTCGGTATCGCCGTCGCGGTGGCCTTGGTGCGGGGCTTCGCCCGCTCCCGCACCGGTGAGCTGGGCAATTTCTGGGCCGACCTGGTGCGCGGCACCGTCCGGATCCTGATCCCGATCTCCGTGATCGGCGCGATCGTCCTGGTCGCGTGCGGCGCCATCCAGAACTTCGCCGGGATCCACGAAGTCGGTCAGCTCACGGGCGGTTCGCCGCAGTGGAACGGCGGCGCCGTCGCCTCACAGGAGGCCATCAAGGAGGTGGGCACGAACGGTGGCGGCTACTTCAACGCCAACTCCGCCCACCCGTTCGAGAACCCCAACGCCTTCTCGAACCTCTTCGAGATCTTCCTGATCCTGCTGATTCCGTTCGCGCTGACCCGCACCTTCGGAAAGATGGTCGGCAGCATCAAGCAGGGTTACGCGATCCTCGCCACGATGGCGACGATCTGGCTCGGGTTCACCGCGCTGATGATGTGGACAGAGTTCCACCACGGCGGCCCGGCATTTGACGTCGCCGGCGGCGCGATGGAGGGCAAGGAGACGCGGTTCGGAGTCGGCGGTTCGTCGATCTTCGCGGTAGCGACCACGCTCACCTCGACCGGTGCGGTCAACTCCTTCCACTCCTCCTTCACCGGCTTCGGCGGCGGCATCACGTTGCTGGGCATGCAGCTGGGCGAGATCGCGCCCGGCGGCACCGGCTCCGGCCTCTACGGCATGCTGATCATGGCGATCATCGCGGTGTTCATCGCGGGGCTGATGGTGGGCCGTACGCCCGAGTACCTCGGCAAGAAGATCGGCACCCGAGAGATCAAGCTCGCGGCCTGCTACATCCTCATCACCCCGGCGCTGGTGCTCTGCTTCACCGCCGCCGCGATGGCGCTGCCGACCCCCGTCAACTCGCTGACCAACAGCGGTGCGCACGGATTCTCCGAGATCCTCTACGCGTACACCTCGGCCGGCAACAACAACGGCTCGGCCTTTGCCGGTCTGAACGCGGACACGCAGTGGTTCAACACCACCCTCGGTCTGGCGATGCTGCTGGGCCGGTTCCTGCCGATGGTGTTCGTACTGGCGCTGGCCGGCTCGCTCGCCGAACAGAAGCCGGTGCCGGAGACCGCGGGCACGCTCCGTACCAACAAGCCCCTGTTCACCGGGCTGCTGGTCGGCACGATCCTGATCATCACCGGTCTGACCTACTTCCCGGCCCTGGCGCTGGGTCCGCTCGCCGAAGGGCTGGCGTCATGACCCCCGAAACGAAGAAGCTCGAGGAGCCCGGCTCCATGTCCACCGCAACTCCGACCCGTGCGCCCCACCAGGACGTGCCCACCGGTCACAAGCACGACGCTGCCCGCGTCGGCGGGGGTCTGTTCGACCCCAAGCAGCTGATCAAGTCCCTCCCGGACGCCGTCAAGAAGCTCGACCCGCGCGTCATGATCAAATCTCCGGTCATGTTCGTGGTCCTCGTCGGCTCCGTGCTGACGACGATCTTCGCGATCAAGGACCCGACAGACCGGTTCGGCTGGGCGATCGCCGCCTGGCTGTGGCTGACCACGATCTTCGCCAATCTGGCGGAGGCGGTCGCCGAGGGCCGTGGCAAGGCGCAGGCCGACACTCTGCGCAAGGCCAAGACCGACACGGTCGCCCGCCGGTTGGTGGGCACGACCGAGGAGCGGGTGCCGGGCACCGATCTGCGCATCGGCGACTTGGTGGTATGCGAAGCGGGCGACATCATCCCCGGCGACGGAGACGTCGTCGAGGGTGTGGCGTCGGTCGACGAGTCGGCCATCACCGGTGAATCGGCCCCGGTCATCCGGGAGTCGGGCGGTGACCGCAGTGCCGTCACGGGCGGTACGAAGGTGTTGTCGGACCGGATCGTCATCAAGATCACGACGAAGCCCGGCGAGACCTTCATCGACCGGATGATCAACCTGGTCGAGGGCGCGGCTCGGCAGAAGACGCCCAACGAGATCGCGCTGAACATCCTGCTCGCGTCGCTCACGATCGTCTTCCTGCTCGCGGTCGTGACGCTGCAGCCGTTCGCGAAGTACGCGCACGCCGAGCAGTCCGTGATCGTGCTGACTGCGCTGCTCGTCTGCCTGATCCCGACGACCATCGGCGCGCTCCTGTCCGCGATCGGCATCGCGGGTATGGACCGGCTGGTGCAGCGCAACGTGCTGGCGATGTCCGGCCGCGCGGTCGAGGCCGCCGGTGACGTCTCCACCCTGCTGCTCGACAAGACCGGCACCATCACCCTCGGCAACCGGCAGGCCGCCGAATTCGTACCGGTCAAGGGCGTCACGGAGGCCGAGCTGGCGGACGCCGCCCAGCTCTCCTCGCTCGCCGACGAGACGCCCGAGGGCCGCTCGATCGTCGTACTCGCCAAGGAGAAGTACGGGCTGCGCGAGCGGCACCAGGGCGAACTGACACACGCCGACTGGGTGCCCTTCACCGCCCAGACCCGCATGAGCGGGGTCGACCTCTTCGAGAACGGCGAGGCCCGCAAGGTCCGCAAGGGCGCGACCGGTTCGGTTCTCACGTGGGTCAGGGAGCACGGCGGGCAGGTGGTCGACGATGCCGACACGACTGCCAACAAGATCTCGCAGGCCGGCGGCACGCCGCTGCTGGTCGCCGTCGAGGACTCGGAGGGCGCCCGTGTACTGGGTGTCATCCACCTCAAGGACGTCGTCAAGGACGGCATGCGGGAGCGGTTCGACGAGCTGCGCCGTATGGGCATCAAGACCGTCATGATCACGGGCGACAACCCGCTGACCGCCAAGGCGATCGCGGAGGAGGCGGGCGTGGACGACTTCCTCGCCGAGGCCACCCCCGAGGACAAGATGGCGCTGATCAAGCGTGAGCAGGCCGGCGGCAAGCTCGTCGCGATGACCGGCGACGGTACGAACGACGCGCCCGCGCTCGCTCAGGCGGACGTCGGCGTCGCGATGAACACCGGTACCTCGGCCGCCAAGGAGGCCGGGAACATGGTGGACCTGGACTCCAACCCCACCAAGCTCATCGAGATCGTCGAGATCGGCAAGCAACTCCTCATCACCCGGGGAGCGTTGACGACCTTCTCGATCGCCAACGACGTTGCGAAGTACTTCGCGATCATCCCGGCAATGTTCGCGGTGGTACACCCGGGCCTGGACAAGCTCAACATCATGAACCTGTCCAGCCCCGAGTCGGCGATCCTGTCCGCCGTCATCTTCAACGCGCTGATCATCATCGCGCTGGTTCCGCTCGCCCTGAAGGGCGTGCAGTACCGGCCGACCAGCGCGGACAAGATGCTCCGCCGCAATCTGGGGATCTACGGCCTGGGCGGCCTGATCGCCCCGTTCATCGGCATCAAGCTCATCGACCTGCTCATCTCCCTCATCCCTGGCATCGGGTGACCTCATGAACAACTCCGTAGGAAACACCGCCCGTTTGCTCTGGGCCGGGCTGCGCGCCCTGCTCGTCCTGACCCTCGTCTGCGGCGTCATCTACCCGCTCGCCATTACCGGGGTGGCCCACGCACTGTTCAACGACAAGGCCAACGGTTCCGAGATCAAGTCGGGGGGCAAGGTCGTCGGCTCCGAGCTGATCGGCCAGCGCTACGACCTGCCGAAGCAGGACCCCAACAACGCGGAGGAGGCGTCGGTCCCGGACCTGAAGTGGTTCCAGCCGCGCCCGTCCAACGGCCTGGGTTCCAACAGCGTCAACACCCAGTACTCGCTGATCCTTTCCGGCGCGACCAACCGGTCCGGCGACAACGGCGCGGTCAACGGCCGCTGCCCCACGGACCCGAAGGACGCGGAGGAAGGCACTCTCTGCGCCGAGGTCGTCGCCGCAGAAGCCGCAGTCATCAAGGACAACTCGGTGAACGGCTACAAGGTCAAGCCCTCCGAGGTGCCGGCCGACGCCGTCACCTCCTCCGGCTCCGGCCTGGACCCGGACATCTCCCCGGCGTACGCGAAGCTCCAGATCCACCGCGTCGCCGAGAGGAACCACCTCTCCGTCGCCCAGGTGGACAAGCTCGTCGAGCAGAACACTGAAGGCCGGATCCTCGGCTTCATGGGCGAGCCGACGGTGAACGTCCTCAAGCTCAACATCGCGCTCAAGGAACTCACCGACAAGTGATCGTGTCAGGGCGGCAGGCGGGAGTCCGAGGCCCGAGGAGTCCCCTCGGGTCGTCGGCTCCCGCCTCGGTCCACGACGGCACAACCCTCGCGCACAACAGAAAGGCGGGCACGCCGATGACCCGGGTGCTGGTGGTGGAGGACGAACCGCAGCTGGTACTACGCAACGCGGCCGGGAGTGATTTCGGCTGGTCACGTAGCTCGATGCGAGCCTAGGCGCGTGCCGCGGTTGCGCAGCCACTGGATCACGTCGGCGTGCCGGGTACGGGCATGCCGAGCGGTCGGCCCTGGCGGTGGCCGGGGCGGCGTCCGGCGCAGGTTGTGACGTGACGAAGTCATGACGGACTTTCGTGACGTCGGTGGCGACTGTGCGTTCGGGAGGCAACCTCCACGGCGCGCCGACCATCCTCCCTACGCGACGAGTTGCACAGTAGCGCAGCCGGCCCGCACCCCAGCGCATGGAGAGAGATGACAACGGTCCATACATCGGTCGTCGTACCCTGCTTCAACGAGAGTGAGGTGATCGACGCTTTTCACACGGCACTGGTCGCCGCTCTCGAGTCGACGGGGACGGCATTTGAGATCTGTTACGTCGACGACGGCAGCAGCGACCGGACCCGTATCCACCTCCGGGACTTTGCGGCCGCGGACCCCCGCGTGCGCTATACCTCCTTCAGCCGTAACTTCGGCAAGGAGCCGGCGATGCTCGCCGGGCTGAGGATGTCCTGCGGTGACGTGGTCGTCCTCATGGACGCCGATCTCCAGCACCCTCCCGAGCTGGTGCCCCGCATGCTGGAGCTGCACCGGCACGGCTTCGACCAGGTCATCGCCCAGCGCGACCGCGCGGGGGAAGGGGCCGTTCGCCGGGCGCTCAGCCGGGCGTACTACCGGCTGGTGCGCCGGTTCATGGAGGTCGAAGTCGTCGACGGGGCCGGAGACTTCCGGCTGCTGTCGCGCCGAGCGGTCGACGCCGTCCTCTCCCTGCCGGAGAGCAACCGATTCTCCAAGGGGCTCTTCTCCTGGATCGGCTTCGACACCGTCAGCTTCACCTACCAGAATGTGCAGCGGGCGGCCGGGCAGTCCAAGTGGGGCGGCCGGCGCCTGCTCAACTACGGCATCGACGGGCTGCTCTCCTTCAACAGCCGCCCCCTGCGCATGGCGATTCACACCGGACTCTGGCTCTTCCTGTCTGCCCTCGGCTACGCGCTGTGGATCATCGCGAACGTCCTGCTCGACGGCGTGGACACCCCTGGCTACGCGACGCTGATCACCGCCATCGTCGCCCTCAGCGGCATCCAGCTCGCCACCCTCGGTGTCATCGGCGAATACGTAGGCCGTATCTACCACGAGGCGAAGCGGCGGCCCCACTATGTGGTCCGGGAGACCAACACCTCCCACGCCGCCGACTCCGCCTCCGCCCGCGAGTTCAGGGACCCTGTGTCGAGTAAGTGACCTTGTCCAGGTGGTAGTAGTCGGCGACACACTGCGCCGGCCATTTCCTGCGGCCCTGGTTGCTGAACGGCTCCAGCATCCGCGCGACCGAATTGGGCGTGTACGGGGCGACCTTGGCGCCGTCCACCGCCTGCTCGCGCAGATACCGGTCCTGGCGGTCCCACCTCTCGGCCCGTACCTGCATCGCGTCGCCCAGCCCGTTGAGCGGACCAACCAGTCCCAGCACGGTCGCCGCGCATACCATCGCGGCCGCCGTGACGGTCGCACCTCTGTGGCGCGTACGCAGGCGAAGTGAGCGCCCGATGAAGGCACCTACGCCGACCAGCAGCATGACGTAGAGCAGCAGGTAGTCGTTCCAGGTGCGTTCTGTCGTCACCACGTCCGCTCCGAATACGGGGTAGGTGATGACGGTGCACAGGTAGCCGGAGACCAGGAAGGCGGCCACGCCGAGCGTGGCGAGCAGCAGCGGGCGGCAGGGGAGCAGGACGGCGGGCCGCCCAGCGCGGGCGCGTGCCAGCAGGCCGAGCAGTACGCCGACCGCGACAGCTCCGGCGTACTGCCAGGTGCTCAGGATCGTCTCCAGGATGTGCCCGTATCCGCGCAGCGAGTTCAGCAGCGATTCGGGGGCGAGCATGGAGGCGCGGTCGGCGCCGTAGTGCTCGCGGCGGTGGCGCGAACCAGGAGATGTCACCAGTACGACGGTGCCGATGGCGACGCCCGCCATCCCGAGCAGCGACCAGCGGCGTGCAAAGGCCCTTACCCGCACGGCGAATACGCGGTGGGCGAAGAGCACCACACAGGACAGCACCACCAGCGCGACGACCGACGCCTCCTCGGAGAGCGTGCCCATGAAGACGCCTGCCGTGAACACGATGACCAGCGCGGCCGTGCGGCTGCGGCGGCCACGCGCGCGCAGTAGCGGGACAGCGACAGCGCAGGCGAGCACGGGTGCCACGGTGTGCGAGACGGAGGCCGCGGGCCAGTAGAACGTCTTGTACGTATTGGGGGTCGCGAAGAGGAACACTGCGGTGATCATGGATGCCACGAGCAGCGGGAGCCCGCGTGGCACCTCCAGATGTGCCCTGCACAGCAGTTGAACACTCAGCGCCCACAGCAGGGCCAGCATGAGCACGCCGCTGATCAGCCCGAACCACTGGTGCCCGGCGACCGGGAACTGCGCGTACAGCCCGACGAGGACACCGTTGCCGACCCGTCCGTTGTCGGTGAAGTAGAACTTTCCGATCAGCCCCGAAATGCCGTGGTCCCGCACGCTCGGCAGGAAACACCACTCGTCCGCGCTCGGGCGCACGTACCGGCCGATCCACGACGCCATGACGAGCAGACCGAGCGGCAGCAGCGACAGAGCCAGGGGCCAGGCGTTTCGCCATGACGACGAGGTGCCTTGCCCAGCGGTCCCGCGCTCATCGCCGAACTCGTGGTCCCGCTCGGGTGCGACGCTCGATGCGTCGACGGCCATATCAACACTGCCTTTCGGGAAACCAATGGTGCGACACCGTAGAGGTGAATCCTGGATGTGCCGTTCCATCCTCGGCGCGGCAGGATGCGCCCAGGGGCATGCTTCGGGCGGCACGAACACGGGCCGTGATCTGCGATGGGACCGACAGCGCAATCCACCATCGACAAGGGATACGTCACCGTTGCCATCGGGGTGGGGCCGACCCGCCCGTCGGAGTCTGTGAACTTCGCTGTCCGGAAGATCGCCCGTTGGCCCGCAGGCCCGTATCGGCCAGCCGGGAGCCAGGGCGCCGGACCGCTGCTTCTCGTGTGCTGTGGCGAATTAACCTTGCAGCGGCGCCGATTGAATCTCGGAGCTCACCTGCCGTGACCGGTCGCCCGGTAGGCCGTTGAATCGATCACGAGTATCCGACGCAGGACCACCGCCGCCGCCGTCCTCGCGGCTGCCCTGACTGCGCCCGCTGCCCAGGCCGTACCACCGGGCCAGGTGTACTTCTGGCCCGAGCCCAACCAGATGGGTTCAGGAGGCGCCTGGGCCTACACTCCGCCCGGCTACAGCGAGGCCGACCCCCGGGTGAAGCGGCACGCCTACTCCTTCGACTCCCACGCCGGCGTCAGCGTCTACGCCATCAGCTACCAACCCGGCGGCAGCTGCCTCTACCGGGAGATCCGCCCGGATGACTACGACAACAACTGGACCGCCTGGGGGGCGAAGTTCGACGGCGTGAGCGATACCACGATGGGGTGCCAGCCGGGCTGATCCGCAGATGCGCCTTCGTACGCGGGTAGTTGGGCTGCTGGCCGGCCCTCTGCTCCTGACCGGGTGTTTCCTGACCGGCTGTACGACCCCGACCCCGACCCCGGCGCCCCGCCCCGCGCCGGACGAGGTGATCAAGGCCGCCACCCAGGACCTCACCGACGCCTGCCTCACTCGACAGGGCCTCACCCCGCCTCGATCCGGGCAGAGTCCGCCGCCGGCCGCGGAGCAACAGCGGGTCACCGCCGCGCTCTTCGGCACGGGCTGGGCAGAGCTGTCCATCGCCCTGCCCACCGGCTACGTCGTACGCGCCCACACCGACGGCTGTCTGGCCGCCGCCCAGCAGCGGCTCTACGGCGATCAGCGCCGCTGGTTCCGGGCGTCGGTGATCGTCAACAACCTCAAGCCCGAATCCGCCCACACCCACCGCAGCCTCGCCGAGGTCCGCGCCCGGCACCGCGCCGAGATCGCCGACTGGCAGCGGCTGCGCACACACGCCCTCGCCGGCGCCACAGACCTGCTCGACAACCAACCACCGACGGGAGACCCACGACCATGAATCGCTTCACCACGCTCCTCGCAGCCACCCTGATCTCTGCCGGGGCCGTGCTGGCCACCTCGGCCGCCGCCCAGGCAGCGCCCTGCCGCAGCGGCTACTTCTGTGTCTGGACGGACGCGAACTTCGAGGGCATGAAGATCGAGCACAGTGGCGACGACCACTGGTGGGAGGGCGACATGTTCAGGCACGACTCCTCGTGGGCGAACCACGGCATCTCCGGGCGGAGCGTCCCCGACCACGTCAAGGTGTACGAGGGCCGCGAGTTGCTGGGAGCTGTAACCCTCTGCCTGGCTCCCGGGCAGGAGGTCGGCTACGACTCGGGCGCGAACGACCGGGGCGGCTCCCACACCTGGTCCGTCGGCTGCTGAGACCCATCCGGCAGACCATGCCCGCGGCCGCCCTCCGTGGGCACGCCACTGGGGACTCGATCAGACCAGGCGCTCGAAAGCGGCGCCTGGTCTGCGCGGATGACCCCGATGATCGCCTGGCGGTCGGCGACCGTCGGCCGCCGGCCACGAGGGGGTGGCCCGTTCACCGCCCGCGCTCTGCGCGACACCCCCGCGGACCTGATCAGCGTCAAGATCGGCATCAACCTCGTCAACACCGACCTGATGCGCCTGCGAGCCTTCGGCCCCGCGGTGCACGGCTTCCTCGACACCATCCGCGAGGGCCAACCCACCACTCCGCTCCTGGTCGTCTCGCCCATCCTGTGCCCCATCCACGAGGACACCCCCGGCCCCAGCGTCCCCGACTTCAGCAATCTCGGTGCGGGAAGGCTCCAGTTCCGGGCCGCGGGCGACCCCGCGGAACGGGCCGGCGGGAAGCTGACCCTCAACGTCATCCGGGACGAACTGGCCCGCCTCGTGAAGCAGCGGTCAGCCGACGACGCGAACCTGCAGTACCTCGACGGCCGCGACCTCTACGGCGAGGCGGACTTCTCCGAACTGCCGCTGCCCGACCAGCTCCACCCGGACGCCGCCACACACCGCCGCATCGGCGAACGCTTCGCCGCCCTGGCCTTCGGCTCCGGCGGCCCGTTCGCCGCCAAGCGTGCCTGACCTCGCCAGCCGTGCGCGCTCGGGCCACGGTGGGTCGCTGTCGATGACTTGGAGATCGCGTCTGTCCGGTAAACCCGAGAAGGACTTAGGGGGTTTGCCGGAGTGTGGCACGTCGAGGCGGCATGATCGTCTGGGGCCATGAAGTCAATGACACTAACGTTGCGGCAGCAGGTTGGGTTCATCGCCTGGGCCGTCGGTGCGGTGCAGTTCTTCCTGGTCCACTACGTAGTTGAGTCTGCGTGGCGCCGACCATACAGCTGGGCCGACAACAACATCAGCGATCTCGGCAACGTCCACTGCGGGATGCAGGCGGAGCCTGAGTTGCGGTACGTCTGCTCGCCGGAGCACGGCTTGATGATCGCCTCATTCGTGGTGACCGGGGCACTGCTCATCGTCGGTGTCGCCCTGACTTGGGGGGTGTGGGGCAGTGGGCGGAGCCGCCTCTGGGCCCGGGTTCTACTGGCGGGGACCGGCTTGGGCTTCGTCCTGGTAGGTCTGGCGCCGGCCGACATCAAGGAGAACCTGCATGTCCTGGGCGCCCTGCTCATCATGGGGACGGGCAATCTTGGCCTCCTCCTGGCGGGGGTCGGCCCTGCGCGGGGCATGCTGCACAGTCTTCGCTGGGTGACACGTCTGTTGGGTGCCCTGGCCATCGGTGCAGCGCTTCTCCACCTCTCCCATCAGTACCTCGGCTTCGGCATGGGAGGCATGGAACGCGTCGCCGTGTTCCCGATCCTCGTGTGGACATTCATGGTCGGGGCCTTCGCCATGTACGGCGCCGGACAGGCCACTACCGCACGGGCCAGGAACCATGGATGGCGTCGATCCATGTCAACCTTGCTCAGAACCCTTTGAGCGAAACATCCGTGTCGCCCGTCATCGACCTCATGACCGTCCGTTAAGCTCGGCCGCCAGAGAGGTTCCGATCTTCACGGAGGGCAGGACGGCGAGGATCAATCGCGAGCGGCTCGTCAGAACGCTGACATTCTGGCTGCGTCCCGCCTTCGCGTTGCGAGTCATCAACCGGTTTCAGAGGATCGTTGGTTTCGACCGCTCGATGGCCCTGGCGTCCAGCGCTCTCACCGCACTGATTCCGCTCACAATCCTCGGCAGCGCCGTCCTGAGCGACTTCGTCCAGTACGACTCCGCGGACCGGATCATCAAGCGCTACAGCCTCTCCGGAGCGGGCGCCGAGGCGGTCAACTCCCTCTTCTCCCCCGCCGAGAGCACAAACGCGAGCGTCGGCATCTTCGGGGTGGTGTTCCTGACGATCTCGGTGCTGAGCTTCGCGCGGGCCTCGCAGCGGCTCTTCGAACAGACATGGGAACTCAAGCCGCTCAGTGTGCGCAACACACGAAACGGCCTGTTGTGGATCCTTACACTTGGCGGCTACGCAGCGGTCACCGGGGGGCTCTCCGCAGTCCTTGGCAGGAGCGGGCTAGGTCTGGTGACCGCGGCCACCGAGGCATCGGTGACCGCCGTGTTCCTTGTCTGGAGCGGGTGGATCCTGTCAGCGAAGCGGATCACCTGGCCCGACCTGATCCCGTTCGGCGTCGCCGCGGCCGTTCTGACAGGAGTCTATTCCGTGGGCGCAACCCTCTACCTGCCGCGTCTCTTCAACTCCTCCGTCTCACGCTACGGGGTGGTCGGTGCCGTCTTCGCGATGATCTCGGCCCTCTTCTCAGCCATGCTCGTCCTCGTCGCATCGGCTGCACTAGGACGAGAAGTACGAGACGAGCTCAGCCGGATCCGTAAGGGCCAGCGCCCTTCAGACCATGAGGTCCGCCAGCAGTGGGACAGCGTGGTCGAGCAGACACGATCACGTTGGCGCACGGCACGGGAACAGGTCTCTCATCGTCGGATCAAGGGCGCGAACCACTGAGTCAAGTCGTGTCCATATTCCCTCTTGAAATGGGGTGCATCGGGGTGGATGACCATGTCACTGCGTGTCGCGTCGGCTGACGGCTGACTCTGCGGCGGCCAGCCAGGTGCCATGGATACGCGTCTGGTCGGCCTTGCCCAGGCTCGTTCGGAACGAACCCTCCCTCCCCGTAGAGCACGTGAACGCCCATGGCGCGGAGGGTCGCGATGCTCTGGTTGACCACCTTCGCTACGGCGGCTCTGACGACCCTCATCAATCTGTACTTCGAGTTCCGTAACTGGAGGAATGACAAACGCCGCGTCATCTGGGCCCACTGAGTTGTGCAGCCCATCCCTCGTACGTCCCGCATGCGGCCGCCCTTGAACTCCATACGGAGCGCTTCTTGACGCACGTCGACAACGACGGGCGCAGCGACCACCAAGTCCAATTCCGCGTCCGGCGACCCGGTGCGCGCTACAGCCACCGCCGCCGTGTGGTGAACAGGGCGTGCCCGGCTTCCCGCGCGACTTCCAGGACGACCGGTGCCAGTTGTCCGAGGTCCATCGCCTGCGTATCGCCGCTGAGCGAGAGCGCGGCGGTGGCCGGACCGCGTCCCCGCAGTGGGGCCGCGACGCAGGAGATCCCCGTCAGGGATTCCTCGTTGTCCATGGCCACCCCGTGCCGTCGGCGGATTCGTGCCAGTTCGTTGTGCAGGCCGGCGGTGGTGCGGATCGAGCGTGGTGTGCGTACAGGCAGCCGTGGGCGGTAGGTGGCGTCGATGTGGTGCGGATCGAGTGATGCGAGGATCGCCTTGCCCACTGCCGTGGTGTGCGCTGGCATGCGGCCGCCGAGCCGGGTGGGCAGGTTGGCGGCGAACCGCCCGCCCACCTTGTCCAGGAAGACCACTTCGCGCCCGTCGAGCACCGCGAGGTGGCCGACGAATCCGGTCCGTCGGCACAGTTCGTGCAGCAACGGGCCGACGACGTCCCGGACCTCGCTGTGACCCGCGGCGAGACCGCCGAGCTCGAGCGTGCGCATGCCGAGGCGATAGCCGCCGGCCGAGTGCCCGAGCCAGCGCAGCCGGATCATCTGGTCGAGGATGCGATGCAGGGTGGAGCGCGGCAGGCCGGTGCGCTCGGCAAGTTCCAGCAGGGACAGCTTGGGTGTACCGGAATCGAAGGCGTCGAGGATGAGCGTCATCCGCTCGATCATGGTGTTCGGGGCCAGGGGCTGTGGCCGAGCCGGAGCCACGGCGGTCGGGCCGCCGTCCTGCCTGACAGGAGAGCTGCCCACGTACGCGTCGGCTGTAGCCGGGACCGTCACCTTCCACCTCCGCTTGGTGGTTGACGCTGAAGTTGCCTGGCTAGCGGTATCGCAGGTTCCGTGAAACAGGAAGAGCTATGACAGGCCGTCGGCGGCGGATCTGGCGTCCGTCGCTGTGTCCCACTGAGTGGGAGTGGCGTAGTCGCCAGCCGGGATCGGGCCTGCTTGTCGACGTGGTGTCGGGGACAGTGCTGGCACAAGCCCGTTACCGAGACCCGCACCTGCCCCGCTGTGAAGTGAAGCCGTCGACGCCTGCGGAGGACCTCCATGTCTGAGAAAGCGACCTCTCGCATCGCCTTGCGTCGCCGTGCGTTCGCCGGGACGGGTGCGGTCGCGCTCCTGATCTGCCTTCCGCCGGCGGCCACGGCGGCCACGGCGGCCGAGCCCGGTGCCGGTGAGGAGGGCTGTCCGGTGACGGCGACCGCGCAAGGCGTTCAGGTGATGGTCAGCGCGAGCGACAACACGTTGCTGCAGGCACCGACGGGTGTGGGCGTTCCGGTCGCGCAGGCGTGTGTCGACCACGGTGTCGAGGAGTCGACCGGGTTCGCCGCCAACCCATATCCGGGGGAGACGGTCGTCTCGGCGCCCGCTCTGATAGGCAGTCAGACGGGACAGTCGATTCCCGGCTACCCGGCGTACGCGACCTCCCGCTATCCGTCAGCCACGAATGCCGAGAGCGGACAGCAGGGCCACACGCTCAGCTCGCACAGCGACAAGGACTCCACACGCGCGCAGGCGCGTACGTGGCTGGGGCAGGAGGGCGCCGCGTCGGGGGAGACCACCGCGCTCGCGACCGCGGCGGTGGATCCGGTACGGCGGGTGAGCAGTGCGTCGGCCACCTCCGACACCCAGCCGATGACCCTCAACGGTGTGCTGCGGCTGGGCCGGATACGCAGCCTCGCGACCGCGAAGGTGGGTGCGGACGGCAAGCTCGTACGCGACTCACAGCTGACCGTCGGCCGCACCGAGGTCGCCGGTCAGGTCGTGGAGATCACCACGGACGGGGTGCGGGCCGTCGGCCAGAAGGGGCCCGCCCTGCCGGGGGGCGATCCGGCCAAGGCGCTCGAGGCCGCGGGCGTTCGGGTCCGGTATCTGGGAGCGGAACAGTCCGGGCGGGGCGTCACCTCGGCGGCCGTGGAGGTTCTCGTACGGCAGCAGGACACCCAGTCGGGCGCGGTCTACACCGTGCACTACACCTTCGGCGGCGCGTTCGCCGCGGCCGCCCCGGTTGAGCAACCACCAGGTGGTGGCGCGGACTTGCCCCCCGTCGAGGCGCCACCCCCGGCCGCGGGCGGCGTCGGCGGCGACGCGGGTACTCCGCTGGAGCCGCAGGACCCGGCGCCTGGGGGACAGCCGGGTGAGGAGCCGCCTGCACCGGGCGACAACGCCGCTGCCCCGCCGAAGGACCCCTCGTCCGCAGGACTGATCGGCAACCCGGTCGATATGGGTTTGACCGGTCTCTATCTCGTCGTCGCGTTCGCTGCCGGGGCCACGTTCGCCTTCGGAACTCTGCTGCGCCTGTTGGGAGTGAGGACTCGATGGACATCGTGACCCGGGTACGCAGTCAGTGGGACCGGCTGACCGCGGCGGCGACCGCTGTCGGCGGAGCCGTGGTGCTGGTCAGCGGCTGGCGAGGGGTGAGCGGGACTGCGTACGTGGCCGAACAGGTGCCGTACGTCATCAGCGCGGGGATCGGCGGACTGTTTCTGCTCGGTGTCTCGTCCGCCCTGTGGCTGTCGGCCGATCTGCGCGACGAGTGGCGCAAGCTCGACCGCATCGAGCGGGCCATTCGGGCTTCCGGTGAACTCGGTGCGGTCGAGGTCGGCGCGGCCCCAGTCGGCCGCGACCGCACCGTCGACCACGACCGCACCGTTCTGCTTCCGTCGGCCGAGGAAGTGTCGTGACGGGAGCTGGCAGGCGCGCGGAACCGTGGCAGGACCGCGACGTCCTGATCGTCTGCGGCACCACCCTGGCCGGGTTCGCCCTGATCGTGACCGCATGGTTCGGCGCCGGTGGCACGGCGTCGGTGGCCCGGCAGACGGCGTGGCTGAACCTCGCGGTGGCGGGATTCGCGGTCTCCTCGATCGGCCTGTGCCTGTGGTTGCTGAGGGCACGGCGGGCGGTGGGGGACCGGCGTATCGCGCTGATCTCCCTTGCGCCGCGGGAGGAGCAGGAGGATCCGTACGAGGAGAAGCCGCTGCGGCGTGCCTCGTCGCAGCACCTGGTACGCGCGGCAGGCATGGTGAGGCTGCACCGTCGCGACTGCCCGCTTCTGACCGGCAAGGACGTGACTTTGGCCGCCGCTGAGGACGGCGAGCTGTGCGGGGTGTGTGCGCCATGAACGACTGGCTGCCGTTCGTCGTCATCGGGATCACCACCGGCTCGGTCTACGGGCTTGCCGCGATGGGACTGGTCCTCACCTACAAGACCTCCGGCATCTTCAACTTCGCGCATGGGGCGATCGCCGCGGTGGCCGCGTATGCGTACTACGAACTGCGGGTCGTGCGCGGGCTGCCCTGGCCGGTGGCGCTGGCGCTCGCCGTGGTCGTGGTGCCGCCGTGCATCGCGCTGGTCATGGAACGCATCACCCGGAGCCTCGCGGGAGCCACCCCGACCACGAAGATCGTCGCAACCGTGGGTCTGCAACTGGCCGTCACCATGGCCCTGGTCGCCCACTACGGCGGTGCCGGACTGGACTTCCCCGGCTTCCTGCCCACCGACACCGTTGAGCTGGTCGGCGTCAACGTCGGTGTCGACCAGCTGATCTCAGCGATGGTGGCCGCGCTCGGCGCGCTCGGATTCTTCGTGTTCTTCCGCGCCTCGTCGATGGGCGTGAGGATGCGGGCCGTCGTCGACGACCCGGCACTCCTTGAGCTGGCGGGCACGAGCGCGTTCGCGGTGCGGAGCTGGGCGTGGCTGATCGGATGCTGGTTCGCCGCGGTCTCCGGTGTACTGCTGGCCCCTCAGATCGGCCTGGACGCCCTCCTGTTGACGCTGCTGGTGGTGCAGGCATACGGGGCCGCGGCGGTGGGGCTGTTCTCCAGCCTTCCGCTGACGTACGCCGGCGGGCTCCTCGTCGGGGTGCTGGCGGCTGTGGCCACCAAGGCGGTGTCCAGCTCGCAGCTGCTGTCGGGGCTGCCGCCCGCGCTGCCGTTCCTGGTGCTGTTCGCCGTCCTGCTGCTGGCGGGCCGCGGCAAGCTGGTCGAAGTCGGCGGGCACCGCTCGGCGCCTGTGTCGCGGCCGCTGGTGAACAGCACAGTTGCGCGGGCGCTGGCCCTCGGAGCGGTCCTCGTGGCGTGCGTGGTCCCGTTCGTGGTGGGTGCCAAACTGCCGGTGTATTCCACCGCTTTGGTATTCGTGCTGGTCTTCTCCTCGCTCCACCTGCTGGTACGCACCTCGGGCCAGGTGTCCCTCGCGCACGCCGCTTTGGTCGCGGTGGGCTCCTCGACGTTCTCGCATCTCGCGGTCGGGGCCGGGCTGCCCTGGCTGCTCGCCGTACTGCTCGCGGGCGCGGTCGCGGTGCCGGTCGGCGTGCTGGTGGCCATACCCGCGATCCGGCTGTCCGGTCTGTATCTGGCCCTGGCCACACTCGGGCTGGGGATTCTGCTTGAACGGGTCGTCTACGGCTCGGAGTTGATGTTCGGGGCGACGAGCACACTGCCCGCGACGCGACCCGCCCTGTTCGAGGGGGACACCGCCTTCTACTACGTACTGCTGGCCTTCGCCGTCGCCGCGGCGCTGCTGATCGCGGTCATCGGACGGAGCAGGCTGGGGCGGCTGCTGCGCGCCATGTCCGACTCGCCGACCACGCTGTCGACCCTCGGGCTAGGAGTGAATGTCACCAGAGTCACCGTGTTCGCCATCTCGGCGTTCATCGCCGGAGTTGCCGGCGCGCTGCACGCCTCGCAGGGACAGTCCGCGAGCGGGGTGCCGTTCGTGTCGTACGCGTCGCTGACCTGGCTGGCGCTCCTGGTGCTCTGTACCGGTCTGCGGGCCGCCGCGCCGGTTGCTGCGGCGGCGCAGATGGTGATCGTCCCGGCGTACGTCACCAACGCGACCGTTGTCGCCTGGCTGCCGGTGGCCTTCGGCCTGGGAGCGCTCATGGTCGCCCTCCGCGAAGCCGGTGCTGCCGGACGCCGCAGCTCGGGTGCGGGAAGGGCGGAGCCGACGCAGACGCGAGCCGCCGAGCGCCTCGGCACGGCAGGTCCCGCCGCACAGCGGCTGCGGCTCGCTGCCGCACGGACCGTGCGGCGCGGTGAGCCGGCGCGGATCCGGGTCGGTGGCGGTCTGACGAGGGGAGCATCGCGGTGAGCCGGGGCGAGGAGGGGCCGGTGCAGGCCGGACTGCGGGTCGAGCAACTGACGATCCGGTTCGGCGGGAACACCGCGGTGAACGGGGTGTCCTTCGATGCGCCGCTCGGGCGGATCACCGGTCTGATCGGCCCCAACGGGGCGGGAAAGACGACGACGTTCAATGCCTGCTCCGGGCTGCTGCGGCCCTCGGCAGGCGCGGTCCATCTCTTCGGCCAGGACATCACCGGCCGCCCGCCCTCGGCGCGCGCACAGCTGGGCCTTGGCCGGACCTTCCAGCGGATGGACCTGTTCGACTCGCTGACCGTTGAACAGAACATCGCCCTCGGCCTGGAGGCGCGCTTCGCGCGCAGCCATCCCGTAAGGCAGCTGTGGTGCCCTCCGGCCGAGCGGAAGGCGGTGCGCGCCGCCACCGAGGAGGTGCTGGAGCTGTGCCGGCTGGAGGATCTTCGCCATGCGCCGGCGGCTTCGCTGTCGACCGGGCAACGCCGTCTGGTCGACCTCGGCCGGGTGCTGGCCGGCGGGTTCTCGCTGCTGCTGCTCGACGAACCGTCGTCGGGTCTGGATACCGCGGAGACCGAACGGTTCGGTGCGATCGTGACCCGGGTCGTGGCCGAACGAGGCTGCGGGGTACTGCTGGTCGAGCACGACATGGCGCTGGTGATGTCCGTCTGCGACTACCTCTGCGTCCTCGATTTCGGCGAGCTGATCTTCCAGGGCACCCCGGCCGAGGTACGGGCCAGCGAAACAGTGCGCGCCGCGTATCTGGGATCGGAGGCGGCGTAATGCTGGAGTTGCAGGGCATCAGCGCCGGTTATGGCGATACACCTGTACTGCGCGATGTGTCGCTGTGGTTGCCGCCCCGCTCGGTGGTGGCGCTGCTGGGACCCAACGGAGTGGGTAAGACGACGCTCCTTCGGGTCGCCTCCGGCCTCCTCGCGCCCAGTTCGGGACGGATCCGCCTGGACGGCCGGGACCTGACCGGAAAGCCCCCGCACGTCCTGGCCCGGCACGGGGTCTGCCATGTTCCGGAAGGACGCGGGGTGTTCCCGACCCTGACGGTGCGGGACAACATCCTCATCCAGGCCGCAGGCAAGGATGTCGGCGAGGCGATCGAGAAAGTGGTCTCGGCCTTTCCGGTTCTGGGGCACAAACTCCGCCAGACGGCGGGGTCGCTGAGCGGCGGTCAGCAGCAGATGCTGGCGCTGGCTCACGCGTACGTCGCCGACCCCGCCTATGTCCTGCTGGACGAGGTGTCCATGGGCCTGGCCCCGGTGGTCGTGGACGAGATCTTCGGCTTTCTCGGCGAGCTCGCCGCTTCCGGATGCGCGCTGCTTCTCGTCGAGCAATACGTCACCCGCGCACTGGAGTTGGCGGACTACGTCTATCTCATGAACAGGGGACGTACCGAATTCGCAGGGGAACCCGGCGAACTGGACGGCGCCCGGCTCATGGAGCAGTACCTGGGCGCGCACACGTGATGGAGGAGACCGTGACCCCACCCCGAACCCGCAGAGCTCTCGCGGCCATGGCGGTGTTGAGCCTGGTGCTCTCCGCCTGCGGCAGCCGGCTCGACCACGACACCATTGTCCGGGCCGGCTCCGGCGGCGGCCGGTCCGGAAGCGGCGCGGTGGCCGACGAGAACCTGCCGGGAACGGACGGGGCGGGCGAGGGACAGACCGGGGACGCCGCTGCGGGAGACAAGTCCGGGCAGGGTAGCGGCGCGGCAGGTGCATCGGGCCAGGCCGGAGCGGGAGGGGCCGGCGGCACCGGCGGGAAGGGCACGTCAGGCGGCAGCGGTGCGGGCCGCGGCGGGGGGCCCATCGTCATCGGCAGCGTCGGCACCTATTCGGGACCGGGGGGTGTCGCTTTCGCGCAGGGGCCGCGCGCCCTGCAGGCCTGGGCGGCGGCCACCAACGCCGCGGGCGGCATCAACGGCCGCATGGTCAAAGTGATCGTGATGGACGACGGGGCCGATGCCGCCAAGGGCCGCAGCCAGGTGCAGGAACTGGTCGAGCGGCACAACGTGGTCGCGATCGTCGCCGCGATGACCACCACCCACACTCTCGCTGCCTGGAAGGGCTACGTCGAAAAGAAGAAGGTCCCCGTCGTCGGCGGAGACTGCTCGACCACCGCGTGGACGAACAGCCCTGTGCTGTTCAGCCAGTGCCCCGGCACGAACTCCCAGATGGACGGGCTGGCGAAGGTGGGCGCGACGTACGGGAAGGGCAAGAAGATCGGCGGCCTGTTCTGCACCGAGAGCGATGCCTGCGCACACGCGGAGGACCGCGTGTTCGGGAGCGGCCGGGCGGCTGAGCGTTTCGGCCTCGACCCGGTCTACCGTGCGAAGATCTCGCTCACCCAGCCCGATTACACCGCCGAGTGCCTCCAGGCACGCAACGCGGGCGTGGAGCTGATGCTGGTCACCGGAGACCCGAACACCGTGGCCAGGGTGGCCTCGTCGTGCCGCCGGCAGAATTTCAGCCCTCAGTTCCTCCAGCCCTCGGCCACTGTGGGGGCGGACACCGCGGCCAAGCCAGGTCTGTCGAATGTGCTGGCCTCGATGGCCGTCTTCCCCTTCACGGGTGTGTCGACGCCCGCCTTCGGAGAGTTCGACGCCGCGTGGAGGAAGTACGGAGCCAAGGCGCCCGGACCCGCGGCCGCGCAGGGGTGGGCGTCGGCGAAGGTGTTCGAGAAGGCGGCGCGCGGCGCGGGCGAGATCAGCAGGGCCGGACTGATGAAGGAGCTGTACACCTTCCGTGGGCAGCGATTCGGCGGCCTGACCGTCCCGTTGACGTACGTCAACGGGCGGGGAACCGCCGACACGCGTTGCGCCTTCTTCATGCGCGGGTCGGGCGGCGCGTGGACGGCACCCCTGGGCGCTCGGCCGGTGTGCTGGTGAGCCGTCGGCGGGCAAGGGCGCGCAGTTCGCAGCTGTGGTCCCGGGCGCTGGCGGGCCTCGTGGCCGTCGGTGCGACGGGCGGCATGGCGACGGCCACCGTATGGCAACTGGCAGGCCAGTCCCCGGCGATGGCTGCGCCCGTTGCGCCCGTGGCGGCCGACAGGGGAGGCGGCACCCCGCCGCTGTATCCCGAGCCGCCACCGGCCATGCTGTACGTCCCCGAAACGCGCCCGGTGCCCTGGAACACCCCGTCCGCGGCCAAGGCAGGCGGCCGGGGCGGGTTCGTGGCGCCGCGCCTGCCCGCCGCGTACGGGATTCCGGGCCGGGTGCTGGCCGCCTACCGGGGCGCGGTACGGACGTTGGCCCGTACGCAGCCGGGGTGCGGGCTCGAAGTTGCGCTGCTGGCGGCGATCGGCCGGGTGGAGTCCGGCCACGCCCGCGGCGGCGACCTGGACGCGAACGGCGTGACCCGAACTCCCATACTGGGCCCCCGGCTGGACGGTGGCCCCGGTGTCATGGCCATCCGCGACACCGACGGCGGTGTCCATGACGGCGACCGCGTCTGGGACCGTGCCGTGGGTCCCGCCCAGTTCATCCCCTCCACCTGGCGCCGCTGGGGATCGGACGGCAACGGCGACGCGGCGGCCGATCCGCACCAGATCGATGACGCCTGGCTGGCCGCCGGGCGCTACCTCTGCGCGGCGGGGGGCGACCTGCGGGGAGGCGACGGTCTGCGGCGTGCGGTCCTCGCCTACAACCACTCCGAGGACTATCTGCACCTTGTGCTGAGCTGGATGCGCGTCTACACCGGCTACATCGTGCCGGGCGCAGCAGCGGCGCCTGACCGTGCGTCATCTCAGCAGCGGGGCGAGCCCTCGTCGAAGGGCCGTCCATCGCCGAAGCCCGGCGCCTCGCCTGCGAAGCCGGCGCCGACAGCGCCTCCGGCCGACAAGGACCCGTCCGCCCCGACCGGCCCACCCGACGCATCCGAACCGGCACGGCCGAGGCCTGCGCCGGGGTGGCCACTGCCCGTATCCACTGTGCCGATCCCGCCGCCGGGGGGCTCCGGCCCCGGCGGGCTCGCGGCGCCCTGACGTTGGAAGCCGGCGACCGCGAGTGACGCGCCGGCCGCCAGGGGGAGGGGCCGGCACGCCACTGAGCGTTCAGGCCTGCTGCTGGACGATGTTAACCAGCCAGGTGATGCCGAAGCGGTCCGTACACATGCCGAAGACGTCGCCCCACATCTGCTTCTCCAGCGGGACCGCGACCGTGCCATCGGCGGAGAGCTTGTCCCAGTAGCCGCGCAGTTCGGCGGCGTCCTCCCCGCTCACGCTCACGGAGATGTTGGTCCCGGGCTTGTAGTCCATCTCCGGCGGGGTGTCGGAGGCCATGAGTGTGAACCCGCTGTCGGTCTCGAGCATGCTGTGCATGATCTTGTCAGCGGCGTCTCCGGCTGCCTCCCTGCCGAAGTCGCCGAATGTGTTCACCGTCAGGGTGCCGCCGAAGACACCCTTGTAGAACTCCATGGCCTGCCGGGCGTCGCCGTCGAAGGCGATGTACGGGTTGAGTCGAGAAGGCACGACGCGTTCCTTTCGTGATGAGACGTCAGGTCTGGAAGATTAGGCGGTGCCCTGCCGGTGACCGGGGCGACTCCCCGACCGTCGAGCGTCGGCCTGATTCCGCCTGCCACGCCGTCCGGAACAGGCGACGACAGCAGCGCGGCGCGGCGCTCGCGGCCCGACGGGATGCCGACCGCCGGACGACCGGCGACCATGGAAGTGCACCGACTCGTACGGGAGCCGCACGCCAGGGAGGCGCCAGTGGCGCACACCTACGCAACGGACGTACTGGTCGCAGGAGCCGGCCCGGTCGGCCTCACCGCGGCCGCGGAGCTGCGCAGGCGGGGAGTCTCCTGCCGGATCGTCGACCGGCTGCCCGCCAGGCTGCCGTACGCCAAAGCCGTGGGCATCCAGCCGCGCACCCTGGAGATCTGGGACCGGGTGGGCCTGGTCCGGGCCGCACTGGACGCGGCCGTCCCGATGCGCGGGCAGCTGATGTACGTCAACGGCGCAGAGCAGCCCCGCATCGACCTCGTCCTGCCGCCCGAGGTGCCGTACGGCTTCGCCGCGCTGCCGCAGTACGAGACCGAGCGCATCCTCGACGAGTTCCTGACGCGGTACGGGACCCGGATCGAGCGCGGCACGGAACTGGTGTCGTTCGCCCAGGACGCCGATGGGGTGACCAGCCGCCTGCGTACCCTCTCCGGTACGGAGGAAGAGCTACGGACCCGGTTCCTGGTGGGCTGCGACGGCGCGCACAGCGTCGTCCGCAAGGGGCTCGGGCTCACCTACGAAGGTGGCGCCTTCCTCGAGGAGTACATGCTCGCCGACGTGGAGGTCGACTGGGACCTCCCGCACGGGTACGCCGTACGCGCCATGCACCGGGACGGCGACGGCGCGATCGACGACCTGCTGGTCTGCATCCCGCTGCCCGGCACGGGCCGTTACCGGATGTCGATGCTCGTACCGCCCGAGCTCTCGACCGCGCGGCAGACCGAGGCCGCGGCCGCCGGGGCGTCCGACGGGGTGGCGCACGGCCTGGAGGGCGGCCGGGCCCCCGCGCTCCCCGACATCCAGGCCGTCCTGGACCGGCTGTCGCCGCGGCCGACGACCGCCTCGGCCATCCGCTGGGCCTCGGTTTTCCGCATCAGCCACCGGATCGTGGACCGGTACGCCGACGGCCGGATCTTCGTCGCCGGGGACGCCGCGCACATCCACCCACCGACGGGCGCCCAGGGCATGAACACCGGTATCCAGGACGCCTGGAACCTGGCCTGGAAGCTCGCCCTGGCGGTCGAGGGGGCCGCCCACCCCGGCCTGCTCGCGAGCTACGACGCCGAACGCCGGCCGGTCGGCGAGGAGGTCGTCGGCCGCACCGTGCGGCACGCCGCGGCGGGAATCCAGGCCGACCGCGCCGACCCGACGACCCTGATGCTGCGCGAGGCACAATTGCTCGTCTCCTACCCGGGCAGCCCGATCGTGGATCCGCCCGGCGACGGCCCGGGACCTCGCCTGGGCGACCGGGCCCCGGACTGCGGCGGCATCACCGGGCAGATCGCCGCCTACCCGCTGCGCCTGTACGACCTGCTCCGGGACCGCGGACACGTACTGCTGCTCTACGGGCACGAGTTCGGGCACGGGTTCGACGAACTCGCCGAGACGGCGCGGGAGTCCTCCGGAGGCCGGGTCGAAGCCTGCGTGGTGCTCGAAGCCGACGCACCGGCCGACGCGCACCGCCTGCCGGCCTACCGTGACACCCGTGGCGAGTTCGCCCGCCTCTACGCGGCGGAGTCGCCGACGGCCTTCCTGATCCGCCCGGACGGATACCTCGGCGCCCGTCTCTGCCCGCCGGCCCCGAAGCCGCTGGCGGCCCATCTCGCGGTCACCTTCGCCGCGAACGCCCAGGGGTGATCCCACTCAGGCGGACCGGCTGTTGCAGCTACCGGCGGAACGCCGCTGCCCTGACGGTCGTCAGGGCCCGGGGGTTCCGCTACTGCTCGGGCTGGGGCAGGTGGGCCTTGGCGTCGTCGTAGGTTGCCTGGCCGGCTGTCTCGGCGGGGGCGTCCCCGCCCGGGCCAGGCCCCGACGGCGGACGTCGCATTGATCGCGCGCTCTGTACATGGCCGACCGCCGTTCGTCCTGCCGCCCAGATATGACGGTCTTCGCAACCGAAGCGCGGATCAGTGCTTGGTTGCGCCTCCGTTCTCCAAACCGGCGCTATTTGGGCACCCAGGTGGCAACTGGACGGATTTCGGATGCCTCAGCTGCGCCCGGCCGTCACTCTTCGTCCTCCTCCTCGTATTCCTCTTCGCCCTCGTCGTAGCCCTCTTCCTCGCCTCCCCCGTACTCGTCCTCCCCTTCCTCCCCTTCGTCCTCCAGCGCCTCCTCATGGCTGCGCACTACCTCGCTGTCGCGGATTTCGCCCCGCCAGCCCTCGGCTTCCTCGTCGGTGAGCGTGACGTACCGCTGGAAGTTCTTGAAGTCGAGGCGCATGCGGCGCCCTTGGGCACGCCAGAGGTTGCCGGTCTTCTCGAAGAACCCCGAGGGGTAGTACTCGACGACGAGCACGATGCGGGTGAGATTGGGCGCCAATTCGTGGAAACTCACGCAGCCACGCGTTGTGCCCTTTGCGCCCTCGGAGGTCCATACGATCCGGTCGTCCGGCAGCTGCTCTTGAACAGTGGCTTGCCAGCTGCGAGTCGACGGGCCCACCTTGGCCTTCCAGTCGCTGGTGGTCTCGTCCTTCTGCGACACACTGCGGACACCCTTGGTGAAGCTGCTGAACTCCTCGTACTGGGTCCAGTGGTCGTAAGCCGTGCGGATCGGCACGCCCACGTCCAGCGATTCGACGAGGTTGGTTGTCTTGGTGCTGCCGGACTTGCGACCGCCTCCACCACCCAGCAGATTCTGGGCCTTGTCCACCACATTGTCCTTGAGGCCCTTGGCTTTCGCGCCGAGGAGCGCCTTCAACGGGGAGCCGCCCTTGAGAAGGCCCGCGCCGGGAAGGGGGCCGCCGTTCTCGGCGGCGTCGAAGAGTTGGTCGGTGACGTCCGCAAGCTTGTCCCCGGCTTTGTCCGCCAGGAGCTCTGTCTGAGCGCTCAGGTAATCGACGAGCTCCTCGCGCAGCTGCTGGAGGCCTGAGGTTTCCTCTGTCTTGGCCATGACCTACCTCCGCCGTGCGGCCGTCTTCTTGGCAGCCGTTTTCTTCGCGGGAGCCGACCTACTGGATGTGGACTTCCTCGGGGTCGCCTTCTTCGCCGTTGCCTTCCTAGCGGCCGTCTTCTTGGCCGGGGGTGAGGATTTCTTCGCGGTCTTTCTGGCGGGCGTTGCCTTCCTCGCCGGGGTTTTCTTCGCGGCGGTCCGCTTCGCCGGAGCTGTCTTCTTCGCCGGGGCGGCCTTCTTCTTGGCGGCGGCCTTGCGGGGAGCGGGTCTGGCTGTCCGCCTCTTCGCTGCGGTACGGGCGGTGCGGCGGCGCCGCGGCGGCTCCTCCTCCGGCGTCTCCTCTTCCTCTGGCTCCTCTTCCTCCGGTTCCTCTTCGTCCTGGTACTCCTCCTCGTCCTCGGGCTCCTCTTCCTCCACCAACTCCCCTTCTGCCGGCTCCTCTTTCTCCGGCTCCTCCTCGTAACCCTCCTCGTCTTCTGCGTGCTCCTCGTCCTCGTCCTCGTCCTTCTCGCCGAGGTGGAGGGTGCGTTCGCGTAGTGAACCCGCCAGTTCGCCGAGGCGGCGATCGGCGGTGGCCACCAGGGCCTGGCGCCCTGCGTCCAGCAGTTCGCCCCGTGCCTGGTCCTTCAGGTCCGCGACCTGTGGAATTTCCCCGAGTTTGCGCAGTCCTTCCGTGGCCAACTGCTGAGGATCGAGGCCGAACCGGCGGCCGGCGATGTAGGTCGCCATGGCGAAGGCGAGTCGGCCCTTCTTCGCGCGTCCGAGCACGTAGCCGCCCGCGACCGCGGCCGCGAGTGCGATCTTGGTCGTGTCATTCATGGACCGGTCCCTTCGGGAAGGACACGGCACCTGACTGTGGGTCAATGCGCCCTGCCCAGACCGTGATTGAAGAAGAGGCGGAACGCATGGACGTATCGCACAGCTCGCTGCGTCCCTGGCTGCCGCATCCGCTCATCCGGCGGAGTCTCAGTGCGAGTGCCCACGCCGATGCGGGGTATGTACCTAAATGGTGAAAATGTAGATTTATGCATCGAATGTGACTCCGATCCGACCACCGGAGAGACCATGGCCGCAGCAGAACCCGCCAAGCGGCGGTCCAGCGGTAGCCGCAGCACCGGCCGGGGCAGCTCCAGTGACTCCACGCGCCTCTCGGGCAAGGACAAAGCGGCTTGGGCCATGCGTTCCGCGGCGAAACAGCTGGAGGAGTTGCTCGGGCGTGCCCCCGAGTCGGTCTCGTCACTGAAACCGACCGATGACGGGTGGGAGGCCGAGGTGGAGGTTCTGGAGTTGGAACGCATCCCCGAAACCACCAGCGTGATGGGCAGCTATCGAGTGACGCTGGACAAGGAGGGCGACCTGGTGGCGTATGAGCGAACGCGTCGCTACACCCGTGGACAGATCGACCGGCGGGGCTGAGACCCACAGCCGGTGAAGGGAGGCGCCATGACCGTGGTGCCGCAAGGCGGAGGCAGTGTTACCAGAGGCGGAGGTACCAGCAGCCTCTACGACGTACTCGAGCTCATTCTCGATCGCGGACTCGTCATCGATGTCTTTGTCCGCGTGTCGTTGGTGGGCATCGAAATTCTGAAGATCGACGCGCGAATAGTCGTGGCCAGTGTCGACACCTATCTGCGCTTTGCCGAGGCGTGCAACCGGCTCGATCTCGAAGCCGGCAGCAAGCAGCCGGCCCAGCTGACCGACATCGTGGGTGATTCGGTGGAAAGCGGAGCCAAGGGCAAGACCAAGGGTGCCCTCACCGGCGCCGTGGAAGCGGTCACAGACTCCCTCAAGGGCGTCGCCGACCGTGACCGCGACGAGGGCGAGGAGGAGGGCGAGGAGGAGGGCGCAGGGGAGGAACAGGAACCCGTGGAGAGGCGACGGCGGCCGGCTCGGCGGAGCACCCGTCGTGAGCGGGGTTCGCCCCGCGAGAAGGAGTGAGCCATGGGCGTTTACATCTACTCCATCACCGAAAAGCAGCACCCGCTGCGTCTGGACGGTCTCAGCGGCGTCGGGGAGCCTTCAGCGGCCTTGCGGACAGTGAGCGGCGGACTGCTGGCCGCGGTGGTCAGCGACGCTCCGGACGATCTGCGTCCCAAGCGACGCGACCTCAGCGCGCACCAGGAGGTCCAGGACAGGCTCATGGCGGACGGCACCGTGCTGCCCCTGCGATTCGGCCTCATGGCAGAGAACGACGAGGCCGTCCGGATCGCCTTGGAGGAGCGTGCGGACGAATTCACGGACAGGCTCAAGGCGCTGGAGGGTTGCGTTGAGTACAACCTGAAGGTGGGGCAGGAAGAGGACGCGCTGCTGCGCGAGATCCTCGAGGAGTCAAGCGAGGCGCGGGAGCTCAACGACGGCATCCGCAACGGAACCGCGGGCCCCGAGGCACCTGTCGCGCTCGGTGAGCTGGTCGCCCGAGAGGTGCAGGCGCGCCAGGATGCCCTGGCCGCGGGGGTGATCGAGGCGCTGCGCCCGTTCGCCCGGGAACACGACTCCTCCCAGCCGTCCGGAACGGACTTCCTCAATGTCTCCTTCCTGGTGGCTCACGATCAGGACGAGGGCTTCCTCACCACGGAGTTGAGCGTCGCCAATCAGATGGGCGACGAGTTCCAGTTCCGGCTCAACGGCCCCCTTCCTCCGTACAGCTTCGTCTGAAGGAATGAATCCCCATGGGCCTGCTGACACAGCTCCTCACCCTCCCCCTGGCGCCGGTACGCGGCGCGGTCTGGGTGGTGGACCGCGTCCTGGAAGCAGCCGAGAACGAGTACTACGACCCGGCGCCGGTTCAGCGTGAACTCGCCGAGCTCGAACGGCAACTTGTCGCGGGGGACATCGACGAGGAGACGTTCGAGCGGCGCGAAGACGAACTGCTCGACCGGCTCGAGGAGATCAGGGCCTTTTGGCAGAGCAGGCAGCCCTGACCCGGCACGAGGGAACATGAGGCCATCACCATGACTGAACCCCTGGCCAACAGGCTCGGCAACTACCCGTCCAGAGCGGCCCCGCCGTACGGGCAGGGCTCCTCCGCCAACCTCGCCGACATCCTTGAGCGGGTGCTCGACAAGGGCATCGTCATCGCGGGCGACATTCAGATCAATCTGCTCGACATCGAGCTGTTGACCATCAAACTCCGCCTCCTCGTCGCCTCGGTCGACAAGGCGAAGGAAATGGGCATCGACTGGTGGGAGCACGATCCTGCTCTGTCCTCCCGGAGCAGGGGCGAGCCGTCGCTCGCCGAGGAGAACCGGCGGCTGCGGGCCGAGATCGATGCGCTGAGGCAGGGCGGGGAGCTGCCTGAAGGT
Source organism: Streptomyces sp. NPDC005408 (assembly GCF_040606445.1). NCBI lineage: Bacteria > Bacillati > Actinomycetota > Actinomycetes > Kitasatosporales > Streptomycetaceae > Streptomyces > Streptomyces sp. NPDC005408. The sequence continues at coordinate 52,094 of NZ_JBEXEX010000011.1, read as the reverse complement.
GAGGAAGAACCACGGGCCGACCGTCGTCGGGGGAGTACCCGCGATGAGTGACCTCGTCACGTACGCCTACGCCGTGGTGCGCAATGCAGCCGGGCTGGACGAGTCCACCGCCGTGCTGACAGGCGTCGCCGATGCCCCTGTCCATCTCGTGACCGGGACGCAGAGCGACGAAATCGTGCTCGTCGTGAGCCCGGTGCCCGTGCAGGACTTCCACGAAGACGCCCTCAAACGGCATCTCGAAGACCTGGAGTGGCTGGAGGCGGTCGCCCGCGCGCACAACCGCGTCATCGACGCCCTGGCCACGCGCACGACGGTCCTTCCCCTGCGCCTGGCGACCGTGTACCTCGACGACACCCGGGCGCGTGACGTCCTGGACGGCGGACGTGACGACTTCCGGGAGCGTCTGGCGCGGCTCGCCGAGCATGTCGAATGGGGCGTCAAGATCTACGTCGACCCGTCCATGGCGCCCGCCGCTCCGGAGCCCCCTGCGGCGGCGGGCCTCACCCCCGGGCGTGCGTATCTCCGCAGCCGCAGGAAACAGCAGAGTGTCCGGGACAGCGCCTACCGCGCGGCCGAACAGGCCGCCCAACGGGTCCAAGCCGTTGGGCGCGCGTATGCCGCCGGCCGGGCCTGCCACCGGGTCCAGCAGGGCCCCCTGGCCGACGGGGTCGGCGGGAACGTCGTCAACGACGCCTATCTGGTGCCGCGGAACCGTACCGAGGAGTTCCGGTCCGAGGCGGAGCATGCTGCCGACGGGCTGGAGGGTGTGCGCGTGGAGGTCACCGGCCCATGGGCGCCGTACTCCTTCGCCATGCCCGCTCAAGGATCCGGCGGCGCGGCGGAAGGCGTGAGCTCATGACCGCGCCCGGCCCGCCGTGGGCGGTGGAGCCGCTGCCGGACCGGCAGGTGGCACTCATCGATTTGCTGGACCGCCTGCTCAGCGGCGGGGTCGTAGTCACCGGTGATGTGGTCCTGTCCATTGCGGACATCGACCTCGTACGTATTTCGCTTCGGGCCCTGATCGTCTCCATCAGCTCCCAGAATCCGTCGCCCTGGACAGGTACGAGCCCGTCGGGAGGCGGCCATGACGGCTGAGGAGACAGGTGGGCCCGCACGCCGCATCGAAGAGGTCGCGGACGCCGCCGCCCGCGCCTTCAGGCTGCTGCCTGCCGCACCTCGTGACCTTCCGTCCCCCGGTGAACCCCGGCGCACCCCGGCACACCGGATCAGCGCCGACCCCGACACCGTGGAACGGGATCTGATCAAGCTGGTTCTCACTCTGGTCGAGCTGCTGCGTCAGCTCATGGAGCGCCAGGCGCTGCACCGGGTCGATCAGGGAGACCTCACCGAGGCGCAGGAGGAAAGGCTCGGGGCCACGCTCCTTGTCCTGCATGAGCGCATGAGCGACCTGTGCGGCCAGTACGGGCTGTCCATGGCGGACCTCAATCTGGACCTCGGGCCGCTGGGGACGCTGCTGCCGCCGTCGGACTGAGGCCGTCGACAGGCTCTCGCTTACGCCCCTTGATGAACTGCCGTCACCAGAGCCCATGTCGGCGGGCTCCGGTGACGGCTGACGCTCCGTGTGCTTGTTACGGGGCTGCAGGGCTACGGGCAGCTGATGCGGATGTCGCCCGGGTCGGTGGTGCAGGTGTCTGTGTTGTAGCCGCCGTTGGCGGTGTCGTTCCCGCCGATTCCGTCGACGGTGTTGAGGGTGTCGGAGCCGAAGTTGCCGACCACGGTGTCGTTGCCGGGGCCTCCGATGAGGGTGTCGTTGCCATAACTGCCGTCGATGTTGTCGTTGCCGGGGCCGCCGTGGACGGTGTCGTTGCCGTAGCCCGGGCGGATGGTGTCGTTGCCGCTGAGGCCGCAGATCACGTCGTTGACGAAGCCGCCGTTGAGGCTGTCGGCGCCGCTGGTGCCGATGATCGTGCAGCCCCGGGCGTTGTTGACGGTGGTACCGGCGGTCGCGCGGTCGTTGCCCGCCATCGGATCCGGCTCCGCCGCGTCCGCCGTGGCGGTGTCGGTGAGGGTGCCGGTCGCGCGGGGCTCGGCCAACACGGTCACGGTGGCGGTGACTCCGACGGCGAGGGTGCCCAGGGTGCAGTTCGCGCTCGTGGCGGTGGTGGTGCAGCTGCCCCGGCTGGGCACGGCCGACAGGAGGGTGCCGCCGGCTCCGGTGAGGACGTCGGTCAGCGTGACGGCGGTGGCCCGGGTGGTGGCGCTGGTGTTCTGTACCGTCACTGTGTACGTCGCCTGGTCACCGATGCTGACGGTGCCGGACCGGACTTGGTGACGGACAGGTCCACGCCGGGCGGGGTCGGGATTCCGCCACCCCCTCGTAGCGGGCCAGCGCGAAGTCGTCGCCCGGCCCGCCGCCGCCGGCGACGATCCTGCCGTCCGCCTGCAGCGCCACCGAGCGAGCCCATTCGATACCCCCGAAGCCCGTGGTCACCAGGCCGTCGCCGCTGAAGCCCGTGTCCAGGCTGCCATTGGTGTTGTAGCGGGCCAGCGTGAAATTGCCGCTGGCGCCCACGGCAACCAGCCTGCCGTCGGACTGCTGCGCCACGTCGTACGCTGCTCCGCCCCCTTGGGGGGTGGTCACCATGCCGTCGCCGTCGAAGGTGGCGTCCAGGCTGCCGTTCGGGTTGTAGCGGACCACTGTGAACCAGCCGATGCCGCCCTCGAGATTCTCGCTGGTGCCGACGACGACGATCTTGCCATCGGCCTGCACCGCCACTCCGTTGGCAGCGCGCTGCCGCCGCCGATGTCGGTGGACACCTTTCCGCCGCTGCCCAACGTGGTGTCGAGACTGCCGTCGGCACCTGCGCTGGTGCCGAAGTCGGTGAGTACCGTACCGTCGCCGCCGAAGGTGGGATCCAGGTCGCCCGGGGCTGCCAGTGAGGTTCCGGGCAGCGCCACTACGAGCGCCAGGGCCACGGCGACCGCCGCGCCGATTCGGCCGGCGCGACGCCTGCGGCTGTGTCTTGCGACTCGTCCCAATGCTCTTCGAGCACCACAAATGAAAGTCGACATGCAGACCTCTCTGCCTCTGATCGCCCTGCGATCTCTCACCCGTTGTGACGGGCCACAGCTTCTGGCCGTTGCCACGGCGAAGCCTCAAAGGCTCGCCACACTGGGCTCGCTGGACGCAGTGATCCACCTCACGGAGTGAGGGGCGATCACAAGCAGCTCGCCCAAGGCGGAGTTGGGGTCACGCGCGGCGCGGCGGGCCCTCCGCGACTTGGCAGCGGGAGTCGGCCGCCGGGGGATCTGCCGAGCCCTACCCGTGAGTAATTTGGCTGATCATGGTCTCACCGCGACTGTTTCTGCACCTCTACGCTCCGATTCACCGCGCCGCGGTGCTGCCCCGACACGATGGTCCGAGCCAGGTGGAGCCCCAGTGAGACGAACGCAATGCCACAGCGGACACCGTGCCGGGGTCCGGAGGGCCAGTGCCGCCCTTGCCGTGGCACTCGGCCTCGTCGGAACAGTCGCCGCGGCGCCCGCGGCGCCCTCGGCGCCCTCGGCATTCGCGATACCCACGTCAGCGGAATCGGGGCCGGAGCTTGCGGCGGCGGCCCAAGCCGCTGCGGGGCCCTCCTTCCGCCGCGTCGACATCCCGATGAAGGACGGTGTCGTCCTCAAGGCGAACGTGTTCTCGCCTGCCCCCGGCACTCCCGGTGCCGATGCGCAGGGCCGGGGCCGCTACCCGGTGATCGTGCAGCCGGCCAGCTGGGGACAGAACGACCTCGAGTACGTCCTCCAGGGCAAGCAACTCGCCGCAGCCGGCTATGTCGTGGTCACCTACACGGTCCGCGGTTTCTGGCTCTCGGGAGGCGAGGTCGACGTCGCGGGCCCCAGGGACGTGGCGGACATCTCTGCGGTCATCGACTGGGCCATCGCCCGGACACCGACGGATCCGCAGCGTATCGGCATGACCGGTCTCTCCTTGGGTGGCGGCCTGACGCTGATGGGCGCCGCCGCCGACCCGCGGATCAAAGCGGTGGCCGCGATGAGCGGTTGGGGGGATCTGGTCGACTCGCTGTACAGCGGCGAGACCCGGCATCTGCAGGCCGTTGCCGCACTCACCGCCGTCCAGGCGCCCACGGGCCGCGAAAGCGCGGAGTTCCAGCGGATGCTGACCGATCTCTTCGCCGACCGGAACATCCCCGACGTCATCAGATGGGCGCGAACCAGGTCCCCCGGCGCGTACGTGGACCGCATCAATGCCCACGGCACGGCCGTCTTTCTTGCCGGCGCCTGGGGGGACAGCATCTTCAACCCCAGCCAGATCACTGCCTTTTATCAGAAGCTGACCGGCCCCAAGCGGATCGAGCTGCGTCCCGGCGACCATGCCACCCAGGAGGTCAGCGGCCTGCTCGGGCTGGACAACGCCACCTGGGCGAGCGCGCTTCGCTGGTTCGACGAGCACCTCAAGGGCAGCGGCAGGACCTCCCGGCCGCCGGTGGAGCTGGAAGTGCGGCCCGGCGGTGCACACGAGAGCTATCCGTCCTGGCAGGCAGTCAGTTCCCGGACCGAGCGGCTGCAGCTCGGCCGGGCGGACGTCTTCGGCACCGGTGTGCTCAGCGGTGGCACGACCGGGAGCGACGCCACGGCTGGGACGGGATGGCGGACGTCGGTCGTCGGCGGTATGAACTCGGGCGCTGACGGCGGTATCACCGAACTGTCCGGACTGCTCGACCAGTTGGTCCAGCTGCCTCCCGTCGTGGCGCTCCCGTTGCTGCCCCGATGGGCCGGAGCTGTATGGCAGTCGGCGCCGTACGCGACCCCGCGGCACATCCGCGGAGTCGTCAGGCTGCACACGACCGTCACGGCTTCCGCGCCGCAGGGCACGGTGATCGGCTACCTCTACGATGTGAATGCCCTCGGCGTGGGGAAGCTGATCTCCCACGCTCCGCAGGGCTGGTCCGGCAAGGCCCCAGGCCGAGCCTTCCCGCTCGACATTCCGCTCTTCGCCACCGCCTACGACCTGCCCGCAGGACACCGGCTTGCTCTGGTCCTCGACACTCAGGACCCGCTGTACGGCGGTCGCACTCCGCTGGGCAGCAGGGTGTCGTTCGGCTCGCCGGATGACGACCCGTCCGAGGTGGTGTTGCCCCTGCGCTGAGCCCAGACTCGTAAACGACGGTCAGCCGCCGAGCGCACCCACCGTGGTGGCCCGGACATGAGGACGGGCGAGATTGTCCGGGCGCAGGATGAACTGCAGCTCGTCCTTGGTCAGCAGACCCTTGTCGAGGACGAGTTCATGGACGCTCCGGCCGGTCGTCAGGGCTTCCTGGGCGACGGCGGTGGCCTGCTCGTAGCCGATGTGCGGGTTCAGCGCGGTCGCCAGCCCGATGGAGTGGGCGACGATGTCGGCAAGGTGCTCCCGGTTGGCGGTGATGCCGGTGACACAGCGCTCGGCGAGGGTCAGACAGCCGGACCGCAGGTGCGTCAGACTCTTCAGCAGGCTGTGGGCGATGAGCGGTTCGAAGGCGTTCAGCTGGAGCTGGCCCGCCTCGGCGGCCATGGTTACCGCCAGGTCGTTGCCGATGACCTCGAACGCGATCTGGTTGACCACCTCGGGGACGACAGGGTTCACCTTGCCGGGCATGATGCTGGAACCGGCCTGCACCGGCGGCAGGTTGATCTCGGCAAAGCCTGCGCGCGGTCCGCAGGACAGCAGCCGAAGGTCGTTGCAGGTCTTGGAGAGCTTGACGGCGATCCGCTTCAGCACTCCCGACAGTTGGACGAATGCGCCCGCGTCCTGGGTGGCTTCGACGAGGTCGTGTGAGACGGTCAGCGGAAGTCCGGTGATGGTGCGCAGATGCTGGGAAGCCAGCGCCGCGTACTCGGGGTGGGCGTTGAGTCCGGTGCCGATGGCGGTGCCGCCCAGGTTGATCTCGCGGATCAACTCGCATGCCTCGGTGAGGCGCTTGTGGTCCTCTTCCAGCATGACGGCGTACGTGGCGAACTCCTGGCCCAGGGTCATGGGCACCGCGTCCTGCAGCTGGGTACGGCCCATCTTCAGGACATCCGTGAACTCCTCCGCCTTCGCGGCAAAGGCGGAGCGGAGCACCTCCATGGCGTCCAGCAGACGCTGAGCGGTGAAGTCGAGGGCGATCTTGACGGCGGTCGGGTAGACGTCGTTGGTGCTCTGCCCCGCGTTGACGTCCTCCAGCGGGTGCAGGTTGCCGTACTCGCCCTTGTGGTGACCGAGGAGCTCCAGGGCGCGGTTGGCGATGACCTCGTTGGCGTTCATGTTCGTCGAGGTGCCCGCGCCGCCCTGGATCACGTCGACCACGAACTCGCCGTGGAGTTTCCCGGCACGGATCTCCTCGCAGGCGCTCACGATCGCGTCTGCCTTACGGCCGTCCAGCAGGCCGAGGTCGCGGTTGGCGAGGGCAGCTGCCTGCTTGACGCAGGCGAGGGCGGTGACGAGGTCCGGGTAGGCCGAGATGGGGGTGCCGGTGATGGGGAAGTTCTCCACCGCCCGCAGGGTGTGGATGCCGTAGTAGGCGCCGGCGGGGATGTCCCGGTCGCCGAGAAGATCGTGCTCGGCGCGGACCTCGGGGTGGTGGACCTGGTCGTGCGTGGCCATGGAGGTGCGGACTCTCCTGTCAGGTGCGCTACGGCGCGGGGTGAGCTATGAAATGGGGCGGCTGGATCTCCGCGGCGTGCAAGGAGATCTGCCTGCTGGCGTCTACGCCGGGACGAGTTCGGCCGACGGGTCGGCGTCGGCGGACATGGCCTCGCCGAGCGCGTGGCGCAGCACCCCTTCCCGCTCCCGCGGGTCGGTGGCTGCGAGCAGCGCGGTGAGCACGGCGATCCGGGCCTGTCCGGCCCGCAGCGTGCCGGTCGGCACGGCGCCCGCGGCCACGAGGTCGACCGCGCCGCCGTGGGTGTAGATCTCGGTAATCGGTCCGGCCTGGACACGGGTGGTCAGGGCGACGAGCACGCCGCGGGAGGTCGCGGAGGCGACGGCCTCGACGATCTCGGGGGTGGCGTTGCCGGCGCCGGTGGCCACGAGGACGATTCCCTGGGCGCCCGCGTTCAAGGCCGCTTCGAGCAGGACCGGGTCGGCGTCGCAGTGGTGCATCACCATGTCGACGCGGGGCAGGTTGTCCGGCAGACCGGGAAGGGCCAGCGCGGCCGGGCGCCGGGGGTGGCGCAGTACGGAGACCCGGCCGAAGCCGATGTTCCCGATGCGGGCGCCGGACGGGTCGCCGAATGCGTCGGCGGCGAGCGTCTGCGTTTTGACGGTGCCGCGGGCGGAGTGCAGCTTGCCGTCGAAGGCGACCAGTACTCCGAGACCACGCGTCGTCGCGGCGGTCAGCAACGCGTCGTGGAGGTTGTCAGGTCCGTCGCCGTCTGCCGCGTCGAGCGGGAGCTGGGCGCCGGTGAAGACGACCGGGCGCGGGTCGTCGTGGTGGAGGTCGACCAGGAACGCCGACTCTTCCAGGGTGTCGGTGCCGTGGGTGACGACGATGCCGTCCACGCCGGGGTCGGCGAGCACCTCGTGCACTGTGCGGAGCAGGGTGAGCTGGTGAGCGGTGGTGAGACGGGGGCTGTTCACGCTGAACAGATCGACGACCTCGACGGTGACGCCCTCGGGCACCGCGGCGGTCGCCATGACCTCTTGGCCGTGCGCGTCGGCTGCGAACCCTGAACCTTGCCAGCGGCTGGCTATCGTCCCGCCGGTGCTGATGACGACGACGCGTCCCACAGTGCCCACTCCTCGTTCGTGCCGCAGGTGCTGCGGCGAGTTCGACGGGGCACGCGGCCCGGCTTCGCTCGTGGCCCCGGCCGGGCTGCGCCCCATGACTGACCCGGGGATGCCGGAACGGTCGGACGCAATGATAGAGTCCTTGCTTCGCAATTTGGTCGCCAATTTTGGCGCGCATGAACGAATAGTGTGGTGAATAATTGCGCCATGGATGAGATCGATCGAGATATCTTGCGCGAGCTTCAGAACGATGGACGGCTGAGCAATCAGGAGCTGGCGCAGCGGGTGGGTCTGACCCCCTCACCCTGCATGCGCCGTGTCCGGCAACTGGAGCAGGACGGGGTGATCCAGGGCTATCGCGCGGTGATCGACCCGGAGGCGGTCGGCCGGAGCTTCGAAGTCCTCGTCTCCATCGAGGTGAAGCGCGACCGTGAAGTGGTCGAGGCTTTCGAGGCTGGCCTCCAGGACATCCCCGACGTCATCGAGGCGTACCGGCTCTTCGGCAGCCCCGGATGCCTACTGCGTATCGCGGTCGAGGACCTGCGCGCGTACGAACGGCTGTGGATCGAGAAGTTGACCTCACTGTCCGGCGTCACCGAGGTCAACTCGCAGATCATCATGAAGCGGATCAAGGAGCCTCGCGGTCTGCCGGTGGACGGCTGATCCTCGGTGCTCCGCCCATCAGAACAGGCGGATCCGCGCATCGGCGACAGGGAGCTGTTTCAAGACCCTGTGCCCCGGCTGCGCGGGGAGCGGTGACGGCGGTAGTAGGAGACGGTGACGGCGGCGAGCAGGGGACCCCACAGGACCAGCGGTTGGTAGAGGATGCCGACCACGAGGTCGCCGGTGTCTGTCATGTCAGCGTGCGGGTACGTCCACCACCAGGGAACGTTGGCCCACAGCAAGGTCAGTGCCACCGCGCCGATGGCGGCTGGAACGACGGCGGCCATCGGGCGCACGGCGCGCCCTCCGATCAGTGGTATCCAGCGCGGCACGACCTCGCCCCAGGGCCGCACCAGGCCGATCGTCAGGATGGCGAGAAGCTCGCAGACCACGCTCAGCGTCAGCATCCAGACCTTCGCGCCGAGCGTCTCGAAGTCGTGGCCTGCGTGACCGGCCGCGAGGCGGACTGACCGTCAGACTTGGGACAGGGATTCGGCTGGCAGCGATCTTCGGCGGCGGGATTCGTTGTGGCCGACGCCTGCGCCGCATAGCGTTGATTGCGTCCCGACAATCGTGGCGGAGGCCTACGTGAGCGATCCCCTGAGCGCGACCGCTGTCCATGCCTTTGGTGACGACGTGCTGGGAGAGCACGACGCCGTGAGCCTGGCCAAGCTGATACGCGATGGAGAAGCAGACCCGGTCGAGGTGGCGCGGGCCGCCGTGGAGCGGGTGCGGAAGGTCGGCGGGGATCTGCACGCCGTGCAGGTTCCGGCGTATGACCAGGCCGTCGCCTCCGCCACGGGCGGGCCGGGGACCTTCGCGGGGGTGCCGACCTTCATCAAGGACAACGTCAACTACCGCGGCCTGCCCACCGGCTTCGGCAGCGCCGCGTACGTGCCGCGGCCGGCGAAGCGGCACGCGCCTTTCGCCCGGCAGTTCCTGAGCACCGGCGTGACGGTGCTCGGCAAGACCCGGCTGCCGGAGTTCGGTTTCAACGCCACCACCGAGTTCGAGAACGCGCCATCGGTATGCAACCCCTGGCACACGGGGCACTCTGCGGGCGGATCATCGGGCGGCAGCGCTGCGCTGGTGGCCTCCGGCGCCGTGCCGATCGCGCACGCCAACGACGGCGGCGGCTCCATCCGCATCCCCGCCGCCTGCTGCGGGCTGGTCGGCCTCAAGGCCACCCGCGGCAGACTGGTCGCCAACGAAGAAGGCCGCACCCTGCCCATCAACCTCGTCAGCGACGGGATACTGAGCCGGTCCGTACGGGACACCGCCGCGTTCTTCGCTGCCGCGGAGCAGCACTGGCGCAACCCGAAGCTGCCACCGCTCGGCCTGGTCGAGGGCCCGTCGCAACGTCGGCTGCGTATCGGGCTGTTGCTCGACTCCCCGACCGGCATCACCACGGACGCAGCCACCCGAGCTGCCGTGACGGACACCGCAGCCGCCTTGGAGAAGCTGGGCCACACCGTGGAGCCGGTGCAGATCGTGCTGGACGGACGCTTCGCCGAGGACTTCGTCACCTACTGGGGCTTGCTGTCCTTCCTCGTGGGCGCCACGGGCAAGCGGCTGGACCGCCACTTCGACCGGCGCCGCATGGACGGTCTCAGCCAGGGCCTACGCGCCCACTACCGGCGCCGCCTGAGCAGCACCCCCGCGGTACTGCGCCGGCTGAGCCGCTCCCGCGAGGCGTACGCGACGGCCCTGCGCGACCACGACCTCATCCTCTCGCCGGTGCTTGCACACACCACGCCGCCACTGGGCCACCTCAGCCCCAATGTCCCGTACGAGACGCTGATCGAGCGACTTACCTCCTACGTTGCCTTCACCCCGCTGAACAATGTGGTCGGCAGCCCCGCGATCTCCCTGCCCGCGCGCTTGGCGACCGAGGAGGGCCTGCCCATCGGGGTGATGTTCTCCGCCCGGAACGGCGACGAACGCACGCTGCTGGAAATCGCGTTCGCGTTGGAGGCCGACCGGCCTTGGCGTCGTATCCAGGACGGCCGACCGTCGACGCCTTGACGACGACCACCACGAGGCGCGGGGGAAGGTCATGAACTGCACCCCATTGACCACCTGTTGCTGATTCAGTGGCCGCCCGCGCTCAGGGACAGGGCCCAGAGTGCCGTGTACGGGACCAGAAGCAGAGGGGCCGAGCCCAGCCAGGAGCGCAGTCGGCGACCGCGTGCGAGCGGGAGCACGACATCGACCAGCAGGGCCATGGCCAGGACGAGCGCGCCCGTCACCAGCAGGAGCAGCATCATCGGACCGCCGTGGTCGAGCGTGTGGTAGTCGCAGTTCGTCGCAACACCAACATCGGCCAAAGTGCGGCAGTCCATGGGCAGATACTGGGTGAGCAGCCACTGGGCGCAGTACAACGGGGCGATCGCAGGCACGCCCAGCAGAAGGTTGACCAGGACGGGGGCCCACAGCGACTGCCGTGGCCGACGCCCCTCATTCACCGCCGCCTCGTCAGGCACCTGCAGCGTCTGGTTCGTTCGCATACTCTCGCCGCTCCGTTCGGTGCACCCGCCCATGGTGAGTTTCAGGGATTCTTGCGCGGAGCCGCTGCGGCGACCCTACGAGGTCCGCGACGCCTCCGCCGAAGATTACCTGGGCCGCATCGCAAAAATCCCGTGCCCCGGCCACACCAAGTTCCCTACACTCACCAGGAATCGTGCGCTGCGACATCGCAGCGCGCGCCTTGACGAGTGAGGGGAGCCGGGCCGTGCGTGACCGCACCGCTGTCGTTGTTCCCCCGTCACGGTACGAGGTGATCCTGGTGTCTTCGTCTGTCCGGCGCCGGCTGCGCGGCCGCCGCTGGATCTCCGCGACGAACACCTGACCCCCTGTCTGTTCGGCCTGAACCAACGCCTCGGAAACACCCCGGGACGTTGAGTCGCCGCCTTGAGGGGTTGTGCGTGGCCTGATCCAGGTCTCCGTCCGTCCGGGAAATCGCGCTGACTTGCTGTCGGTCCTTCCTGAAAGGCCAGAGTTGTGCGCACCGAACACCGTCACTTCGACCACTTCGACAATCCGCTGTCAGGCGTCCGCAATCTGGGCATCCTCGCCCACGTCGACGCCGGCAAGACCACCGTCACTGAACGGATCCTGTATGTCACCGGCGCAACGTACAAACGTGGCGAGGTCCATGACGGTACGACCGTCACCGACTTCGATTCTCAGGAGCGCGATCGTGGGATCACGATCTTTGCTGCTGCGGTGAGCTGTGACTGGGACGGCCACCGGATCAACGTGATCGACACTCCCGGCCACGTCGACTTCTCCGACGAGGTGGAGCGCTCGCTGCGTGTACTCGACGGTGCCATCGCGGTGTTCGACGCCGTCGCGGGTGTCGAGCCCCAGAGCGAGTCGGTCTGGCGTCAGGCCGACCGCTACGGGGTGCCGCGGATCGCCTTCGTCAACAAGCTGGACCGTACCGGTGCCGACCTGGACCTGGCGGTCGAGTCGATCCGGAAGAGGTTGCACACGGTTCCGCTGGTGGTCCAGCTGCCGATCGGCCAGGAGGACGGGTTCGTCGGTGTGGTCGATCTGCTGCGTATGCGGTCGCTGGTCTGGTCCGAAGGTTGCGACACCTTCGAGGACGGCCCCGTACCGGAGGCCTTGAGGGATGAGGCATGCCGGCGGCGTCGGTTGCTCGAGGAGGCGGTGGCGGAACTCCACCCGACCGCGCTGGAGGAATTCTGTGCAGAGTCAACCCTCTCCGCGCAGACGCTGGCCACTGCCCTGCGCGACCTGACACTCGCCGGTGACGCCGTGGTGGTGCTGTGCGGATCGGCGTACCGCAATCGCGGGATCGAGCCGCTGCTTGAGGCTGCCGTGGCCTACCTGCCCTCGCCGCTGGATGTGCCGGCGGTGCGCGGCACCGTCGACGGCTCGGTGCAGGAGCGGGTCGCGGACCCGGCTGCGCCGTTCGCCGCGCTGGTGTTCAAGGTGAACTCGACCGCGACGGGGAGGCTGACCTACCTGCGGGTGTATTCAGGAACGATCGGAAAGGGAGAGGCGGTGCTGGATGTGGAGGCGCGGCGTACCGAGCGGATCGGCCGGATCCTGCGCGTGCAGGCCGACCGGCACGCGGAGGTGGAACGGGCGGTGGCCGGGGACATCGTCGCAGTGGTCGGAGTGAAGGCGGCGCGTACCGGTGCCACGCTTTGCACACCGGCAGCGCCGTTGATCCTCGAACCGCCGAGGGTGGCCGATCCGGTCGTCTCCGTGGCAGTGGAGGCGCGCAGGAGCATCGACACCGACCGTTTGGTGTCGGCGTTGGCACGACTGGTTGAGGAGGATCCCTCGCTGAGGGTCCGGACTGACCGTGAGACCGGTCAGACGGTGCTGTCGGGCATGGGCGAGCTGCATCTGGAGGTCGCGGCGGAGAAGATGCGTCGTGCGCACGGTCTGGATGTCAGCGTCGGCCGGCCGCAGGTGGCCTACCGGGAGACGGTCTCCCGTGGGGTGTCCGGGCTGGTGTACCGCCACGTCAAGCAGGATGGAGGCGCCGGCCAGTTCGCCCATGTCGTCCTCGACGCACAGCCGTTGGAGGAGGCAGGGCTTGACGGCAACGGCAACGGCAACGGCAACGGCAACGGCGACGGCAGCGCGGTTGACTTCGTGTTCCGGTCGACCGTTGTCGGCGGACGCGTGCCTGCGGAGTACGTCCGGGCGGTGGAGGCCGGATGCCGGGACGCTCTCGCCGAGGGCCCCCTGGGCGGTCATCCGGTCACTGGGCTGCGGGTCACCCTGACGGACGGCGCCACCCACTCCAAGGATTCCTCGGAGATGGCGTTCCGTACCGCCGGTCGGCTCGCGCTGCGGGAGGCACTGCGCGCGTGCGCGATGGTGCTGCTGGAACCGGTGGCTGAGGTCACGGTCACGATGCCCGACGACGCCGTGGGCGGTGTCCTCGGCGACCTGGCGGCACGGCGCGGCCGTATCTCGGGCTCGACCGCGCGGGCAGGCACGGCAGTGATCACCGCTACCGTGCCGCTGGCCGAATTGTTCGGCTATGCCTCGCGGTTGCGCAGCCGAACCCAGGGCCGGGGCACCTTCACCAGCCGGGCCACCGGCTACGCGCCGGTGCCAAGCGGCGTGTTGAGCGGGATGCCGTCACGGTAGACCCCAATAGTGGCCCCGCCCTCGTACGGGCGGGGCCATCACCGTCACCATGATTCCTCCGCCGAGATCGGAGCGGCAGCGGCCCCCGCACCGCCCGCTCGGCAGCGTCCCTACGGGTCAGCAGCTCAGCGGCCTTCGGTGCGCGCCGGGGGAGCGGGAAATCCCGGGCACGCAAAAAGCCCTGGGCCGGCGGCTCAGGGCCCTTTCGTTGTTCCAGGCCCATGTGCTCGCGATCGTCATGCCGATGCTTCGGCCGACATGAGTCTCTCCAGCTTGTCGAGACTCTGAGTCCAGCCTTCGTCGTGCAGGGCGTAGCGATCCTCGGTGGCGAAGCGCCCCTGTGTGAACACCAGCTCTGTTGCCTGACCGCCGAGATCGTAAAGCGAGAGCGTCACCACTGTCTCGCGGTCGTCGGGGTCGGGTTCCTCCCACCGGAAGGTGTAGGACAAGCGTGCCGGAGGATCGACGTCACGGTATTCCCCCGCCAGATGGAACAGCTCTCCCTCCGGGGGCTGCATGGCGATCCGATAGCTGCCGCCTGCCCGAAGGTCGCAATCCACCTCCGGGATGCTGAACCCGTCAGGGCCGAACCACTTAGCAAGCTCATGCGGTTCGGTCAGGGCACGGAATACGACCGTGCGCGGTGCGCGCAGGATGCGCTGCATACGAAGGGTCAGCCCCGCGTCGTGTGTCATCACGGACTCCTCGTGCCGAAGGCGTCGAGATCGAAGACCAACTCCATCGTATGAGCACCGCCTGGGCCGTGCCGCCCGGCCGTGCAAGCTGCGGCCGGAGCGGTACGACGCCGCGTGGATGAGGCCACAGGGCCCATGGGAGGGAACGCTTCGGCAGTGCGTAGCTGTGATGTGCGGACGCTGTGGACGACGCCGGGGTCAGATCCCGGGTCCGTAACCGGGGTCCGGCTGCTGGCGGGGGGTCCACCACTCGGTGAGCCCCCACACCCCGAGGGCGAGTGTGGCCACGGATGCGAGTGCCGCGACCCACGGACGGTGCAGCCACCTCATGGTCAGCGCCCAGGCGAACAGCGGAACCAGAACGCCGCCGAGCACGATGAGAGGCAGATCAACGAAGAGCACGCTCAGATCGCGGGCATGGCCCTCGAATCCGCCGTCGATGCTGAATGCGGCCCGCGGTGCCCACACGAGCGCCGCGGTCGTCGCACCGAGGCCGGCCAGGAAGCATCCGGCGGCGCCCCCGGTCTTCGGATTCGTACCCGTGGACCGTCCCGCGGTTCTTTCGCTCATGCCCGCGAGAGACGCGGCGGCACGGTGCGCGGTTCCCGCACGAGACGGCGCCGCCCCGCGGTCATCGCACACGATACGGATCAGCGCACGATCGAACGCGCGATGCGGAATCCTACGTCGTCGACCCGGAAGCTCGGGTGGCTGCGGCGCCGCGCGGAGGCCCGGCAGCTCCAGTGCTCGTCGAACCAGCCACCGCCACGGAGCACCCGGTAGGCGCCGTAGACCTCGGCGTCGTAGATGTCCCAGCACCAGTCCCAGACGTTGCCGAGCATGTCGTAAAGGCCCCACGGGTTGGGCCGCTTGCCGCCCACGTCGTGGATTCGCTCGTGCGCGTTGCCGCGGTACCAAGCGATCTCGTCGAGCGGCCCGTAACGCGGTCCGGTTGTCCCGGCATGGCAGGCGTGCTCCCACTCGGCTTCGGTCGGCAGCCGATACCCGTCGGCGGATGCGTCCCAGTCGATGCCTTCGCCGCCGGCATGGAGGTGGTAGGTGGGCGCGAATCCGTCGCGTTGGGACAGGGCGTTGCAGAACCGGACCGCGTCCCACCAAGAAACGCCCTCGACGGGCAACCGGTCCCCATGGGCTGTGCTTGGCCGCCGGCCGGTGATCTGTGCGTACAGCGCCTGGGTGATCGGGAACGCCGCGAGCTGGTAGGGCGCAAGCTCGACCGACCAGCTGCGCTGCGTCCTCCGGTCTGACAGCGTCACCTGCCCCGGCGGGACAGCGATCATCTCGGTTCCTGCGCTCACGTCCATGAGCAGGCGATCTTACCGACTCCTGGCTGCGATGATCACGCTGCCGTCCCGCACGGCTCCCGGGCGTGTGGATGCCCTCGATCAGTCAGTCCACTCCGTGTTCGCCTCGCGCCGCCGCCTCTTGCAGGTAGGCGGAGATCATGGCGAGGTCGTTGCCGATGTCCAGCACACCGTTGACGTCGGTCGTCGGGGTGGAGGCGCCGTTGACGCCGGCGAAGAAGACGTCGAAGCGGCCGTTGCCCTTGTCCAGGTAGCCGGCGATCGTGATGGCGCCGACGGCCAGGCGGTTGTTGAGCGCGTCAAGACCGACGGCGGCGCCGGTCTTGGCGAACACCTTTCCGTGCGCGGGGCAGTCGGTGCAGTTGTCGGCCAGCAGACCGTCGACGCCGAGGATGGGCAGCGCATTCCGGAAGACCCTCGCCTCGGGGGTGCGATGCCAGTACGTCAGGATCTGCACCACGGCCTTCGGCGTGGCCCGGTCGACGGGGTTGCCGCCCCGGCCGTCCAGGAGCTGGATCTGCTTGCGGTCGACGCCCGCGCGCTCCAGGAAGTCGGCCAGCACCGGGAAGCCGTCCATGCAGTCCTGGCTGCCCTTCGCGACGGCCATCAGGCAGAGGGCGAGGTTGCCGCCCAGGTTGTGGCTGACCTTGAAGATGAGCTTGGCGTACTGGGTGAAGGGCGGGGAGGTGTACTGGGCCACGCGCGGCCGGCCCTCGTACCCGTCGGGCAGCCGGTCGACCGGGCTGGGTCCCGTCGCGTCGTTGGTGACCTCCACCCCGGCTCGTCCGAGCGCCTCGATCAGCGCGGTGCGTCCGAAGGCCGCCGGGTCGGTGATGTCGGAGACCTTCAGCGCCGGTTCGGAGTCGGCCGCGATGGTGCCGGACAGTTGGATCCGGGTGCCGTTCTCGGAGGTCGTCACCTCGATGTCGGTCGGCCCCCCGGCCGCCACGGTCCGCACCGTCGACGTGACGCGCAGCCAGGGCGTCGTTGGCCGGTAGCCGGCGTGCTTGCCTCGCTCGAGCTGGGGTCCCGCTCGAGCGGGATGGCCCGTACCGCGCCGTGTCCCCAGCCGCGCCCTAGCGACTCTCGCCTTCAGGCCACGGGAAGCCGAGCGCCTCGGCGAACTCGCGGCTGCCGCCCCTGATCTCCGCGTAGGTCTTCGGGTCCGACGTGGCGAGGAGGTGCAGAGCGGCGGTGGCTCGGTCCTCGGGAGGGGTGCCGTCCTCCGGGAGGCTCCAGATGAACTGCAGCCAGGGGCCGTCCTTGTCCCTCTGCCCGGCGGCGAGCCCAGGCCAGTACATGAAGGACAGCACGGTCACGTCCGGGTCGGTGAAGTCGGTGCCGACCCATCCCGGGCCAGCGTCCCACCGGGTCATGAGGTCCGGCCGGTCTCGCAGGCCCGCGGCGATGAGCCGCCCGGTGTTGCGGGCCGGCCATGCCCATGAGTGGTCGTTCTCGGCACGTGCGATCTCGGTGTCGTAGTCGGCTGCGTTGAAGCGGTACTCGGGGAGCTCGGGCGGCGGCTGCCGGGAAGGCGGCGTGGTAGGGCGGCGCCAGTCGCGCCACACGACGTGGTCCCCGTCGCGGCAGATGGTGACGTAGAGAGCGCCGCAGCAGCCCTCGGTGCAGTAGGCCTCGGCGAGCTGCACTTCCCGGGGTTCGGCCGTGGCCCGCAGGCGGCCGCTGTCCAGCAGGTATTCCGGGGAGTTGGCGGGGCCCCGGCCGAAGGCCTCCGGTACGAGGGGGCGGCCATCGATCAGAAGCCGGGTCTCGACGGTGTCCGGTTCTGCCGGATCGCGCACGGCGACTTCGACTCGGAGCCGGGCCGATGCAGCTCGGGCGGTGAAGGGCTGCCGTGCTGTGCGCCGGATCCAGTGGGCCCGGCGGCGTTCGGCGGGGTCGGTGGGTTCGTCGGCCGGGACAGCGGCCCAGGCGGGCGTAGTCAGTACGGACTCCAGGGTGTCCAGCAGCGCCTCGCGCTGTCCGGGCCGCCAGTTGAGGAGAAAGCTGGGGCCGCTGTGCAGGTCAAGGGCGAGGCAGAGCAGTGTCGCGAAGTGGTCAAGGGTTGGGGGCAGTTGGGAGGCTCGGGCGATGAGGTCGTCATACGCGGTGACGGCGTGTGGGTAGGCGAGGATTTCGGCCCGGAAGTCGCGCAGACCCGTCATCCGGGAGAGCAAACGTCCCGCCTGGGCCACGGTGCGGGTGTCGACCGGATCCTCACGAAGGACGTCGTCGAGCCGGACGGCTTCGGCGATCCTGCGGGCGGTCGAGGACCCCACGGCACGGGGTTCGAGGGGAACCAGCAGCAGCCAGGCGCGGGCAGCTTCGTCGTTGCGCGCGGCGAGGGCGTCGACCATGTGGCGAAGTTCCCGGCCCTCGACGCAATCGGCCAGCCATACCAGGGCCGCAGTCGGGCAGTCGAGGGCGGTGAGGGCCCGGACGGCCGGCCCGGTGAAGCCGCGCAGCAGGCCGAGGACCTTGAGGTACGGCACATCCTCCGGCTCCCCGAGGCGGGCCAGGAGACCGAGGCCGACGCTCACGGTCGGCGTGCTGATGCCTGTGCGCGCCAAGCGGCGGCCAAGGGCACGGGCCCTTGCCTCGTCGTCCAAGGGCAGCTTGGCGACGGCGACACGGATGTGCCGATCCCGTGCGCCCAGTTCATGGAGGCGAAGGTGGACCTCGTCGGCAGCTCGGACGGTGTCCGGGTCGGTCAACAGAGGGGCGAGGACCTTGCTCACGGCCGCTTGGGCCTCGGTCCACTTGAGGCCGCTGTCCTGCTGCTGCGGCGGGTCCGGCAGGGGGTAGCCGCCCTTGGGGAGGCGGCCTTTGGGCTCCGCGCGGTGCAGGCGCAGGGCGTACTCGTACAGGGAGGGCCGAGGGGTGAGCGCGCCGCGCTCTTCCAGGGCGCTCACCGGGCGGGGTGGGACTCGATTCCGTAGGTCATGTGGGGGATCCTGCCAGGCGCGTCCGGCCGTGCGCCAGCGGATTTCGTCGGTCGGGCGAGGGCTTCTTGCACGGGGGAGCGGCCCGGCGGTTGTGAAGCCGCCGGGCCGCCCGATAACTACCCGTACGACAGGAGCCTCACCTGCCGCGATACGCGTCGCGGATCGTCTGGTCGAGCGTGTTGCCCTTCTTGTCGACGACGACCGCCCGGAACGAAATGCCCTGCCCCGCCTTCGGATTGAGCACCGTCACCCCGCCCTTGACGACCTTCACCTTCTTCCACGTCGTGCCGTCGTGACTGACGTACACAGAAAGCGACTTGAGGTTGCCGGGGACCGCGCCCTGGACGGTGACCGGGACCCGCATGAGGGCTCCCGCCTTGGCCGTGGAATCGGCGGCGAGCCGTGGGGTGAAGCGGACCACGGAGATCGGAAGTGCCTCCTCGGTGGTGGTGTGTCCCGAGGTGAACGTCCAGGTCGCCGAGACCTCGCTGGAGACGGTCGATCCGCTGCTGCGCTTGGCCGACGCCGTCAGCTTGAACCTGCCCGGCTCCGCGGGGACGGCGAGACTGTCCCAGCAGTCGAGCAAGGCACCTGCGCCGTCGACCTCCACTCCGTTGCGGTACAGAGTCGTCGAGTACGTGTCATCCAGAGAGTTGCTGTAGGTGTCCGCCGGGCCGGTGAACAGGCCCATGCAGCCCGTGATCCTGTCGCCCTTGCGGAAGACTCCCTCGCCGCTTCGCAGCCCGGGGCCGAAGACTGCGATGCCCAGGTCGTGGCGGTACTTCCTTCCCGACTCATACCGTCTCGGGGGGTAGGTCCCGGTCCCGAAGTCGCCGGATTCCCCGGCCTCGTCCAGCTGCTCCAGTCCGAAGGACCAGGCGGAGTCGTTGTCCGTACTCACGAACACCCTTGCCGGGCCGGGAAGCGGTCGCGTCACGTACGGATTGAGGAAGGAGCCGTCGACGCCTTCGAAGCGCGGGGCCGCGACAAGGTTTCCGTTCCTGCCGGGGACCGACGCGCCGAGCCTCAGGTCGACCTGGGCCAGTTCACCGGCCTTGGGGTGACGTTCGAAACCGGTGGCCAGCCGGGTCACCTTGGCGCCGTAGGCGTGGCGGTACTCCTTCGTGCCGTTGACGTCGAAGGCGTTGAACTGCTGGAACAGCGTGCCCTCCGTCGAGAAGTCCGGCCCGACCTGCGCGACACGCATCTTCGCGAACGAGTTGCCGACCGAGCCGGCCGAGAACCCGCCGTCGGGCGTACGCAGTTCGAGGAAGGTCTCGGCGAACACGCGCTCGGCCGCGGGGTCTGGACTCGTGATGTCGACCGGCCGGCCCGTGCGGGCATCCATGGTCACCGTCGTGTCCGCCGAGACATCGACGTGCGGCGCGCTGATCTGGTCCTCGTCGTCCCCGGTGGAAACCGGCGAGTGGACGAAATAGACGCCCTTCGGGACGCGCAGCGTGTAACTGCCGGGTTCTCTGCTGCGCAGTTCGTAGTCCCCGGTGGGTCCCGTCAGGCGGTGGACGGAGTCCCAATACCCCGACGGCAGTTGCCCGTCCCGCCCGATGTGGCGGACCGTCAGGTCGTAGCTCTCGATCTCGCGCTCCACCGCCGCCGCGGTCCGCACGGTCCCGCCCGACCCCTTCGCGGTCACCGCCGCGCTGTACACACCGTTGAGCCCACCGCCAGGCCGGGTGTCCGCCGTCAGGCGGACCGTGGCCGTGCCGCCGGCCGGGACGGTCAGGTGCTCGCTGTCGAGAGTGAACATGTCCGCGGGCGCGGGCTTTCCGTCGGGCCCCACCCCGCTCACCGACAGATCCAGGGTGACCGGCTCGCCCCCGAGATTGCGGTACGTGATCTTCCTGGGCTCGGGCTCGTTGTCCCCGTGCGGGTACAGCTGTTCCTTGAACCCGACCGATGTTGGCTCGGCGACGACCGTCTGCTTGATCGCCGAGGCGAGGTCGATACGGCCGTTGCCCTCGGTGAACACATTCGCACCGCCCGGCCGGGCACTGCCCGTGAGCCCCGCCTTGAGTTCCTTGCTCGTCCACTCGGGATGCTGCTGCTTGAGCAGGGCCGCGGCGCCCGCCACATGCGGGGTGGCCATGGACGTGCCCGAGATGGTCACGTAACCCGGAGGCTGCTCGCCGACCTGCCGTGCGATCAGACTGTCGGGAGCGGAGGCCGCGGTGATGTTCACCCCGGGGGCGGTCACATCGGGCTTCACGGTGCCGTCGCCGGTGCCGTCGCTCCGGTGCGGGCCACGGCTGGACGTCTCGGCGACGACATCGGCATCGTCGACGGACCCCACCGTCAGTGCCGCGTCCGCGCTCCCGGGTGACTCGACACTCTTCGCCTCGGGGCCCGAGTTGCCCGCCGCGGCCACGAACAGGATTCCGCGCTCGGCGGAGAGCCTGTTCACGGTCTCCTCCAGCGGGTCGAGCAGTTCGATGTTGAAGCCGCCGAGGCTCAGGTTGACGATGTCGGCGTTCTGGGCGGCGGCCCACTCCATCCCGGCGACGATGCTCGAGTAACTGCCGAAGCCGTTGTCGTCGAGCACCTTTCCGTCCAGAACGCGGGCGCCGGGGGCCACGCCCCGGAACCTGGCCGCGGACTTGGCTCCCGTACCGGCGGCGATGGATGCCACATGCGTGCCGTGGCCCACCCGGTCCTTGGCGTCGGCCGCCTCGGAGAAGTTCTGCTCGGCCTCCTGCCGGCCCTGCAGATCGGGATGGGTCTCGTCGACGCCGGTGTCCAGAACCGCTAGGCGTACGTCCTTGCCGTCGTAGCCCTGTGCCCACGCGGCGGGGGCGCCGATCTGCGGAACGCTCTTGTCCAGGTTGGCCTTCACCAGGGCGTCGAGCCAGATCCGCTCGACCCCGGGGGCGGCACTGCGGGACGCGGCAACTCCGCCTGCAGCCTTGGTCAGGGTCTCCCAGACGTCTGTCGCCGACGCGAGAGGCACCTGGAGCGCTTCCGCGTCGATACGCGGGAAGCTGCGCCGGACCCTGGCCGAACCGTCCTCGTGCAGCCGGCTCTTGAGCGTCCTGGCGGCCTGCGCGCGGGCCGTCTTGGTGCCAGGGCCGCCGTAGCTGACGATCAGCCGCAGACCGGAGCGGTCACGCGTCCGGTATTCGGCCTTGCCGAGCTCGGCCACGTCGAACAGCCGCTTGTCGACGCGCCCGGTCTGGATCAGTTGCTGCGCGTCGCGCGGAACGACGAAGGTGCTGCCGTCCTCGGTCCGGTCGAAGCTGATCGGTATGCCTTCGCGGCCCTTGCCGGGGACGATCCGTACGGGCTTCCCCTCGGCGTCGGTCCCCACCTTGTCGCCGGTGATCAACGTAATCCAGTGCTTGGGTGTGCCGTGACCGGCGGAGCTGTCTGCCTTGGCCGCGCCCTGTCCGCCGGCTGCCGGGGCGTCGGCCGCAGAGGCGGTCGCCGGTCCGGCGACGAGTAAGAGCGCCGCCGCCGCGGCGACCGCACCGAGTCCGCTGTGTTTTCTTCGCAATGCTCCCCCTCGTTGAGACCCCTGAGCCCGCGAGTGAACCCTGGAGTTCCTGAACAGAAGACGCGACGAGCGGACCGGAATGTTTCATGGTCAGTTCCTTCGGCCATAGCCGGCCCAGGTGAGGAGCGTTGTGGCATTGGTGCAGGAGCCTGCGCCACTTCCTTCCCACGCCGAGATCACGGAAGATGCGGGGCTAGGTCCTGTCCGGTCGATCAGGCTGGATCAGTGAGCGGGGTCTGGCGTGGTGCATCGCAGGCCGGAGGATGGGGGTCCCCCCGCCGAAGGCAGGGGGAGAGCCGACGCGGAGCGTCGGCGACTGACGACAACGCAGCGAGGTGCCGTGCCAGGGCACGCGAGCCCGGCAAGATCGGCCGGACAGAGCCTAGTTCTGGGCAGTCGGGCAGCCCGATGTGTGGCCCACCTGCTGGGAGTTGCTTCGGCCGTGAGCTGCACCGACGGCGGCCGGCCAGCGTCATCGCCAGGTCCCGTACGGGCTTCGACCCCCTGGTCGCCAGTTCCGACGAGTCAGGCCAGGAGGACTTCGACCTTCTGCTCGGCGAAGAACTGGAGGATCTCCTGGAACGTAGGGGACACGTCGTGTGTGAGCGGGCTCCGCCCGAGGCAGGCGCGGGCGATGTGGTGGTCGTGCCAGACCAGGGTGAACGGTCGCTGGACCGCGTGGTCTGCCCCGAGGCAGTACTCGATGGTGCCGAAGGATGTGCCGAAGTAGCCGCCTGGTCCGTTCATCGCCTCGCCGAGGGCCAGGCTGAAGCCCACCACGTCGGTGATGTATCTGCCGTCCAGGTGGTACGTGCTCCCCTGCGGCCTGTCGGGCGTGCGCCGGGCCGACAGGTTGCTCTGCGCGGCCGTTGACCACGCGGCGCGGCCGGCCTTGCTGAGTGAGGCCCACACATTGGGTTCGGTCGGCGGTCCTGTCGACCAGAGCTCATGGGCTTCGCGGGCCGCTGCGGTCCGGAAGTCGTCGCAGGAGACGTCCAGCGTGAGGTCGACCTGCCCGCTTCCGGGAGTGGAGTACGACCATGACTCGACGTGAAGGCAGATCCAGCGTTCCTCGATGGCGCGGCCCATGCGGTCCAGGGGGCACAGATAGACGCCGCCCAGGTCGAACTGGTTGTCACCTGATTCCAGTGCGGCCAGTAGCCGCCCGCTCGGCTCGCACCCCAGCAGTCGCAGCGGTATCGGATCGGGCTCAGGCTCCTTGTCGATCAGAGCCACCTGCCCGCACTGTCCCCAGGGCTCTTCGTCTTCGCCGTAGAGGTTGAAGCCCTGAAACTGTGGGGGTACTTCGGGAATCTCCGGCTGCTCGTTCGTCCCGGCCGCCCATGGGTCCAGAGTGCCCTCGACCGTGATGTCGACCAGGGTCGGGTCGGTGAAGCTCGGGCGAACGCTCAGCACCCGAGTACGGCTGAGGCACCACACGTCCCAGATGGGTTCGACGGGTTTCCCGCTCTGGTCCAGGGCATGCACGGTCAGCGGGCCGAGCGGAGCAGAGCCATTCTCCTGCGCCTGAGCCGCCGCACGCGCCAGTTGTCCCTCAGGAGCGCAGTCTCGAAGTTCGTAGCGGTGGCGTGCGGGGGCCGGCGAGTCCACGTAGTACCCATCAGCCTCCGCGCAGAGGGCCAGCGTCTCCTCGGATTCGTCCCCGTTCTCGGTCTCGCCGGTTATCCGGAACTGCACGTGCGGGCTCACCTCGCTGCGAAGGGCGTGTTCGTCGGGACGATCCCCTTGGCCGAACGGCGGCAGTGAGACCGGAATCAACGTGAAGTCGGCGTTTCCCAACGGGATTCCGCTCATGGTAGTCGTCCCGGTCTCCACACCAAGGGCACCAAGCCCAGGCGGGCGGAAACGGAGAGGTGAACTCGCGGGTCGATGCGGCGGGTCGTGGGGAGTCCACCTGTCGGCGCGCCCGACAGGGTTGGGCGATCATGTGGCCCCGACCGCGGTCACGAGCGGGTGTCCGTGTCGGCCCCACCAGCAGGCTCGCTCAGCCGGTGCAGCCGAGAACACTGCCGGGAGGACGGCAGTTGTTCGGCCTGTTGCCTCTCACCGCGCTGCTGTTCAGCGTGACGGTGCCGGACTCTTTGAAGATGCCACCCCCGTCGCCGGCTCTGTTGCCGATGACAGAGCTTCCGTTCAGGGTCGTCGAGCCGATGGCGTTGAAGATGCCCCCGCCCTGGGCCGTACCGCCGTGGGGGGCGGTGGCGGTGTTGCCGCTGATGTGCGACTGATCAATCGTCAGGGTGCCACCCAATGCGTTGGCAACGCCGCCGCCCAGGGCGATGCCGCCGGAGGCATGGGCAGTGTTGCCCCGCACTGTGCTGCTGTTCACCGTGATTTCACCATCGGGGCCGAGACTGAGCCCGCCTCCCCGCACAGTGCCGCCCGGGGCAGTGGCGTGGTTGCCGATGACCCGGGTGCGGGTCAGAGAAATCTTGACGTTGGTCGCCCCCGCGCCGCCAGTGGCGAGGCCGTTCGGAGCGCTGGCGGTGTTGTCGCGGATGACGGTGTCGGTCACGACAATCGTGCCCGCGCCACCGGTGGTCACAGCGCCGCGCGCGATGCCGCCCGGAGCGCTGGAGTGGTTGTGACTGATGATGGTGCGCGTGACCGTCGTCTGAGCAAAACCGATGAGGCCTGTGCCGTCGGCGAGACTGCCGGTGTCCGCGGTGACACTGGCGGCGTTGTGGTGCACCCGGCTGTTGTTGACCGTCAGCGGGAAGTTATTGGCGATCCCGCCGCCCAGGGCAGCACTTGGGACCGTGCCGGTGTAGGCGACCGTGTTGCCGCTGACTTCGGTGTCGTTCACGGTCGCCGTGCCACCACTGTCGATGCCACCGCCCTCGGCGAAGAGACTGGACGTGGCGGTGTTGTGGATCACCCGGCTGTGGTTCACCGTCATCCTGCCAAGGTTGGAGATACCGCCACCGCAGATCCCTTCCCCCGGGAAGAGAGGGCAGTCTGTCGCCGCTCCGCCGCTGATGGTGGCATCGTTGAGTGTGAGGATGCCCGGGGTATCCACGAACAAGATTCGGAAGTCGGGGGCGGACCGGGGGCGCGTAATCGTCGCGCCGTTACCGTTGATGGCGATATCGCTGGTGATGGCGGGCAGGCCGTTGGCAGCATTGCCGGGGTCAGGCACCACCAGCCTGTAGGTGCACCGGGGAGCCAGGCGGAGCGTGTCATGACCCGGTGAGTTGTTGGCTGTATGAATCGCCGCGACGAGATCCGAGACCGAACACCGCACCGACACTGTGGCGGCATGTGCAAGCGGAGCCGGGAACGCCAGCACCGCCCCGGCTGCCAGACCGGCCACTGCCAGAAGCGGGCTCGGACGTGATCGCCGGTCACCGCTGACCGGACGCTTCGCTCGGAAACCTGCCTGCCACGACATAGCGAACCCTCGTCTTCTGCTCCAGGAGCCGCCCCCATCAGGCACGCTCCGAACGGCGACCAGTCCGCCCTGATGCAGGCCGTCGACGCAGGCGCCCGGAACCAGCCGACCACGTTCTCCCTCGCGCAGCTCCCTGTAGGCTCCCCGACGTCGCCGCATTCATCCGATGAGCGCAACTCGGAGTCAGGGCGGCCTTCTACTGCATGCCCCGGCGATGATGGCGTCCACGAGAAGGGGTGCGGTCGAACAGGTAGGCGGCCGGTTCGCCGCATCCACCTGGCCCCGTCCCGGGAGTCACCTCGCCACCGCTACCGTTCGAGGACGTCGAAGGCAGCCGGATCACCGTCCGCGGTGCCGTTACTCGACTGCCCGTCCGCCGGGCCGAACTGCCTGCGGACAATCGCCCGCCTCCCTAGTGGCGCCGTATGGTCACAGCCGCTGGCGCCGCTGGCGGTAGTGGGGTGTCCCACATTCCCTGAGCAGGTGATCTACTTCCTCGTCGTTGATGTCATCATTGATGACATCAACGATGAGGGACTGGGGTGGGGTTGATGGTTGCGGGGCCTGGCCGGGCGGGGCGGTTGTCGCCGGAGGTGATCGTGGAGGCGGCTGTGCGGATTGCGGCGCGGGGGCGGCCGGACGGGCTGACCGGGCGGGCTCTGGGTGAGGAGCTGGGGGCGGATCGGTCGGCTGTGTGGCGCCATTTCGCGGACAAGGACGGGCTGTTGCTGGCCGTTGGGGACCGGCTGCTGGTGATGGCCTCGGGACGTGTGGCTGAAGGGCTGGGCCCGAGGCAGCGGCTGGAGGCTCTGGCGCGGGCTGTGGTGGACGTGTTCGAGGCTCATCCGTACGTCGGCGCGGCCATTGCCTGCCGCACCACCCGGGGGCCGGGTGAGTTCGCGCTGGTGGAGATGATGCTGGCCGCGCTGGGGGAGCTGGGTCTGCAGTCGAGAGATGTGGCGCGTTATCAGCGGATGCTCGCTGACAGTGTGTTGGCGTACGCGGGGATGTGCGCCGGGTACGCGGTGCTGCCCAAGCAGGTGCAGGACGCCGATGAGCGGGCCTGGGTGCGCGAGTATTCCAACGCCGATCCCAAGCGGTATCCGGCGATTGCTGCGCTGGCACCTCAACTGGCTGCAACGGATGACGACATGGTCCTGGACACGTTGCTGGAGGCGTTCTGGCTGGCGGTCGACGCCCGTGCCCGCAACACCGCAATCCCTACCCCCAGTCAAGGCGGTCGTCGTGCCTGATCCCTGCCACGCCGATGACACACGCGGTGGCGGGCAGGAAGCTCGCTTCGACGTGCCCGAGCCGATACCGGCCAGTGAACCCGCACTTTCTGCAGCACAGCTGGATCCAGGTCCCTCGCGGATCTCGCGGATCTCGCGGGTGTGGGCGCGCCGCGGGGCGCGGCGCAGTGTCATCGTGCTGCCGGTGGCTCTCGCAGTGCTGGTCGCCGCCTCCTATGCCGCCACCGCACTGCTGAACATCCCCTCCCCGCCCACTCTGCTGCGGCTGATGACCACCGACCCCTCGCAGCAGGGCACCCTGTTCCCCAGCCGCACGGTGTCGGCCTCACCCGATGCGGCTCCTCTGCCAGTGCGCAGCACGCCGCTGCCTGACACCGTGCCGTGGAAGGGGGAACGGATACCGGTGCAGCAGTTCCTGAACACCACTCGTACCAACGCGTTCTTGGTCCTGCGCGGCGGACGGCTGACCCACGAGTGGTACCGCGAGGGCATGGGCCCGACCACCCGGCTGTCCTCCTGGTCGGCGGCCAAGTCGGTGGTGTCGCTGCTGGCCGGGCAGGCCATCGGGGCAGGCAAACTGCGCGAACAGGATCGTCTGGTGGACATCCTGCCGCAGCTGAAGACCGGCGGGGACTTCGACTCCATCACGGTGCGCCACCTGCTGGACATGACCTCCGGGGTGGATGTGCCGGAGAATTACAAGGAGTACTACCCGCTGACTGGTACTGCCCGGATGTATCTCACCCGCGACCTGCCTGGTTTCATGCGAGACCACCGCGTGCTGCAGTATCCGCCGGGCAGCAAAGGCACCTACCGCAGTGTCGACACCGAACTGCTCGGCCAGGTCCTGGCCAAGGTCGAGGGGCGCCCACTGGCCGACCTGCTGGCGCGCAACATCTGGGAGCCGATGGGCGCCCAGGACAGCGCGACCTGGAACCTGGACCGGGACGGCGGCACGGAGAAGGCGTTCTGCTGCATCAATGCCACCGCCCGGGACTACGCCAAGGTCGGGCAACTCGTCCTGGACGGGGCCCGGGTCGGCACCCGGCAGATCGTTCCGAAGGAATGGATCAAGCGCATTGCCACGCCCGCTGCCCACCAGGTGGACGGCTGGGGCTACTCCGCCCAGTGGTGGCACCCCAGCGGGGGTGACGGCCAGGACTTCTCGGCCGTGGGTGTGTACGGGCAGTACATCTACGTCAACCCCGCCGCACACACGGTGATCGTCAAACTCAGCGACTACGGCGACCAACAGGACGAGCAGGAAACCTTCGATGCCCTGCGCGCCATCACCCGAGCCCCATGACAGACCAGTGGTCATTGCCGGTGGGCGGCCAGAGGGCTTGTGCGGCGGTCAGGTCGTTCAGGCCGTGGCCGGCACGCGGCGTCCTCCGGTGGCGCAACCGCACGGCAACTGTGCGCGTCCGTCGGGGCATCCGGAAGATCATGAAAGATGACAGAGGACCTCGCACGTGACTGGAACAGCCATTCGCCACCTCTGCCTCGCGCGGCACGGCGAGGCCTCCCCGGGACGAGAGCAAGCTGACGGACAAGGGCCGCCGCCAGGCCGTACTGCTGGGTGAGCGGCTTCAGCACAGTCCCCTCTCAGCGATCCATCATGGCCCTCTACCAAGAGCGGAACAGACTGCCCGGCTGATCTGCGACCAACTCGACGACGTTTCCCTGCAGTCGTCGGAACTGGCCGGGGACTACATCCCCTACCTGCCGCAGAGACAAGAGCTGCCTGCCCAGTCAGCCGACGCCATGCTCGGCCGCCTGGCTCAGTTCCCGGCCGCAGAGCGCGAACACGGTCCGAAGCTGGCTCAGGCAGCCCTCGCCCAGTTCACCGGACCTGTTGACGGTGACTGGCCTCGCCACGAGCTGATCGTCACCCACGCCTTCCTCATCGGCTGGCTCGTCCGGGCGGCCCTCGAAGCGCCGAAGTGGCGCTGGGTGGGCCTCAACCACGCCAATGCCGCGTTGACCGTCATCCGATACGCGCCCGGTCGGCCCGCTTGCATGGTCTTCTACAACGACATGGGGCACCTCCCCGAGAGCTCCGCTGGACCGGTTTCCCGCCCGACCTCCACATCTGAGGGCAGCTGTCACCGGCTGCGTAAGCAGCCAATGGCACAAGGTTCCGCAGTACTTGCCTGGCTGGAGGCTGGAGCGCCGTCCACCCTGTCCGCTCGGCGATTTCGGCGGATCCGCCGAGCCATCAGGTCACCCGTCCCGGACTATTGACTCCGAGTGTGACAGTGGCGATTCTCATCGCAATGCTTGCGCGGGTCATGACAAGCAGCCCGCCCTCAGCGGGGAGTGGCCCCCGAACTGCCTCCACTCCTCGACCCCCACCATCCGCTCACCAACGGCATGAGCGATGACAGCGAAGGCATGAGTGATGACCGTGACTCGACACTCGCACCGCAAACGCAGGCCCATCGCGGTTCTGTCGTTGCTCCTGACCGTGGTGGCCATGGTTCTCAGCACAGCGCCCAATTCCTCGGCCGAGTCCGGCTGGTGGACCCCGGCCGCGCGGCCCGCGCCCGACTCCCAGATCAATGTCACGGGCGAGCCCTTCAAGGGGACTGACTCCCAAGGACAGGTACGGGGCTTCGTCGACGCACACAACCACCTGATGTCCAACGAGGGCTTCGGCGGCCGGCTGATCTGTGGCAAGCCGTTCTCCGAACTGGGGGTCGCGGACGCGCTCAAGGACTGCCCCGAGCACTACCCTGACGGCTCGCTCGCGATCTTCGACTTCATCACCAAAGGCGGCGACGGCAAGCACGACCCCAACGGATGGCCGACGTTCAAGGACTGGCCGGCTCATGACTCGCTGACCCACCAGCAGAACTACTACGCCTGGGTCGAGCGGGCCTGGCGCGGCGGTCAGCGAGTGCTCGTCAACGACCTGGTCACCAACGGCGTGATCTGCTCGGTCTACTTCTTCAAGGACCGCAGCTGCGACGAGATGACCTCCATCCGTCTGCAGGCGCAGAAGACGTACGAGATGCAGGCGTTCATCGACAAGATGTACGGCGGACCGGGCAAGGGCTGGTTTAGGATCGTCACCGACTCCGCGCAGGCCCGCGAGGTCATCCAGCAGGGCAAGCTTGCCGTCGTTCTGGGGGTCGAGACCTCCGAGCCGTTCGGCTGCAAGCAGATCCTCGACGTCGCGCAGTGCAGCAAGCAGGACATCGACCGCGGTCTGGACGAGCTCCACAAGCTCGGCGTACGCAGCATGTTCCTGTGCCACAAGTTCGACAACGCCCTGTGTGGGGTCCGCTTCGACGAGGGCACCCTCGGTACGGCGATCAACGTCGGCCAGTTCCTGTCGACCGGCACCTTCTGGAAGACGGAGAAGTGCAGGGGGCCGCAGCACGACAACCCCATCGGCATCGCGTCGGCGCCCCAGGCGGAGAAGGAACTCCCGCCGGGCGTGAAAGTCCCCTCGTACGCCGCTGACGCGCAGTGCAACACCCGCGGTCTCACCGAGCTCGGCGAGTACGCCGTGCGCGGCATGATGAAACGCAAAATGATGCTGGAGATCGACCACATGGGAGTCAAGGCAGCGGGCCAGGCCTTCGACATCCTCGAGTCCGAGTCGTACCCGGGTGTGATCTCCTCACACAGCTGGATGGACCTCAGCTGGACCGAGCGGGTCTACCGTCTCGGCGGCTTCGTCGCCCAGTACATGAACGGCGCGGAGGCGTTCAGCGCGGAGGCGAAGCGCACGGACGCGCTGCGCGACAAGTACAACGTCGGCTATGGCTATGGCACCGACATGAACGGCGTCGGCGGCTGGCCGGGCCCCCGCGGCGCAGACACCCCGAACCCGGTGCGGTATCCCTTCCGCAGCGTCGACGGCAGCGCCGTCATCGACAGGCAGACCACAGGCGAGCGCACGTGGGACATCAACACCGACGGCGCCGCACACTACGGCCTGGTCCCTGACTGGCTGGAGGACATACGGCTCGTCGGCGGCCAGGGCGTCGTGGACGACCTCCTCCGGGGCGCCGAGTCCTACCTCGACACCTGGGGGGCGTCCGAGAAGCACAAGGCCGGGGTGAACCTTGCCGCAGGCTCGTCCGCCTCGGCCAGCTCGTCGGAGTGGAGCCTGGTCACGAGTTACGCACCCGACCGGGCCGTGGACGGCAACGCGGACACCCGCTGGGCGAGCGACTGGAGCGACGACCAGTGGCTCCGGATCGACCTGGGGACCGCCGGCCTGATCAAGCGCGTCACCCTCGGCTGGGAGCGCGCCTACGGGAAGGCGTACCGCATCGAGGTCTCCACGGACGGCACGAACTGGCAGTCCGTATGGTCCACCACCGCCGGTGACGGCGGCCTGGACACGGCGCAGTTCACCGGAACGTCAGCCCGCTACGTACGCATCCACGGGCTGGAGCGCGGCACCCAGTGGGGCTATTCGCTCCAGGAAGTGGGCATCTACAGCAGCTGACGGCACCATCAGCGTGCCTGAGGGCGGCCGGGGCCTGCTGGATCAGCGCTCCTGATTCGGCAGGCCCCGGCGGGCCCCGCCTGCGTGCTCCGGTGCTGCACAAGAGCGAAGGGAACCACATGGCACGGATGCCGTCGGCCGAACGGCGCCGACAGCTGATCGAGGCAGCGATCCGCGCGATGACCCGCGACGGTGTCTCCAGGACGACGACCCGGTCCATCGCCGCCGAAGCAGGGGTCTCACTGAGCGTCTTCCACTACTGCTTCGACTCCAAGCAGTCCCTGCTCGAGTCAGTCATCACGGCGATCACCGATCACTACGTCACGGTGGTGAAGGAGGCGATCCGGCCGAAGGCCACCCTTCGGGAGACCATCCGGGCAGGATTCCAGGCCTATTGGGACCATGTGTCCGCCAACCCCGGGGAGCACATGCTCACTTACGAACTCACGCAGTACGCCCTGCGCCAGCCGGGGTTCGAGCATCTGGCACGACGGCAGTACGAGCTGTACTCCGACACCTACACCGAACTCATCGAACAACTCCGTGACAGCATGAAGTTCGAACTCCGGGTAGAAGTCCCCGTGCTGGCCCGCTATCTGGCCGCCATGACAGACGGACTGACCCTGAACTTCCTCGTCCTCGGCGACGACACAGTGGCGGCCGGCATCCTCGACACGATCGCCGACCAGGTCGTCAGCCTCGTCCGCGACGAGGTCCGACAGGCCGCCGCCGGAGTCGTTTCGCCGAGATGCTGAGCGGCCCCCTGGGCCTCCCCATTGGGGCTCGTTGAGTCCGCACCCACTCGCCACAGAGAACACGAGCGACAGTGGAGATCAACGGCTGCCAGAATCAGGGCGTTGTCGAGGTGTGGGGGAGTAGCAGTGGGCCTGGGAACGGTCGCCGTCACGGGTGCGGCAGGGAACATCGGCTCGGTCGTACGGGGAGCACTGCGAAGCCAAGCGGATCGGCTGGTCCTGCTGGACCGCGTACCGCTCCAGGCGCAGGCAGCACACGAAGAGACCCACGTCGTCGACCTGCGTGATCCGGTGGCTGTGGAGTCGGCGCTCGCTGGTGCCGACTCCGTGCTTCACCTGGGCGGGTTGCCGGATGAGGCGCCCCTTCCCGACCTGTTGGAAGCGAATGTGCTGGGCACCCAGCACGTCCTGGAAGCCGCCCGGCGCGCGGGAATCGCACGCGTGGTGCTGGCCAGCAGCAATCGCGTGACCGGCTTCTATCCCACCGCTCACCGCACAGGACCGCGGGAGCCAGTGCGCCCGGATGGCCTGTACGGCGTGAGCAAAGTGGCCGTTGAGGCCCTGGGACAGATGTACGCGGATAAGTTCGGCCTCTCTGTGATCTGCCTGCGCATCGGCAGCTTCGAGGAGGTACCGACCGAGCCCCGACACCTCGCGACCTGGTTGAGCCCACGCGATGCCGTCGGCTTCATCCGGGCCGCACTCACCGCCCCGCCCTCCACCCGCTTCGCCACGGCATACGCCGTCTCCGCCAACACCCGCCGCTTCTGGGAACTCCCCGAGGAGGCAGTGCTGGCCTACACGCCCGTTGACAACGCTGAACTGCACGCCGCGCGCATCGCCGGTGCACATGCCCCTTCCGATCCCTCGGCGCCGCAGGCAGGACCCTATGCCCTGCCCGAAAACACCCTGAAGCACATCCGGCCCTGAGCCCTGTCACATGCCTGCGAGCCGCGTCTGCTCGGCAGGACCCCCCCCGATCTTGAGTGGCTCTGATCAGGGCCGTTGCGCGCGCGGCGCCGTCCAGCGGCGGCCCTGGCTGGAGATCTTTGACGGTGGGGGACACCAACTGGCCCGTGGCGAAACTCAGAGGCTGCTGAGCGTCAGCTCCGTATACCTTCGGCCGCATGGTTGACGACGCCTTCGGGCATCCACGGCTCGCCGCGATCTATGACCCGCTCGACCCCGATCGCAGCGATCTCGAGGCGTACGTCCGCATCGCGGAGGAGTCCGGGGCGCGTCGGGTGCTGGATGTTGGCTGCGGGACAGGTGTGTTCGCGCTCCTGCTTGCTGATCGCGGGATCGAGGTCGTCGGTGTTGATCCCGCCCAGGCGTCCCTCGATGTGGCCCAGGCCAAGCCGGGCAGCGAACGGGTGCGCTGGATCTGCGGTGATGCGACAGCACTCCCGTCGCTGCGGGTCGACCTGGCGGCCATGACGGCCAACGTCGCCCAGCAAATAGTCGATCCACAGGCGTGGCAGAAGACCCTGCGGGGCGCCTACGAAGCACTACGGCCAGGCGGGCATCTGGTCTTCGAGACCCGGGATCCGGCCAGGCGCGCCTGGGAGGCGTGGAGCCGCGAGGCTTCGTACGGCGTTACGGAGATTCCGGGCGTTGGCGCGGTCCAGAGCTGGGTCCAGGTGCTCGAGGTCAGTGGGCCGCTGGTGACGTTCCGCTGGACCTACGTGTTCGCTGCGGACGGGGAGGTACTGACGTCGGATTCGACGTTGCGTTTCCGTGAGCGGGAGGAGGTCGAGGCGGAGCTGGTCGCGCAGGGGTATGTGGTGGAGGACGTTCGCGATGCGCCCGATCGGCCAGGTCGGGAGTTCGTCTTCCTCGCACGACGTCCAGGGGTTGGCGAGGTCTGAGGTCGAGCCTGGTGCCGGCGACCGTTTGACAAGGCTCGCCAGAGATCTCCTCAGGCGCGACCACACGGCTCCGGCCGGGCTCGTGGTCAGCACACCGTTCGTGTCCGGCAGCATCGACCTGGTGCTTTCGGCTTCGAAGCTGGAAAGCTGGGCCGTCGCGCTGAACAGGCTCGACGCCGGCGAGGACGTCGCCTGGATGGAGTGGGACAGGGGACCGTCCCTCTTCGTCCAGCTCAACGGCGAGCGTGACTGTCCTGAGGTAGTCGTAGAGGACGAGTCGGGGTCCATGGTCACCGTGCGCGTCCCTGTCGTCCCGCCGGACGACTGGATTGCGGCCCACCAGCAGCGTCTGCATCGGGTGACGGCTCATTGGGTCCCGATGCTGTCAGCGTAGGGAGAGAGCTGCCGCCAGCAGATATGGGCGAACGCAGGCTCCACGACCCAGCGTTGGCGGCCGAGGCCAGAGCCGCGGTCCGAGCCCCGTCGGGCGCCCAGCTGCTACACCCGCGTGGCCGGCAGGTGCCTGATCCGGGCGCGGTCTCGCGCTGCAGGGGTCGTATGCGAGCGGGGCAGGTCCCGAACAGCGGTTGATCACCGTGCGTGAGCTGCATTCTTCGTCGGGGTTCGCTGTCCGTTTAGCGTCGATAGGATGCTTTTTGTGATCACTTCCAGGCGTCGTCGTCGTCGCCCCTACGGCGACCGGTGGGATGCTGCGCTGCTGTCACCGGTGATCATTACCGTCCTCATCGCGGGCCTGGCGTTCTCAACGCCGAGGGAGATCGCCTTCAGCCGCCTCCTGCCCGCCGCACCCGCCCTCGCCGCGGCGATGTGGCCCGTGCTCCCCACGATCCTGCTGGGGACGTTCTGCCTGCTCGTCATGGTCGGCCTCGGCTTCGTCTACACCGACCTGGGGACGCCTTACACAGCGGCTGCGATCGTCGCGGTCACCCTGGCCGCCGCATACGCAAGCCATGTCCGGCTCCAGCGGGAGGAGACACTCTTCCACGTCCGGCTCGTCGCCGACACGGCCCAGAAGGTGCTGCTACGCCCGCTGCCGCGCCGTATCGCGGGTGTCGAGATCGAGTCGCTGTATCTCGCGGCCCAGGAGCAGGCCCGCATCGGCGGAGACTTCTATGAGGCGGCCGACACGCCGTACGGCGTCAGGCTGCTCATCGGCGACGTGCGCGGCAAGGGCCTGCCCGCGGTGGGGGCGGCCGCGGCGGTGATCAGCAGCTTCAGGGAGGCCGCGTACGACGAGCCAGACCTGAGGGGCCTCATCCATCGGCTGGAAACCAGCATGACCCGCCACAGCGCTGCCTTCCCCACCCAGGACCTGCCGGAACGCTTTGCCACCACTCTTATCGCCGAGATCCCCCACGGCGGCGCCCACGTCAGACTTCTCAACTGCGGGCACCCCCCGCCGCTGCTCGTGCACGACGGGGAGACCCGCGTCCTGGATCCCACCGCCGCCTCGCCGCCCCTCAACCTCTCGACGCTCATCGGAGACCAGTACTACATCGACACCGTCGCCTTCGCCCCGGGCGACCAGATACTGCTCTACACCGACGGCGTAACGGAGACCCGGGATCGCGCCGGCGAGTTCTTCCCGCTGCCGGACTGGATGAGGCAGCAGCGCCCGGCGCCGCCCCGCGAGCTGCTCGACCGGCTCCACCGGGACCTGCTCCACTACAGCGGCGGAAGGCTCGACGACGACATCGCGGCCCTCGCCGTGCGGTGCCCGATCGCCCGGGCCCAGGAGCCTCCCGCGTAGGTGGCTGAAAGCCTCAGCTGCGACCCTGCCTGCTGGTGGCGTACTTGTCGGCGAGCCTGGTCAGTGCCACCGCGGCGACCAGGAGTCCGAAGTCGCGCAGCGCGATGTCGTAGTGGCCGGGAATGCTGAGCAGGTTGACGATGATGCCGAGGAGCCATCCGGCGACCAGCCAGCCTCCGAATCGTGGTGCGAGTGCGACGACGAGGCCTGCCACGATCTCGATCACGCCTACGGCATACATCGCTGCCTGGGCGCTGCCCGGAACGATGTCGTCGATCCAGGGCGCGAGGTAGCCGGGCCAGTCCACGAGGACATTGGCGAACTTGTCCAGGCCGAACAGGATCGGGGCCACCGTGAACACGATGCGCAGGCAGAGAAACGCCTGGTAGCCGGGGTCGGGCAGCGCGGCCCGCCAGGGGGTGACGGGCGGCGCGGACACGGATGAGGACATGGGTCCTCCTTCTCTCGAATTTTCTATCTACAACTTTCATTGACGATAGAAGCTCCGTCTCTCTTAAGTCAATGGCCGTGGGTTTTACACTTGTGCCGTGGACCAGACCCATGACGCAGACCTCTCGGCCGTCGCCGCCCTCGACGAGCCCACCCGCAGACGGCTGTACGACCACGTCGTACGGCAAGTGGCACCGGTCGGTCGCGACGAAGCGGCCGAGACTCTGGGCCTTGCGCGGCAGACCGCCGCGTTTCATCTGGACCGTCTCGCCGAGGAAGGCCTGCTCGATGTCGTGTACGAACGGCGCAGCGGACGGAGCGGACCGGGCGCCGGACGGCCCGCCAAGCTCTACCGGCGTTCGTCGAAGCAGGTCACCGTCAGCCTGCCGGGGCGCCGTTACGACCTCGCCGGGCGGCTGCTCGCGCAGGCGTTGGAAGAGTCCGAGGCCACGGGTGAGCCGCCACGGGCGGTACTTCACCGCAAGGCCCATGACATGGGCAAAGAGCTCGGTACGCAGGACGCAGTCGGCGCCCTCGACCTCCTGGAGCGGTACGGGTTCGAACCGCGCTCCGAGGGGGATGCCGTGGTCCTGGGGAACTGTCCATTCCACACGCTGGCTCGTGAGCACACCGAGACGGTGTGCGGCATGAACCTCCAGCTGCTGGAAGGCTTCCTCGAGGGACTGCACGAGACCGGGCTCCGGGCATGCCTGGCGCCCGCTCCCGGCCGCTGCTGCGTCCGCCTGGAACCGGCCTCGGGGAAATAGGCCGTTGCATACGGAGCGGTTGGCTGGGTAGGTCGTGCGGCGAGGTGCGCCCGCTGACAACTGCCCCCGCGTGAGGGCCAACACCCAACTCGCCGTCTGGGCACGGCGCGCTCGGACTTCCGGCCTGGGCGGGTGAACAGGCTCACGCCGCATGAACAATAAGAACTCAATGATCAGGTCATGGGATTGCTGCCCGTCCTTCCTTAGCATCGCCCCTGCCGCGCAACGGTGCGCCAATGAGGACGAGGAGCACGCCCATGTCCAGGCCCAGATCCCTCGCGTCCGGTATCCGTACGTGGTCCGGAACCCGTCGGCGCCGGCGTGCAGCCGTGACGGCCGGCATCGCGGGACTTGTTGTCGGTTCGCTCGCCGGCCCGCCTTCCGCCTCGGCGGCGGCGGCGAGCGAACCGACACCCGCCGCGTGCCCGGCCGCCGTGACCGGAAAGGCCACGTGTTACACCGGCCAGGATGCCCATGGCGCCTACTACGCGATCGCCATCCCCAAGGAATGGAACGGCTCGCTCGTCATGCACGCCCACGGAGGCCCTGACCTCGGCGAGGGCTCCGACCCGGACCGCAGCATCGGCGACCTGGATCGCTGGTCGGTGATGGTGGACGAAGGCTATGCCTGGGCCGGCTCGTCCTATCGCCGCGGCGGCTACGGGACCCGGATGGCCGCCGTCGACACCGAGAACCTGCGCCGCCTGTTTGTCGAGGAGTTCGGCAAGCCGAGGCGGACCTATGTACACGGCCAGTCCTGGGGCGGCAACGTCGCCGCCAAGGTCGTGGAGGTCTACGGCGCGGCGAAGTACGGCCGGTACGACGGGGCGTTGCTCACCAACGGTGTCCTCGGCGGCGGTTCGCGCGGGTACGACTACCGTGTGGACCTGCGCGTGGTCTACCAGTACTACTGCCGGAACCATCCCCGCCCGACCGAGCCCCAGTACCCGCTGTGGGAAGGGCTGAGGGTTACCTCGACCATGACGACCGCGGGGTTGCGTGCCCGCCTGCAGGAATGCACGGGATACGCCTCCGCACCGCATGAGCGGACCGCTGTGCAGCAGCGCAATCTAGACGACATCCTTGCCGTCACAGGAATACCGGAGCGAGCCCTGGAGTCGCATCTGCGGTTCGCGACGTTCACCTTCCGCGACATCGTGCACAACCGGCTGGGCGGGCGTAATCCGTTCGGCAATCAGGGTGTGCGCTATTCGGGATCCCATGACGACGAGGCGCTCAACGCCGGCGTTGAGCGGTTCTCCGCCGACTCGACCGCCGTGCGTGACCTCTCCTACGACAGCGACATCACCGGCAAGGTCTCGATCCCGGTCCTCACTCTCCACGCGATCGACGATCCGACGGCGTTCGTCGAGCACGAGGTGGCCTACCGCGACAGCCTCCAGGGCGCCCACCGGGAGAGGAATCTGGTGCAGACCTTCACCCGGGAGAGCGAACACAGTGGGTTGAGCAACTCTGAGTACGCCAACTCGATCTCGGCGCTGGACGCCTGGGTACGCACCGGGAGGAAGCCGACGCCGAAGTCCATCGCGGCATCCTGCACGGCATTCGACCGGACGTACGGCACAGGCTGTTTCTACGACCCGGGCTTCGCCCCCGATGCCTACGCCTCGCGGGTCAACCCCCGGCCGGGCGGTCTGCGTTGGCCGGCCATGACCGCTGCCCAGGAGAAATCCTGGAGCCGGTGCGACGGCGTGGGCATCGCCCCTTGAGCCGCACCACCGACCTGGGACAGAGCCTGCTGCCGTCCAGACGCATCGGGCTTCTCGCCCCCACCGTGGGGAACGTGTCGGGTGCCCGGTCCGCCTGATGCGCACGCGGTGCAAAGGCTCAGGCGTCGTCCCTGAGCCGGTCGCGCTGGATCTGGTGAGCGAGTGTGCGACGCACAGAGGCTGATCCGGTGGTGGTGACCTTCGCGGGGATGTCGAGACCACGGCTGATCTCGTCGTAAGCGGCCCGGTAGCTGCCAGGCATCTCTGTCTGGTGCAGCATCAGGTCCTCTTCGACGAGGCGCCGCAGCTCGTCGACGTTCTGGGGTGTGAAGCGCTTCTTCCCCCTGGCGATGGCATTGACGTAGCGCGTACAGCGGGCGGTTTCGTAGAAGGTCTCGGAGATTTCCTCAGCGAGGCCCCACAGGCGTCCTTCGAGCCAGGGCGCGTCGTGCTGGTCGAGGGAGAGCCGCGTCGGGGGGAGCGGGTCGCCCATCTTGTACTTCGTCACCTGCTTGGACACGGCGGGCTGACTCATGTCGGTGAGCTGGGCGATTCTGTCCTGGGTCCAGCCGAAGCCGGCGAACAGCTTGATCATTTCGGTGCGTAGCTTTCGCATCTCCTCGCCCGCACGGATGACCTCGTTCATGCCGGCGAGCATCCGCTCGGCCTGTTCCTCGGTCAGCGTTTCGGGCTTCTGGTGCGTGTCCTCTTCGCCTGCCATGGCTCGGTTATATACCCGAGCACCCCGTCACTTCATAACCGGGTTGTATAACCGGGTTATGGGGTGCAGGATGCAGGTCATGCCTACCTTCTCCGCGCCTGACGGAACCCAGCTCGCCTACCGCGTGATCGGAAACGGCGACCCGGTCGTCTGCCTCCCGGGAGGTCCCACGGACTCCCGCTACCTCGGCGACCTCGGCGGCCTCTCCACGCACCGCAAGCTCATCGTCTTGGACCTTCGCGGCACCGGCGGGTCCGCGATTCCCGACGACACCTCCTCCTACCGCTGCGATCGCCTGGTCGACGATGTCGAGGCCCTGCGCGAACACCTCGGACTCCGCGCCATGGACCTGCTCGGCCACTCCGCCGGCACGAATATTGCGACGCAATACGCGGCCCGGTACCCGAACAACGTCAGCAAGCTCGCCCTGATCGGCCCCGGTACCCGAGCCGTTGGTATAGCGATCACCGGGGAGATGCGACGCGAGCTCGCGCAGCTGCGGAAGAACGAGCCCTGGTTCCCGGCGGCGTTCGCCGCCCTGGAGGCGATCACCGAAGGCACGGGCAGCGACTGGGAGGCCATCACTCCCTTCTTCTGCGGCCGTTGGGACGCCACGGCACAGAAGCACCATGCAGCCGGCCGGCCGAGCAACAAGGAAGCTGTCACTCTCTTCGCCGCCGAGGGCGCCTTCGACCCGCAGACCACTCGTGCGGCACTCGCCGACTGCACGGTACCTGTCCTGCTGCTCGCCGGAGAGTTCGACTTGAACAGCCCCCCTCAGTCCGCGGCCGAGTTCGCGGCGCTGTTCCTCGATGCGACGCTCGTGGTGCAGCCGGGAGCGGGCCACTACCCCTGGCTCGACGACGCCGACCAGTTCGTGGCGACCACTGCGGCATTCCTGGGATGAAGGTGGCCTAGGTCCAATGCCGTTGCCTTTGCTGTAGGCGTACTGTGCATGGCAGTGGGTCCCGGGGGTGGTTCGGGTGGCTGCGAGTGTGTCTGACTTATCGGGTCTCGGTCTGTTGACCTGGGTGTATCCGCCCGGTTTGGTGGATCGGGTGGTGTCGGCGTGCGGGCGTTCTGAGCAACGTCAGCGGCTGCTTCCCGCGCGGCTGGTGGTGTACTTCGTGCTGGGGCTGGCCCTGTTCTCGCCTGCCCCGTATCTGGAAGTGCTGCGCCATCTCGTCGAGGGCTTGCGGGGCTTGGGGCTGCTGGGCAACTGGCGTGTTCCGGCGAAGTCCTCCCTGTTCAGAGCCCGGCAGCGGCTGGGCTCCGAGCCGCTGCGGGTGCTGTTCGCCACGACTGCGAAACCAATGGCCACCGAGGCGACGCCCGGCGCGTTCTGGCGGGGCTTGCGGCTGCTCGCCGTCGACGGCACGTGCTGGGACGTCGCGGACAGCGAAGCCAACGAGACTGCCTTCGGACGGCCAGGCAGTGGCCGCGGGTCGGGCAGGAGCGCGTTTCCGCAGGTGCGGATGGCAGCGTTGGTGGAGATCGGCAGTCATGCGGTGCTGGACGCGGAACTGGCCGGCTGCCGCACCGGGGAGGTCACTTTGGTGAGCCGCCTGCCGCGTTCGGCCGGCCCAGGTCAGCTCGTCCTGGCCGATCGTGAGTTCCTCGGGGTCCCGTTGTGGCAGGCGTTCACCGCCACCGGCGCCGACCTGCTGTGGCGGGTGCCCGCCAACCGCGTCCTGCCCGTCACCAGGCAGTTCCGCGACGGATCATGGCTCTCACACATCAGAGCGAGCAGCGGCCGAGCCCGCAAGGAGCCGCCGGTCGTGGTCCGTGTCCTGGCCTACCGGCTCAAGGACCGGGCCGGTGAGGGTGAGACCGACGGCTATCGCCTGGTCACCACCCTGCTGGACGCCCGACGGTATCCGGCCCGGCAGTTGGCCGCGCTTTACCGCGAACGCTGGGAGATCGAGTCCGTCTTCGCCGAGATCAAGACCCATCAGCGCGGCGCACACGTCGTGCTCAGCAGCAAAACACCCGACGGTGCCCTCCAGCAGATCTGGGCACACCTGTTGGTCCACCACGCTCTGCGTGAACTCATGCTGAGAACGGCCGCCACTCGCGGCCTGGAACCTGACCGGATCTCCTTCACCGAAACCCTGCGCTCTGCCCGGCGCAGCGTGACCGTCACGCCGGGCAGTTTTTCCCCCTGACCTCCTGGTCAGGGCCTTGGCGATGCTCGAGCAGGACCTCCTGGAACGGCTCCTGCCCGTCAGACGCCTCCGCAGCCAGGCCCGCGTCGTGAAACGCAAGATGTCCAACTACCACCTCAAGCGAACTGAACACCGCGCCTGGCCACAGCCGACCCGCACCGGACCTCAAGCCGTCCTCATCACAAGACCCCAACCCGCAAGCCCGTAACGCAACGGCATTGGGCCTAGGTCCTGTCCGGTCGATCAGGCCGGGGGCACCTCCCGTGCCCGAAGGGCTACGGGGGAGTGCCGTGCCAGGGCACGCGAGCCCGGCAAGATCCGAACGACAGGCCCTAGGGGCAATGCCGTTGCCTTTGCTGTAGGCGTACTGTGCATGGCAGTGGGTCCCGGGGGTGGTTCGGGTGGCTGCGAGTGTGTCTGACTTATCGGGTCTCGGTCTGTTGACCTGGGTGTATCCGCCCGGTTTGGTGGATCGGGTGGTGTCGGCGTGCGGGCGTTCTGAGCAACGTCAGCGGCTGCTTCCCGCGCGGCTGGTGGTGTACTTCGTGCTGGGGCTGGCCCTGTTCTCGCCTGCCCCGTATCTGGAAGTGCTGCGCCATCTCGTCGAGGGCTTGCGGGGCTTGGGGCTGCTGGGCAACTGGCGTGTTCCGGCGAAGTCCTCCCTGTTCAGAGCCCGGCAGCGGCTGGGCTCCGAGCCGCTGCGGGTGCTGTTCGCCACGACTGCGAAACCAATGGCCACCGAGGCGACGCCCGGCGCGTTCTGGCGGGGCTTGCGGCTGCTCGCCGTCGACGGCACGTGCTGGGACGTCGCGGACAGCGAAGCCAACGAGACTGCCTTCGGACGGCCAGGCAGTGGCCGCGGGTCGGGCAGGAGCGCGTTTCCGCAGGTGCGGATGGCAGCGTTGGTGGAGATCGGCAGTCATGCGGTGCTGGACGCGGAACTGGCCGGCTGCCGCACCGGGGAGGTCACTTTGGTGAGCCGCCTGCCGCGTTCGGCCGGCCCAGGTCAGCTCGTCCTGGCCGATCGTGAGTTCCTCGGGGTCCCGTTGTGGCAGGCGTTCACCGCCACCGGCGCCGACCTGCTGTGGCGGGTGCCCGCCAACCGCGTCCTGCCCGTCACCAGGCAGTTCCGCGACGGATCATGGCTCTCACACATCAGAGCGAGCAGCGGCCGAGCCCGCAAGGAGCCGCCGGTCGTGGTCCGTGTCCTGGCCTACCGGCTCAAGGACCGGGCCGGTGAGGGTGAGACCGACGGCTATCGCCTGGTCACCACCCTGCTGGACGCCCGACGGTATCCGGCCCGGCAGTTGGCCGCGCTTTACCGCGAACGCTGGGAGATCGAGTCCGTCTTCGCCGAGATCAAGACCCATCAGCGCGGCGC
This sequence comes from Streptomyces sp. NPDC005408, assembly GCF_040606445.1. Classification (NCBI taxonomy): domain Bacteria; kingdom Bacillati; phylum Actinomycetota; class Actinomycetes; order Kitasatosporales; family Streptomycetaceae; genus Streptomyces; species Streptomyces sp. NPDC005408. The sequence goes on along the minus strand of NZ_JBEXEX010000011.1, from coordinate 9,358 downwards.
ACACGTCGTGCTCAGCAGCAAAACACCCGACGGTGCCCTCCAGCAGATCTGGGCACACCTGTTGGTCCACCACGCTCTGCGTGAACTCATGCTGAGAACGGCCGCCACTCGCGGCCTGGACCCTGACCGGATCTCCTTCACCGAAACCCTGCGCTCTGCCCGGCGCAGCGTGACCGTCACGCCGGGCAGTTTTTCCCCCTGACCTCCTGGTCAGGGCCTTGGCGATGCTCGAGCAGGACCTCCTGGAACGGCTCCTGCCCGTCAGACGCCTCCGCAGCCAGGCCCGCGTCGTGAAACGCAAGATGTCCAACTACCACCTCAAGCGAACTGAACACCGCGCCTGGCCACAGCCGACCCGCACCGGACCTCAAGCCGTCCTCATCACAAGACCCCAACCCGCAAGCCCGTAACGCAACGGCATTGGCCCTAGGGGGTGTCTCACGCCGCCGCTCGGGAGCGGGCCTCGCCCTCCTGCCTCCCGTCCACGTCGTGGTGAATGGACGTCCCTGAACCGGTCAGCGGAACCCCCGTCCCGCCCCGGCGCGCTGCGACGATCTCCGCCGCGATGGACAGGGCCGTCTCCTCGGGGGTGCGGGCGCCGAGGTCGAGGCCGATCGGGGAGCGCAGGCGGGCCAACTCGCCGTCGGTGACGCCGGCTTCGCGCAGGCGCCGGTTGCGGTCCTCGTGGGTGCGGCGCGAGCCCATCGCGCCGACGAACGCGACCGGCAGCCGCAGAGCCGTCTCCAGCAGGGGAACGTCGAACTTGGCGTCATGGGTGAGTACGCACAGGACGGTTCGCTCGTCGGTCGCGGTGCGCCGGAGGTAGCGGTGCGGCCAGTCGACCACGAGGTCGTCGGCCTCGGGGAAGCGGACGCGGGTGGCGAAGACCGGCCGGGCGTCGCACACGGTCACGTGGTAGCCCAGGAACTTGCCCGCCCGTACGAGTGCCGCCGCGAAGTCCACGGCGCCGAAGACGATCATCCGGGGCGGTGGCACCCTCGACTCCACGAACAGTGTCACGCCGCCCGGGCAGCGCGACCCGTCCTCCGCGATCTCGACGGTGCCGGTGCGGCCGGTGTCCAGCATCGCGCGGGCCTCCGCCGCCGCCGTCCGGTCCAGTTCCGGATGTCCGTCGAGGCTGCCCTCGTACGATCCGTCGGGGTGGACGAGCAGCGCCCTGCCGAGCAGTTCGCCCGGGCCCCGGGCCATCCGGGCGAGTGCCGCCGCCTCTCCTCGGGCCGCGGCCGACACCCCTGCCTGGAACACCGCCGCGTCCGCGCGCACCGGCGTGACCAGGACTTCGAGGACGCCACCGCAGGTGAGTCCCACCGCGAAGGCGTCCTCGTCGCTGTATCCGAACCGTTCGCGGACCGTCCGGCCGTCCTGGAGCGCCTGGACGCACAGGTCGTACACCGCCCCTTCCACGCAACCGCCGGAGACGGACCCGATGGCGGTGCCGTGACTGTCGACGGCCAGGGCGGCGCCGGGACCGCGCGGCGCGCTGCCGCTGACGGCCACGACGGTGGCGACCGCGAAGTCCCGGTCCTGATCGAACCAGCGGTTCAACTCTTTGGCGATGTCAAGCACGCCGGGCTTCCTCCGCCGCCCGACGCCGGGCTTCGTCCGCCGCCCGCAGGACGCGGTCGGGACGGATCGGAAGGTCCCGGTGGCGTACGCCGGTCGCGTGCCACACCGCGTTGGCGATCGCAGCGGCGACGCCCACGACGCCGATCTCGCCGATGCCCTTGATCCCGACCGGGTCGTCCGGGACGGGGTCGTCCACCCAGTCCGCCTCGATGAGCGGCACGTCGGCGTGCGCGGCGAAGTGATAGCCGGCGAGGTCGGCGCCGACGTGGCTGCCGGAGGCCTGGTCCCTGATCGCCTCCTCGTGGAGGGCCATGGACAGCCCCCACGTCATTCCGCCGATGAACTGGCTGCGGGCGGTGAGCGGGTTGACGATGGTGCCCGCGGCGTAGATGCCGAGCAGCCGTCGCACGCGCACCTCGCCCGTGCTGACATCCACCGCGACCTCGGCGAACTGCGCTCCGAAGGAGTGCCGTTCCTGCTGCGCGAGGGCGCCGATGGCCTCGGCGGTGTTCGACCGGGTGGTGATCCCCTCCGGCGGAATGCCGGCTCCGAGGGCCAGTCGCTCCCGCAGCTCGCCCGCCGCGAGTGTCACCGCCCACGCCCAGGAGCGGGTGCCCGTCGAGCCGCCCGCGATCATCGCCGGACCGAGGTCGCTGTCCGCGATGCGCACACGGATGCGGTCCGTATCCACCTCAAGCGCGTCCGCGGCCACCACGGTGATCGCGGTTCGTGCCCCGGTCCCGATGTCCGTCGCGTTGATCCGCACGGTGAAGGTTCCGTCCGGCTCCGCGGTCACGGCCGCCGTGGACGGGCCGACTCCTGAGGGGTAGGTGGCCGCCGCCGTTCCGGTCCCGAGCAGCCAGCGCCCCTCACGGCGCAGGCCGGGACGCGGGTCCCGGTCCGCCCAGCCGAACCTGCGGGCGCCCTCCTCGAAGCAGGCGAGCACATTGCGGCTGCTGAACGGCAGCCCGGACACGGGTCCCGTCTCGGGTTCGTTGCGTGCGCGCAGCGCGATCGGGTCCATGCCGGCCTTCTCGGCCAGTTCGTCGAGGGCGGATTCGAGGGCGAAGGATCCCGGTGCCTCGCCCGGGGCACGCATCCAGGTCGGGGTTGGAACATCGAGCCGTACGAGTCGGTGAAGTGTGTGATGCGCGTCGGCGTCGTACATCACGCGCCCCATCGCGGCGCTCGTCTCGACGAATTCATGCACGGTCGATGTAAGGCTCTGGGCCTGGTGGTCGAACGCGCGCAGCCGGCCCTCCGCGTCGGCGCCGAGCCTGATCCGTTGCACGGTGGGGCTGCGGTAACCGACGAGGGAGAACATCTGGCGGCGGGTCAGTACGACGCGGACCGGGCGATGGAGGACGGTCGTGGCCATCACGGCGGCCACTTGGTGCGGGCTCAGACCCTTCGATCCGAAGCCACCGCCGACGTGCTCGGCTCGCACCCGTACGGAAGCCGGATCGAGTGAGAAGAGCGATGCGAGTTCGCCCGCCACCCAGGTGCTGCCCTGGTTGGAGTCGACGACATCGAGCCGGCCGCCGTCCCAGCGAGCCGTCGCCGCATGCGGCTCCATCGCGTTGTGGTGTTCCTCCGGTGTGGTGTACTCCTCGTCCACGACGACGGCGGAAGCGTCGAGTTGGGCCTCTACGTCCCCCTTCTCCGTCTCGGCCTGGACCATCGGGTTGTTCTCCGGCGTGTACGCGCCGGAGTGTCCGGCGAAGAACGCGACGTCGTGCGGCTCCTCGTCGTATCGAACCACCAGCGACTCGGCGGCCTCCCTGGCCTGCTCGGACGTCTCGGCCACGACCAACGCCACCGGCCAGCCCACGAAGGGCACACGGTCGTGCTGGAAGATCCCGAGGATGGGGTTCGGCCGCCCCAGCATGCCCACATAGTCGGTGTCGACGCGCGGCGCGTTCCCGTGGTGCAGCACGGTGAGGACGCCGGGCATGGCCAGGACGGAGGCGTCCTCCACGGAGCGGATACGGCCACGGGCCACGGTCGACAACACCAGCCAGCCGTGGGCGAGTTCGGCGAACGGAATCTCTCCGGCGTAGCGGGCCGCCCCGGTGACCTTGTCGTGGCCCTCCACGCGGGTGTGGGCGCGGCCGACGGCTCCGGTCACGGCGGAGCTTGTGGTCGTCGTGGTCGGCGTCGTCATCGGGCCGCCTCCTCGGTGAGTTCGGTCAGCACGGCCACGACGAGGTTGCGCATCAACGTCACCTTGTATCCGTTCTCGGGAAGTGCCTCGGCGGCGGCCAGTTCGGCATCCGCCGCGGCGGCGAACGCCTCCGCGCTAGCCGGGCCGCCGATCAGCACCCGTTCGGCCGCACGGGCCCGCCACGGCCGGGACGCGACCGCCCCGAACGCGAGGCGCACGTCGCGTACGACATCGTCCTGGACGTCGAGGGCGGCGGCGATCGAGCCGATCGCGAACGCGTACGAGGCGCGCTCGCGCACCTTGCGGTACCGCGAGTGGGCGGCGACCGGGGCCGGCGGCAGGGTGACGCCGGTGATCAGCGCGCCGGGCGGCAGGGCGGTCTCGATGTGCGGGGTGTCGCCCACGGGCAGATAGAACTGGGGAAGAGGCAACTCGCCCGGCCCGTCGGCCGTTTCGTACGAGATGACGGCGTCGAAGGCAGCCAGCGCGACCGCCATGTCCGAGGGATGGGTGGCGACGCAGTGCTCGGAGGCGCCGAGGATCGCATGGTTGTGGTGCTCGCCCGTGAGGGCGGGGCAACCGCTGCCGGGGGCACGCTTGTTGCACGGTTTGCTGAGGTCGGTGAAGTAGCCGCAGCGGGTCCGCTGGAGCAGATTTCCGCCGACCGTGGCCATGTTGCGCAGCTGTCCCGAGGCGCCGGCCAGGACGGCCTGCGCCAACGCAGGGTAGTGACGCCGTACGTCGGGGTGTGCTGCGAGATCGCTGTTGGTGACGGTCGCGCCGATGCGCAGCCCACCGTCGTGGGTGAACTCGACTCCGTCGAGAGGGAGGTCACGTACGTCGATGAGCAGTGCGGGCCTTTCCACGCCGGCCTTCATCAGGTCGACGAGGTTGGTGCCGCCGCCGAGGAAGCGGGCGTCGGGGTCGGCGCCGAGCAGGGCCACCGCTCCGGAGACGTCGAAGACGCGTTCGTAGCCGAATTCCCTCATGCCGCCGCCTCCTTGACCTCGGCCTCGGCCGCCTCGTTGACCTTTGCCTCTGCCGCCCGCGCGACCGCCTGCACGATCGACACATAGGCGCCACAGCGGCACAGGTTGCCGCTCATCCGCTCGCGGATCTCTTCGGCGGTGAGCGCAGGCACTCCCGCTTCGGGTCGGACATCCTCGGTCACGGCGCTCGGCCAGCCCGCCGCGTGTTCCTCGATCACCGCGAGGGCCGAACAGATCTGCCCCGGTGTGCAGTAACCGCACTGATAGCCGTCGAGGTCGAGAAAGGCCTGCTGCACCGGATGCAGCCGTTCACCATCGGCCACGCCTTCGATGGTGGTGATCGCGCGCCCCTCGGCCGCGACCGCTAGCTGAAGACAGGAAACGGCCCGGCGCCCGTCGAGCAGCACCGTACAGGCGCCGCATTGGCCCTGGTCACAGCCCTTTTTGGTACCGGTCAGATCGAGATGCTCGCGCAGGGCGTCGAGCAGGGTGGTGCGATGGTCGACGGGCAGCGTGTATTTCTCGCCATTGATGTTCAGGGTGATGGCGCTGGACGTCGATGGGGCCATGATCAGCCTTCTTTCGCATTGCTGATGCGCGTCGAACGAGACGATCCCGGCAGACAGTCCGGGAGGGAGAGGGTGCTGCGGGTGCATGAACCAGTGACGATGGGCACCGGTCGGCCACGCTGGCCGGATGCCGCTATGGTGGACCTAAACGGACAGCTGTCCGGTAGTCGTCAACTTAGCGGACAGCTGTCCGGTTAGCAAGGCGGGGCTGTGATTCCGGAAGGAGGACGAGTGCAGGAAGAGAAGAGCGCGACTCTGCGCTCGGACGCGCAACGGAATCGCGAGCGCATCCTGGAAGTCGCGCTGGCCGAGCTGACGCGGGCTGCGGACGCCCCGCTCAGCGCGATCGCGAAGAAGGCGGGCGTCGGGCAGGGGACGTTCTACCGCAACTTCCCCAACCGCGAGGCCCTCGTCCTGGAGGTCTACCGCTACGAGATGCAGCAGGTCGCCGACACCGCTGCCCAGCTGCTCCAAACCCGCGCACCTGACCAGGCCCTGAGGGAGTGGATGGACCGCCTGGCCCAGTACGCCATGGCCAAGGCCGGCCTCGCCGACGCGCTGCGCAAGACCACCAGCAAGTACGGCAGCCTGGCGCAGCTGGGTCACGGGCCGGTGACCCAGGCGGTCACGCTCCTGCTGAACGCGAACGAGGAGGCCGGCACCATCCGCCCGGGGCTGACCCCCGACGACTTCGTGCTCGCCATTGCCGGGCTCTGGCAGATCGACCCGCACAGCGACTGGCAGCCGCGTGCGACGCGACTGATGGACCTCGTGATGGACGGGCTGCGGGCGGGGGCGTCCGGAGCGGGCGGACCTGCGAGCGATGAGTCTGAGGCGGACGGGTCCCGGGCGGATGGGCCGTCGGACGGAGGGGCCTGAGCTGAACGGACCTTGGTCGCACGGAACTTGAGCGCGGGCAAGACGCGGCCCGGTCCTGCCCGAGAAGGCTCCTCGACAGTGACTACGACGGCAACGTCTTCATGAAACCCTGCGCCCCGATGGGCGCGAACTACTCCCAGCAGTGGTAGGGCGTCGGCAAGACGCTCGTCAACGTGCAGACCGGCCTGTGCCTCGACGGCAACGACAGCGGCGCCATCTACGCGTTGCCCTGCGACCCCAACGCGCGGAACCCGTACCAGGAGTGGCAGCGGTCCACGACGGAGCGCGCCATCTTCAACCCCAAGACCACGCGAGCGCTCAGCGCGGACTCGCCCCACGTCATCGGCGGGGCGTATCTCGACCTCGACCTCCAGCACTGGACCGTGACCAACGTGGACGGCGCGTGCGAGATGGAACCGCTGGCCATGGTGATCGACGAGGTACGGCCGGACATGTGGCGCGACTTCACGAAGACCGAGCAGAGCACCGACGGCCTCGGCTATCGCTGGAAGTTCACGGTGCAGGAGAACAAGGAGCTGTCGGTCTCCGCGACCTGGACTCCCGCATCGGTATCGAGTTCGGCATCGACAAGTTCAAGGCGTCCGCATCGGAAGAATTGAGCCGGGGCGTCACGACGAGGGAATCCATGACCGTGTCGCGGGAATTCACCGCGAATGTCCCGCAGGGGCAGCGGATGTATGCGGCCTACGGCGTGCACCTGCACAACATCGTCTTCCACTGGCACCGCTCGTCGAAGGACTGCACGAACCTGGACAGCCCTCCGAACACCATGGAGATTCCGTTCGCCCAAGGGTTCCACTGGAACTGTGAGACGGCGATCGACAAGAACTGCGAGCAGAGGATCCGGGAGGCCAACCCGACTCCCGGGCCGTCCGCGCAGGCGGAATCCGCTGAGGCGGGGCCGGTCTCGTTCGCGGACTACGTCTTCGACCCCAAACTGAGCCCGGACCAGGACCCCGGCCCCAACCCACCGGCCCCCAAGGCGACCAGCGTCACCTACACGGGACCGCGTTCCTCCGCATACCACGCACCCTTCGTCGCCTCGGCGCGCGTGACCGCCGGTGACAGCGCCGTCAGTTCCGGCACCGTCACGTTCACCCTCGGCGGCTCCTCGTGCACCACGGTGCCCAATCCCTCGGGCAACGCCGCGTGCTGGCTCACCCCGAAGGAGGTACCCGGGCAGACGACCCTGCAGGCGCGCTACTCCGGCACGTCCCGGTACGAACCCAGCGCAACGTCGGTGGACTTCACCATCCTCAAACTACCCACCAACCTCACCTACACCGGCGTGAAACGCGTGGCCAACGGCGAACCAGCCGTCCTCTCCGCCGACTTGACCGAGGGCGAAGTGGGCACCACTGCGATCCAGGGCCGCACCGTGCAACTGGCCCTGGGCGAGGGCAGCGCCAAGCAGTCGTGCACGGCGGCCACCGACGAGCGCGGCACCGCGCGCTGCACCATCGCCTCGGTCGACCAGCCGCTGAACGCGGAGGCGACCGTCCCGGTGACGGCGGACTTCGCCGGCGACGCGTACTACCTGGGCTCACGCGACGCGGCGCAGGCGCGCCTGGAGTACTACACGGGACAGGCGACCGGCCTGACCGGCTCGGTGAACCTCCCGCTCGTCTCACTGTCCCTCGCACCGACACCGGACACCGGTCCCGTCCGTACGGCGCGGGCGTCCCGGACCGACACGCCCTGTGCGGTCTCGGCCGGAACCCTGCTGGTGAGCGCCGCCGGCCTGTGCCCGGAGGTGACCACCAGCCTGGCGCCCGGCACCTCGCGGGCCACATCGAAGATCGAGAAGGTGCACGTCGGGCTGCCGGGCGTGCCGGTGATCGACATCTCCGGGGTGACCGCGGAGTCGAAGACGACCTGCGCCGCGGCGACTGGATCGGCGACCATGACGCTCCGCATCGCGGGCGCCCAGGTGACAGTGCCGACCGAGCCCAACAGCACGGTGGCACTCCCGGGCGGCGGCCGGATCATCGTCAACGAGCAGTCACCGACGCCCGGCGCGGACACCGGCCTGACGGTCAAGGCCGCACACATCGTGGTGCCGGGCCTGTCCGGCAACCTCGTCGACCTCACCGTCGGCACGGCCGTCAGCGGCGCGCACAACTGCCGGTAGACGGAAAGGACCGAAGGAGGGCGACCGTTCCGTTAGCGGAGCGGTCGCCCTCTTGGGCTGTGAGGAGGATCCATGGCCACTGCCCAGTCCGCCCAGGGCCTCCTCGGCCGGCCGGCCTCGCGATCGCCAGTCCGAATGACTGACTGCTGCGGCCTGTCGCGCCGGGGTATCGCTGCTCTCATCTCGCACGCCACACCGATCCGCCGGCTGATCGAGGACGAGCATGTCCCCGGACGCAACTTCATCCAGATCGGCCTGCGCAGTGCCATCGCCCCCGACGCTGAACTGCTCGAGTGGATGCGCCATCACGGACTGCGCACGCATTTCATGGCCGAGATCGATCGACGCGGATTTGACGTGGTGCTCCAGCAGGCCATCGAAGAGGCACTGGACGGACCGGAGCATGTGTTCGTCTCGCTGGATATCAACGTGCTGGACCCGGCCTTCGCGCCGGGCACCGGCACGCCGGAACCGCCCGGCCCGACCAATCGCGAACTGCTGCCGGCCATCCGCCGGATCTGTCATGAGACGCCGGTCGTGGGCATGGACATCGTCGAGGTCGCGCCCCACCTCGATCCCCGCTACACCACTACGATGAACGCCCGCCGGGCCATCCTCGAGGCGCTGACCCGGATCGCCATGCGGCGAAAAGGCATGCCCGGCGCGGCCTACCTCGACTCGGAGGTCTACGGACCGCCGCACGGGGAGCAGACATAGGGCCGCCGCAGCATCCGTCAACGCATGTCATGCACTCGACCCGGGCGGGTTGTCGAAGCGGAGATGAGAGTCCTGCCCGCTGCGAGACTTCGTGATCCCTCACGAGACGGTGCGGCCCTACCTCGGACAGGGGAAAACGTAGCTAGGCGCAGGATGGGCACAGCCCGCGGTAGGTGACTTCGACATCGGACACCGTGAAGCCGAATCGCTCCTCCGCCGGGAGGTCGCCCAGCAGATTGCCGGTCGGGTGGACATCGCGGACGGTGCCGCAGCTGGAGCACACCAGGTGCTGGTGCGGGTG
>NZ_JBEXEX010000010.1:0-192834 GCF_040606445.1 Streptomyces sp. NPDC005408 | reverse complement strand
AGACGGAGGGACTGGCGGCCGAACTCAAACGGGGCTGGCCGATTTTCGACACGGCCGATGCGAAGGAGGGGGCGCCCCCGGTTACGGGAAAGGGCGGGTAGGGGAAACGTCACCGCCGGCGATACACCGCCGCCCGTTTCTCCGCGAACGCGCGCGCCCCCTCCTTCGCATCGGCCGTGTCGAAAATCGGCCAGCCCCGTTTGAGTTCGGCCGCCAGTCCCTCCGTCTCGCTCATCTCCGCCGTTTCGTACACCGACGCCTTCACCGCCTCCACCGCCAGCGGCCCGCACGCGTTGATCTGCTCGGCGATGGCGAGCGCCTTCTCCAGCGCGGTCGCATCGGGCACGACATGACCGACGAGCCCGATGTCCCTCGCTTCGGCCGCGCTGTAGGGGCGGCCGGTCAGCAGCATCTCCAGGGCATGCGTACGCGGGATCTGGCGCTGGAGCCGTACGGTCGAGCCGCCGATCGGGAACAGTCCCCGCTTGACCTCGAAGAGGCCGAAGGTCGCGCTCTCGCCCGCGACACGGATGTCGGTGCCCTGGAGGATCTCGGTTCCTCCGGCCACGCAGTACCCTTCCACCGCGGCGATCACGGGTTTGCGGGGGCGGTGGTGGCGCAGCATCGCCTTCCAGTGGAGATCGGGGTCGGCCTTGAGCCGGTCCCGGTACTGCTCTCCTTCCATGCCCTTGCCCGCAAGGGCCTTCAGATCCATTCCGGCGCAGAAGGAGCCTCCGGCTCCGGTGAGCACGACGGAGCGGATCGCGTCGTCCTCGTCCGCCTCCAGCCAGCCGTCGTACAGGCCGACCAGCATCGGCAGCGAGAGAGCGTTCTTCGCCTCGGGCCTGTTCAAGGTGAGCACCAGCGTGGCGCCTTCGCGCTCCACGGTGAGGTGTTCGGTACCACCAAGTCGTTCCATGTGCGGACCTCCCGTCGCAAGACCTAGAACAGGTTGCAGTAGGCCGGGGTCCAGTTCAATAGTTTTCTGACAGTCAGTCAGATTTCTTCTGCGGCACCTCTTCCCAGTTGTGCCCACCGGCGCTCTAATGACCGCCGGGCCGAAGTTCGCCGGGGTCAGGAGGAATGGTGGAGTACAACCTTGCCGACCTGTTCGAGTCGGTCGTCGACGTGGTCCCCGACCGCGAGGCGCTTGTGTACATCGACCATCCCGGCACGGGCGCCGAGCGCCGGCTCACCTACGCGGAACTGGACGCGGCGGCCAACCGTGTCGCGCACCACCTCATCGACGCGGGCATCGCACCCGGTGAGCATCTCGGCCTGCACCTGTACAACGGCATCGAATACCTCCAGACCGTGCTCGGCTGCCTCAAGGCCCGTGTCGTACCGGTCAATGTCAACTACCGGTACGTGGAGGAGGAGCTGGTCTACCTCTACCGCGACGCGGATCTCGCGGCGCTCGTCTTCGACGCGGAGTTCACCGAGCGGGTCTCGGCCGCGCTGCCGCAGACGGAGAAACTCCGGCATCTGGTCCGGGTGGGCACACCCCCGGACGGTGCGCCGCAGCTGGACGCCGTGCCCTTCGCCGATGCCGAGGCGGCCGCGTCGTCCGAACGCGGCTTCCCGGAGCGCTCCGCCGACGACCTGTTCATCATCTACACCGGCGGCACCACCGGAATGCCCAAGGGCGTCATGTGGCGGCAGGAGGATCTGTTCTTCTCCGGCCTGGGCGGAGGCGCACCGACCGGGGAGCCGGTCTCCTCGCCCCAGGAGCTCGCCGAGCGGGTGGCCGCGGGCGGGGACGGCATCACCTTCTTCCCCACTCCCCCGCTGATGCACGGCACATCGACGCTGACCACGTTCATCGGGTTCAACTTCGGCCAGCGGATCGTCATCCACCGCAAGTTCGTGCCGGTGGAGGTGCTCCGTACGATCGAGAAGGAGAAGGTCACCAGCGTGTCGCTGGTCGGCGACGCGATGCTGCGGCCGCTCATCGACGCGCTCGGCGGACCGATGAAGGGGACGGACTGCTCGTCGATGTTCAGCGTCTCCAGCTCCGGCGCGATCATGTCGGACACGGTGCGCGCCCAGTTCACGGCGCTGGTGCCGCATGTGATGCTGCTGAACAACTTCGGCTCGTCCGAGTCCGGCTTCAACGGCACCGCCACCGACGACTCGGGCCCCGAGAAGGGATTCAGGCTGCGGGTCAACGCCCGTACGGCGGTGGTCGACCCGGCGACGTACGAGCCGGTGAAGCCGGGCGAGCCGGGCCGCATCGCCCAGCGCGGGCATGTCCCCCTCGGCTACTACAACGACCCGAAGAAGACCGCCGAGACCTTCTTCCAGCGCGGCGACGAGCGGTGGGTGCTGCTCGGCGACATGGCCACGGTCGACGAGGAGGGCATCGTCACCGTCCTCGGCCGGGGCTCGCAGTGCATCAACACCGGTGGCGAGAAGGTGTATCCGGAGGAGGTCGAGCAGGCGCTCAAGTCCCATCCGGATGTGTACGACGCACTGGTGGCGGGGGTGCCGGACAGCAGGTGGGGCAACCATGTGGCGGCGGTGGTGCAGCTGCGCACCGGCGCGCTCACACCGACGCTGGACGACATCCAGTCGCACTGCCGCACCCGGCTGGCCGGCTACAAGATCCCGCGACAGCTGGTGATCGCGCCGGAGATCCAGCGCTCACCGAGCGGCAAGGCCGACTACCGCTGGGCGCGGACGATCGCGACGGAGGCGGTCGGCGGCTGAGCGTGCCGGCCGATCCTCAGCGGCCCGCGCAGGCCCGCCTCATTCCTCGGCGGCCGCCGATTCGAGGATGCGCTCGCCGTTGAAGATGCCGAGCCGCTCCCGGTAGAGCTCGAGCGGAACGCCGTTGGGATCGCGGATGTAGAGGCTGTCCTCGACCCCGCGGTCGGGCCCGAGATACTCGATCTCCGCCTCGTCCAGCGCCTTGCGCGCCGCCTCGAACTCCGCCGCGCCCACCGACAGGGCGAGATGCTGTACGCCGCCGATCGTCTCGGAGATGGGCGGGTGCTCATGGCCGGGGAAGTCGAAGAAGCCGAGCAGATTGCCTTGGCCGATGTCGAAGAAGAAGTGGGTGGAGCCGCGGTAGTCGCGGTTCTCCACGATCTCGACCAGCGGGAAGCCCAGGAACTCCTGGTAGAAGCGGATGGTCTCCTCGACGTCGCGACAGATGAAGGCCACATGGTGGATGCCGCGGGCAGTGGTCGGGGGCCGGTCGTCTATGGGACGAAGATAGAGCTGCCGCAGCTCCTCCTGGCGGGCAAGGACAGCGTCGAGCTGGGCACCCTCGGGCTGGGGCATCGCGGACTCCTTCTCGGAGGTTGTTTGCGGGATTCAACTATTATCCCGCATCTTCCTCCCTCCCGCTCGACTCAGCGCGGCAGAGAGGCGACAACCGGCCGTGCGCACCCACGGCCTACGCCGGCGGGCGAGAGCAGCGCCCGACCTGTGTCACCCCCTTGCCAGGAGCCGGGACAGGTGGATTACTGATCCCGGAGCAGCACGACCGAATGATCGGTCGTCCGGTTTGGGACAGGAGTAATCCGTATGACGGACGCGGACCTGCTGGATTCGGCGGAGCGGCTGAGTCGCGAGGAGCTGGAGGCGCTGCAGCTGGAGCGGCTGCGGACCACCTTGCGCCATGCGTACGAGAACGTCGGCTTCTACCGGCAGTCCTTCGACAAGGCGGGCCTGCGCCCCGAGGACTGCCGCACGCTCGCCGATCTCGGGCGCTTCCCCTTCACCGCCAAGGCCGACCTGCGGGACAACTACCCCTTCGGGATGTTCGCGGTGGACCAGTCCCAGGTGCGCCGCATCCATGCCTCCAGCGGAACGACGGGCCGCCCGACCGTCGTCGGCTACACCGAGCGGGACCTGGACATCTGGGCGGACGTGGTGGCCCGCTCGATCCGCGCGGCGGGCGGCCGTCCGGGCCACAAGGTCCATGTGGCGTACGGATACGGGCTGTTCACGGGCGGACTCGGCGCGCACTACGGCGCCGAGCGGCTCGGCTGCACGGTGATCCCGGCCTCCGGCGGCATGACCGCCCGCCAGGTTCAGCTCATCACGGACTTCCGCCCCGAGATCATCATGGTGACGCCGTCGTACATGCTCACGCTCCTGGACGAGTTCGAGCGGCAGGGCGTCGATCCGCGCACCACGTCTCTGAAGGTCGGCATCTTCGGCGCCGAGCCGTGGACCGAGGAGATGCGGCGCGAAATCGAGGAGCGGTTCGCGATCGACGCCGTCGACATATACGGGCTGTCTGAGGTGATCGGCCCCGGCGTCGCCCAGGAATGCGTGGAGACCAAGGACGGTCTGCACATCTGGGAGGACCACTTCTATCCGGAGGTCGTCGATCCGCTCACCGGTGAGGTACTGCCGGACGGCGAGCACGGCGAGCTGGTCTTCACCTCGCTCACCAAGGAGGCCATGCCCGTGATCCGCTACCGGACCCGGGACCTGACGCGGCTGCTGCCGGGCACCGCCCGGGTCTTCCGGCGCATGGAGAAGGTGACCGGGCGCAGCGACGACATGGTGATCCTGCGCGGGGTCAATCTCTTCCCGACCCAGATCGAGGAGATCGTGCTGCGTACGCCGCATGTCGCACCGCACTTCCAGCTGCGGCTCACCCGCGAGGGCCGACTCGATGCGCTCACCGTGCGGGCCGAGGCACGCGCGGAGGCGACGCCCGAGCAGCGCGAGGTCGCGGCCCGGGCGATCGCGGTGGCCGTCAAGGACGGTGTCGGAGTGTCCGTCGGGGTCGAGGTGGTGGACCCCGAGACGCTGGAGCGGTCGGTCGGCAAGATCAAGCGGATCGTGGACCTCAGGCAGAAGTGAAGCGGTCCCTCAGCTCGCGCTTGAGGATCTTCCCGCTGGCGTTGCGCGGCAGCTCGTCCACGAACAGGACCTTCTTGGGGGCCTTGAAGTGGGCGAGCTTCTCGCGTGCATGGTCGATGAGTTCGTCCTCGGTAACCTCTCCGCGGGCCACAACGACAGCTGTGACCGCCTCGATCCAGCGGTCGTCGGGCAGGCCGATGACGGCGGTCTCCGCGACCGCGGGGTGGGTGTAGAGGGCGTCCTCAACCTGGCGTGAAGCCACCAGTACTCCCCCGGAGTTGATGACGTCCTTCACCCGGTCGACAACGGTGAAGTATCCCTGGGCATCCCGGACGGCCAGATCGCCGGAGCGGAACCAGCCGTCGCGGAAGGCCTCTTCGGTTTCCTCGGGCTTGTCCCAGTACCCCTCGCAAAGCTGTGGCGAGCGGTAGACGATCTCTCCGGCCGTGCCGTCGGCGACCTCCTTGCCGTCCTCGTCGACGACCTTCGCGTCGACGAAGAGGACGGGACGGCCGCAGGAGTCCATCCGGCCCTCGTGTTCGTCCGGGCGCAGGACGGTGGCGAGCGGGCCGATCTCGCTCTGGCCGAAGCAGTTGTAGAAGCCCAGTTCCGGCAGGCGCTCGCGAAGCTTTTCCAGCACGGGCACCGGCATGATCGAAGCGCCGTAGTACGCCTTGCGCAGCGCGCCGAGGTCGCGCGCCCCGAAGTCAGGGTGGTTGGAGAGGCCGATCCAGACGGTGGGTGGCGCGAAGAGGCTGTCGGCGCGGCCCGCCTCGACGAGGTCGAAGATCTGCTCCGCGTCCGGGCCGTCCAGGATGGTGTTCTCCGCGCCGACCGCGAGATACGGCAGCAGAAACACATGCATCTGGGCGGAGTGGTAGAGCGGCAGCGAGTGGAGCGGCCGGTCGCTCCCGCTCAGGTCGAGGGCGGTGATGGCGCTGACGTACTCGTGGACGAGTGCCCGGTGGGTCATCATCGCGCCCTTGGGCTGGGCCGTGGTGCCGGAGGTGTAGAGCAGCTGGACCAGATCCTCGGTCCCCGGCTCCCGCTCGGGGGTGAAGCTGCGGGGCGTACGCAGCTCGGCCAGCAGCGAGTCGTCCGCGTCGCGCAGCGGCCTGACGGAGAGTCCACCCGGCAGCCGGGGCGCGAGGTCCGGGTCGGCGAGCACGAGAGCGCTGCCCGACTGCTCGATGATGTACGTGAGATCGTCGCCGGTGAGGTTCTGATTGACCGGGACATGGACGAGTCCCGCCCGTGCGCAGCCGAGGAAGCCGATGAGATACGCGTCGGAGTTGTGGCCGTAGGACGCGACCCGGTCCCCCGTGCGCAGGCCGTGGCCGGTGAGGACGGCCGCCGCCGTGGTGACGGCGGCGTCGAGTTCCGCGTAGCTCCAGGTCCGGTCCGCGTAGCGCACGGCGGTGCGGTCGGGGGTGCGCCCCGCGGTGCTCCGTACGACGGAGTCGACTGTGTTGCTGCGTACAGCTGTCATGGCGCGATCCTCGGCGGCGCCGACTTGAGGGTCAAGACCTCGGATACCGAACGGGATGTTGACAGCGCACGCCCCGGCTGACTGCATGGACCAACCAGCTTTCACCGCAGTCCAGTTGGGAGGCACGTTGCTCTTCCGCACCCGCCTGAGACGGCTCGGGTTCACCGCAATAGCCCTGGTGACCGCAGCCGCCGTACTGCCGCCGGCCGCGGCCGCCGATTCCCGTGACCGTCATGACCACCACCCTTCCGGCGCCGGTCTGTCGGCCGTCATCCGCTATACCGAGTACGGCATTCCGCACATCGTCGCCAAGGACTACGCGAGTCTCGGCTTCGGCACCGGCTGGGCTCAGGCCGCCGACCAGGTGTGCGTGCTCGCCGACGGCTTCCTCACCGTGCGCGGCGAACGCTCGCGGTACTTCGGCTTTGATGCGGCCCCCGACGGCTCGCTCTCCTCGGCCACCAAGAACCTGTCCAGCGATCTCTACTTCCGCGGTGTACGGGACGCGGGCACCGTGGAGAAACTGCTCGCCACGCCCGCGCCGCAAGGCCCCGGACGCCAGGTCAAGGAGCTGATGCGGGGCTGGGCCGCGGGCTACAACGCCTGGCTGAAGCAGAACCGCATCACCGATCCGGCCTGCAAGGACGCCGACTGGGTGAACCCGGTGACCACGCTGGACGTGGCCAGGCGCGGCTTCGCCGTATCGGTGCTCGGAGGCCAGGGACGCGGTATCGACGGCATCACCGCCGCACAGCCGCCCGGCCAGGCCCCGGTCGGCGCGCCCGACGCGGCCGCGACGGCCAAGGCTGCCCGGCAGCTGTTCTCCGCAGAGAGCGCCGACATGGGCTCCAACGCCGTCGCGTTCAGCGGCAGTACGACCGCGAACGGGCGCGGCCTGCTGCTCGGCAATCCGCACTACCCCTGGCAGGGCGGCCGCCGCTTCTGGCAGTCGCAGCAGACCATCCCCGGCGAACTGAACGTCTCGGGCGCCTCGCTGCTCGGCACCGCCGTCGTCAACATCGGCTTCAACGACAAAGTGGCATGGAGCCACACCGTCGCGACCGGTGTGACGCTCAATCTGCACCAGCTGACTCTGGATCCGGCCGACCCGACCACATATCTGGTGGACGGAAAACCGGAGCGGATGACGAAGCGGACCGTCAGCGTCCCGGTCAAGGACGGCGTTCCGCTGACGCGTACACAGTGGTGGACGCGGTACGGCCCGGTGGTCACCTCGCTCGGCCCGGCCCTTCCGCTGCCCTGGTCGGCGACGACGGCGTATGCGCTGAACGACCCCAACGCGACCAATCTGCGCGGCTCCGACACCGCACTCGCCTTCGGCAAGTCCCGCTCCACCGAGGACATGCTGCGAGCGCTGCGGCGTACGCAGGGCCTCCCGTGGGTGAACACCATCGCCGCCGACTCCAGGGGCCATACGCTCTTCTCCCAGTCACAGGTGCTGCCGCGGATCACCGACGAGCTGGCGCAGCGCTGCTCGACGCCGCTGGGCAAGGTGACCTATCCGGCGTCGGGCGTGGCCGTCCTGGACGGCTCGCGCGGCGACTGCGCGCTCGGCTCGGACGAGGACGCCGTGCAGCCGGGCATCTTCGGCCCGTCGAAGATGCCGACGCTGAAGGACGCTCCGTACGCGGAGAACTCCAACGACAGCGCCTGGCTGGCCAATCCCGACCGGCCGCTGAGCGGCTACGAGCGGGTCTTCGGCAGCTTCGGCACACCGCGTTCGATGCGTACCCGGGGCGCCGTCGAGGATGTGGCTGCGATGGCGGCCAGGGGCGGACTGAGGGTCGCCGACCTGCAGAAGCAGCAGTTCGCGAACCGCGTGCCCGCCGGGGATCTGGCGGCGGCGGACGCGGCGAAGGGGTGCGCGGCCGTGCTGCCGGGCGACGCCGAGGCGTGCTCGGTGATCGAGCACTGGGACCGCACGATGAACACCGACAGCCGGGGCGCGCTGCTCTTCGACCGGTTCTGGCGGGGGCTCACATCGCGGGTGCCGGCGGCGCAGCTGTGGAAGGTGCCGTTCTCGGCGGCGGATCCGGTCCGTACGCCGAACACGCTCGACACCGGATCGCTCGGCTTCGCGCAGGCCCTGACCGCGGCAGTCGCCGAGCTGCGCTCGGCCGGGATCGCCCTGGACACACCGCTGGGTGACCACCAGTTCGTCGTACGGAACAGCAAGCGCATCTCGGTCCCCGGCGGCACGGAGGGGCTCGGCGTCTGGAACAAGATCGAGCCGGTGTGGAGTCCGGCGGCCGGCTACACCGAGGTCGCGGCGGGCTCCAGCCATATCCAGGCGGTCGGCTGGGACGGCGGACGCTGCCCGGTGGCCCGCACCCTGCTCACGTACTCCCAGTCGTCGAACCCCAGGTCCCCGCACTTCAGCGACCAGACCGAGCTGTTCTCGGGCGAGCGGTGGGTGACGTCCCGGTTCTGCGAGCGGGACATCCTGCGCTCTCCCGCGCTCAAGGTGGTGTGGGTCAGGAGCTGACGGCTCAGGAGCTGACGGCTCAGGGGCTGAACGAGAGGAAGACGAAGGCGGCGAATAGAGCCATGTGCACGCCGCCCTGAAGGAGAGTGGCTCGTCCGGGCACCACGGTCAGCACGCTCACCACGGCGGTGAGCGTGAGCAGCACCATATGGGTTGCGTCCTCACCCAGGACCAGGGGCCCGGACAGCCAGATTGAGGCGAGCGCGATGGCCGGGATGGTCAGGCCGATGCTGGCGATGGCGGAGCCGTAGGCGAGGTTGAGGCTCGTCTGCAGGCGATCGCGGCGGGCGGCGCGCAGGGCGGCGAGCGTCTCTGGCGCGAGCACCATGAGGGCGATGACGACGCCGACGACGGCCTTCGGCAGCCCGGCCGACTTCACACCGTCCTCGATGGTCGGCGAGACGAGTTTGGCGTTGCCGACGACGGCGACGAGCGCCACGAGCAGCAGGCCGATGCTCCACCAGGTCTGGCTCTCGCTGGGCGGCGGAGCGTGCTGGTCGGGCCCCTCAGACCGGCCCTCGGTCGGCATGGGCAGGAAGTAGTCGCGGTGGCGCACCGTCTGCACGGTGACGAAGAGTGCGTACACGCACAGCGAAGCGATGGCGGCGAAGGCCAGTTGGGCGCCGGTGAACTCGGAGCCCGGCTGGCTCGTCGTGAAGGTGGGCAGGACGAGCGTCATGGTGGCAAGGGTGCAGACGGTCGCGAGAGCCGCGCCCGCGCCCTCGGCGTTGAAGACGGCCACGCGGTTGCGCAGGGCTCCGAGCAGGACGGACAGTCCGACGATGCCGTTGCAGGTGATCATGACGGCGGCGAAGACGGTGTCCCTGGCGTAGGTGGACGTCTTCTCGCCGCCACCGGCCATCAGCGTGACGATGAGACCCACTTCGATGACGGTGACGGCGACGGCGAGGACGAGTGAGCCGAAGGGCTCGCCGACCCGGTGGGCGACGACTTCGGCGTGGTGCACGGCGGCGAGCACGGCCCCGAGCAGGCAGAACCCGATGACGGCGACACCGGGACCTGGCAGCTCCCGGCCCCAGGCGAACGCCAGGGCGACCGCGGCGGCGATCGGCACCCAGGTGGTCCACCGACGTGCCAGCCCTGCCGTCGCCGTGCCGGTGCTCATGCCGGTCACGCTGCCAGAGGGCCGGGCGGCCCGCGCGAGGTGCTGCGCCGTCCGGGCGGGCGGCGTCAGCTCGACCGCGGCCGGAGCGGGACCCCCCAAGGGGGCTCACATGGCCCGTTCGTGTCCCTCCCAGTACGGCGCGCGCAGCCTGCGCTTGTAGAGCTTGCCGTTCGGGTCGCGCGGCATGACCTCGGTGAAGTCCACCGTCTTGGGGCGCTTGTAGCCCGCCAGTTGGCGTTCGCAGTGGGCGAGAATCTCCGCGGCGAGCGCGGGGCCCGCCTCATGGCCTTCGGCCGGTTCGACGACCGCCTTGACCTCCTCGCCCCAGTCGGCGTGCGGGATCCCGAACGCGGCCGCGTCCGCCACGGCGGGATGAGTCAGCAGCGCGGATTCGATCTCGGCGGGGTAGATATTGACGCCGCCCGAGATGATCATGTCGATCTTGCGGTCGCGGAGGAAGAGATAGCCGTCCTCGTCGAGGATGCCGAGGTCGCCGACGGTGAAGAACTCGCCGATGCGGTTCTTCTTCGTCTTGGCCTCGTCCTTGTGGTAGCTGAAGCCGCCGGTGCTCATCTTCATGTACACGGTGCCCAGTTCACCGGGCGGGAGCATGTTGCCGTCGTCGTCGAAGACGGCCAGCTCGCTGATGGGCCAGGCCTTGCCGACGGTGCCCGGCTTCTTCAGCCAGTCCTCGGCGGTGGCGAAGGCGCCGCCGCCCTCGCTCGCCGCGTAGTACTCCTCGACGCAGGTGCCCCACCAGTCGATCATCGCCCGCTTCACATGGTCGGGGCAGGGGGCGGCGCCATGGATGGCATGCCGCATCGAGCTGACGTCGTAGCGCTCCTTCACCGTGCCGGGCAGCGCGAGCAGCCGGTGGAACTGCGTCGGCACCATGTGCGTATGAGTGCACTCGTACGCATCGATGAGGCGCAGCATCTCCTCGGGCGTCCACTTGTCCATCAGGACCAGCGGATGCCCGATGTGCAGGGCGGCGCCCGCGAATTGGAGTACGGCGGTGTGGTAGAGCGGCGAGCAGACGAGATGGACGTTGTCGTCGAAGGGCCTGATGCCGAAGATGCCGAGGAAGCCGCCGAGATACGTCTCCTCGGGGAGCTTCCCTGACAGCGGGCGGCGGATGCCGCGCGGTCGGCCGGTGGTGCCCGACGTGTAGTTCATGACCCAGCCGAGCGCCCGGTCGCCCGGCACGGACTCCGGCTGCCCGTCGAGGAGTTCGGCGTACGGACGGAAGCCCCCGACCGAGCCCACGGCGTAGCGACGGCTTGCGGGGAGCTTCGCCTCATCAGCGGCGGCCGTCGCGGCGTCCGCGAAGCGCTCGTGCGCGATGAGCACCTTGGCGCCGGAGTCGGCGACGATCCAGGCGATCTCGGGGCCTACGAGATGGTGGTTGACGGGGACGAGATAGAGCCCCGCCTGGGAGGCCGCGAGATACGCGGTGAAGAACTCGACGCCGTTGGGCAGGACGACGGCGAACGAGTCGCCCTTCTCGAGACCGGCCGCGCGCAGGCCATGGACGAGCTGGTTCACGGCCGCGTGCAGCCGCCCCGCGCTCCATGCCTCGCCGTCCGGTGCGATCAGGATCGTACGGCCGGGGTCGGCGGCCGCCTGGGCCCAGAAGCCGTTGGGCTGTTCACTCACGACTGGCTCCTTCCGGCGATGCGGTTGATTCGGTCCACGGCCCGCTCGAAGCCGCGTGTCAGCTCGTCGAAGACCTGCCGCACGCTGCGTTCGGTGTTCATGCGGCCGACGATCTGGCCCACGGGCGTGCCGAGCAGGGGGCCCACTTCGTACTTCTGGATCCGCGAGACGGCGTCGGCGACGAGCAGTCCCTGGAGCGGCATGGGAAGGGTGCCGGGGCCGTTCTGGTCGTCCCAGGCGTCGGTCCATTCGGTCCGCAGCTGGCGGGCCGGTTTGCCGGTCAGGGCGCGGGAGCGGACGGTGTCGCCGGAACCCGCGGCGAGGAGCTTCTCGGTCAGCGCGCGGGAGTGGAGGTCGGCCTCGGTGGTGGTGAGCCAGAGGGAGCCGAGCCAGGCGCCCTGGGCGCCGAGGGCGAGAGCGGCGGCGATCTGCTCGCCGCTGCCGATGCCGCCCGCGGCGAGTACGGGAAGAGGGTTCACGGCGTCGACGACTTCGGGTGTGAGGACCATGGAGGCGATTTCGCCGGTGTGGCCGCCTGCTTCGTAGCCCTGCGCGACGACGATGTCGATGCCCGCGTCGGCGTGGTGGCGTGCGTGCCTTGAGCTTCCGGCGAGGGCCGCTACGAGGATGCCGTGGTCGTGGGCGCGCTGGACGACATCGGCCGGCGGCGAGCCGAGGGCGTTGGCGAGCAGCTTGATCGGATAGTCGAAGGCGACGTCGAGCTGGTTGCGGGCGACCTGTTCCATCCATCCCGTGATGCGCCAGCCGGATGCCTCTCCCTCGGGGAGTTCGGGGACTCCGTGCTTGGCGAGGGTTTCGCTGACAAACTGCCGGTGGCCCTCGGGGATCATCGCCTCGACGTCGGCCTCGGTCACGCCCTCGACCTTCTTGGCGGGCATGACGACATCGAGGCCGTAGGGCACTCCTGCGGTGTGCTCCTGCATCCAGTCGAGGTCGCGTTTGAGGTCGTCGGGCGCGGTGTAACGGACCGCGCCGAGTACCCCGAATCCACCGGCCCTGCTGATGGCGGCGGCCACCGCGGGGAACGGCGTGAAGCCGAAGATGGCGTGCTCGATTCCCAGTCTCTTGCTCAGCTCCGTCTCCATGGGCCGCAGGATGCCGCAGCCCGCCGGACGAGGGAAGAGATTTTCTGATGCTGTGTCAGATTCTTTGAGGTGGTTGACACCACCCGGCCCCGGCAAGAAAGTTTCACTGCCGTGTCGGATCCCGAAAGATACTTTCAGGAGGGTGCTGGATGACAGAGGACGCAGCGGGCAGAGGGATCAGCCGGCGCAGGCTCGGCAGCGGAGTACTCGCGCTGGGCGGGGCGCTCGCGCTCGCACCGATTCCCTTCGCCGAGGCGGCTTCGGGCCCGGGAGGCGGTTGGGCGGCCCGGTCCGGCTCGGGGGCGGAAGGGGGGTCTGCGGGTGGTGGGTCCGGCGCCGGGCGGCCGGCTCTGCGGCGCGGCTCCGCCGAGCAGGCCGGGCTGATCCCCGCCCACCTGGACCGGCTCGTCACCGACGCCGAGAAGTTCCTCGGCCCGTCCCCCAAGCACCCGTGGTACGCGGGAGCGGTGCTGCTCGCGGGGCGCGGCGGCACGGTGGCGCTGCACCGGCCCATCGGCAAGGCGGTGCGCTATGCGGCGTACGACGAGAAGACCGACACGGGCGTGGAGTTCCCGGCGGACCGGCAGATTTCGATGGCCGAGGACACCGTCTTCGATCTGGCGTCCGTCTCGAAGCTGTTCACCTCGATTCTGGCGGTGCAGCAGATCGAGCGGGGCACGCTGGAGCTGGAGGCCGAGGTCGCCTCGTATCTCCCGGATTTCGGTGGCGCGGGCAAGCAGGACATCACCGTGCGCCAGTTGCTGACCCACACCTCGGGGTTCCGCGCCTGGATTCCGCTGTACAAGGAGCCGACGAGGGAGGGGAAGCTGCGGCTGCTGTGGAACGAGGCCCCGGCCAGTCCTCCCGGCACCAAGTACCTCTACTCCGACCTCAATCTGATCTCGCTTCAGCTGATCCTGGAGAAGATCACCGGTCACTCTCTGGATGTGCTGCTCCAGAACGAGATCACTGCTCCACTCGGGATGCACCGCACTCGCTTCAATCCGCCCGCCTCCTGGAAGCCGAAGATCGCCGCCACCGAGGACGCCCGGCTGCCCTGGTCGGGCCTTGACCGCGGTCTGGTCTGGGGCGAGGTGCACGACGAGAACGCCTTCAGCTTCGGCGGCGTCGCCGGTCACGCCGGTGTCTTCTCCTGCGCCTGGGACCTCGCGATCCTCGCCCGCACCCTCCTCAACGGCGGTGTGTACGGACGGTCCCGCATTCTGCGCGACGCGTCCGTGGAGCTGATGTTCACCGACTTCAACACCGCCTTCCCCGGCGATGAGCACGGCCTCGGCTTCGAGCTCTACCAGCACTGGTACATGGGGGCGATGGCCACACCCCGCACCGCGGGCCACACCGGCTTCACCGGCACCAGCATGGTGCTCGACCCGAGCACCGACTCGTACCTGATCGTGCTCGGCAACTCAGTGCATCCGGTGCGCAGTTGGCGCTCCGGCAGCGCACCGCGGGTGGCAGCCGCCAACAACATGGCCCGCGCGGTCGCCGTGCGCCCCCAGCGCGGCCGCACCGCCTGGTTCGCCGGCATGGCCGGTGCCACCAACGCCGTCCTCACCCTCCCCGCGATCGCCCTCGCCTCGCAGCGGGCGCAGCTGTGCTGCTCGCTGTGGTGGGACACCGAGCCCGGGTCCGACGCGCTGTTCCTTGAGGGCTCGGCGGACGACGGCGCGGGCTGGCAGGCGGTCCCGTTCACGACCGTACGCAAGGGGGCCGATCCGCAGCCGCACCCGACAGGGTCGGCGACCGGCTGGTCCGGGCGTGTCTGGCACCGCCTCACCGCGGATCTCTCGGCGTGGCGTGGCTCGACGGTGCGGCTGCGCTGGCGGTACGCGACCGATCAGCTCTATGTCGGCCGCGGGGTGTACGTCGACGGACTACGGGTCGAGGACAGCGGGCGTGCGGTCTTCGACGAGTCGCGGCCCGCGGACGCCGCCCGGATCGAGGCCAACGGCTGGGCGGCGTCCGGGGACTGAGCCGAGGGAGCTATCCGCCGAGCACCGCCATCGCGGCGTTGTGCCCCGGCACGCCGCTGACCCCGCCGCCGCGCACGGCGCCCGCGCCGCACAGCAGCACATTGGCGTGGGTCGTCTCGACGCCCCAGCGCCCGCTGGTCTCGGTGGCGTAGGGGAAGGCGAGGTCTCGGTGGAAGATATGGCCGCCGGGCAGCCGCAGTTCCTGTTCGAGGTCCAGCGGGGTCTTCGCTTCGATGCACGGCTCACCGTTCTCGTCGAGCGCGAGACAGTCGGCGATCGGCTCATCCAGATGGGAGTCCAGCTCTGCGATGGTCGCCGCGAGCAGTTCGCTGCGCGCGGCGTCGTTGTCGGCGGCGAAGAGCCGGGCCGGAGTGTGCAGCCCGAAGAGGGTCAGCGTCTGGTAGCCCTGCGCCACGAGCTCGGGTCCGAGGATGGACGGGTCGGTCAGGGAGTGGCAGTAGATCTCCGACGGCGGCGCGCTCGGCAGCCGCCCTTCGGCCGCCTCCCGGTACGCCGTCGCCAACTGCCCGTACCCCTCGGAGACATGGAAGGTTCCGGAGAACGCGTCGCGCGGGTCGACCGAGCGGTCGCGCAGCCGCGGCAGCCGGCGCAGCAGCATATTGACCTTGAGCTGGGCGCCTTCGGCGGCCGCGGGAGGCTCCTCGCCGAGGAGGGCGGCCAGGGCCTGCGGTGAGGCGTTCACCAGGACGTGTCCGGCGGCGACGGTGCCCTCCGCCGTGTCGGCGCGGAAGGAGACCTCGGCCCGCTCGCCGTCGGTCTCGATCCCGGTCACCTCGTGCAGTACCGCGATCTCGGCTCCCGCCGCGCGCGCCGCGTCCGCGAGTGCGTCGGTCAGCGCGCCCATGCCGCCCACCGGCACGTCCCAGTCCCCGGTCCCGCCGCCGATGACGTGGTAGAGGAAGCAGCGGTTCTGGAGCAGCGAGGTGTCATGGGCGTCGGCGAAGGTGCCGATCAGGGCGTCCGTCAGCACCACTCCCCGTACGAGATCGTCGGCGAAGCGCTTCTCGATCGCCACGCCGATGGGCTCCTCGAAGAGAGTGCGCCACGCCGTCTCGTCGTCGATGCGGGCACGCAGCGCCTCGCGGGTCGGCAGCGGCTCGGTGAGGGTCGGGAAGACGCGCTCGGCGACGCGTCCAGTCATCCCGTAGAAGTCCTGCCAGGACTCGTACTCCCGGTCCCCGCCGGTGAGGCGGGCGAACGACTCCCGGGTTCCGTCACCGCCCACGAGCAGACCGCCGGTGCCCTTGGGGGTGTACGAGGAGACGGTTCGCTTACGGACGGCGAAGCTAAGCCCCAGGTCGCGCACGATCTTGTCCGGCAGCAGCGAGACGAGATACGAGTAGCGGGAGAGCCGGGCGTCGACCCCGTCGAAGGGACGGGTGGACACGGCCGCTCCGCCGGTGTTTCCACGGCGCTCCAGGACGAGGACGGTGCGTCCGGCGCGGGCGAGGTAGGCGGCGGCGACCAGGCCGTTGTGGCCGCCGCCGACGATCACGACGTCGTACGAAGTGTGTGCGGGCATGGCCGGACCCTAACCGCTGGCTCCTGTCCGGTCGATCAGCGCGAGCCCGGCAAGATCCGAAAGACACCCCCTAACGGCCCTGCGCGCCTCGCTGCTGCCGCAGGGCCGCGACGCGCCGGTACAGGTCGACCGCCTCCGTGTGGCGGCCCAGCTGCTCCAGGCAGTGCGCCTCGTCGTTACGGCTGGCCAGCGCGTCGGGGTGGTCGATGCCCAGCACCCGCTCCCGTGCCCCCGCGACCTGGCCGTAGACGGCCAGCGCGTCCGCCCAGCGGCCGAGCCAGCCGAGGCCCACGGCCACCTCGCGGCGGCTGACGAGGGTGTCGGGATGGTCGGGGCCGAGGACACGTTCGCGCAGCGCGCACACGTCGCGGGCCTCGACGAGGGCCTCCTCCCAGCGGGCGAGCCGGCCGAGGTTCACGCCGAGGCCGTGGCGGGCGCGCAGTGTCTCGGGGTCGGCGGGCCCGTGCACGCGGATGCGGTCGTCGACGAGGTCGCGGTACAGCTCCAGGGCCTCCGCGCTGCGGCCGAGCCTGCCGAGGCTGATGCCGACCTCGTATCGTGCGGAGAGCGTGTCGGGATGGTCGGCGCCCAGCGCCCTTGCACGTGAGACGGCCACCTCGCGGTAGGTCTGCAGCGCCTCGCTCCAGCGCCCCAGCTGTCCCAGCGCGTACGCGACTTCGTACCGAGTGACGAGCGTGTCCGGATGTTCGGCGCCGAGCACCCGGGCCCGCGCCGCGGCGACGTCGTACGCCATGCGGTACGAGTCCTCGAGACGGCCCAGACGGCTGAGGTTGAAGGCGAGGTTGTGCCGGCAGCGCAGAGTGTCGGGGTGTTCGTGCCCCATCGTGCGCTCACGGGAGTCGAGCACCGCCGCGTACACCTCGTGGGCCTCGAAGTGCCTGCCGAGCTGACCGAGGACGTACGCCGTCTCCTGGCGGGCGGCGAGCGTCTCGGGATGGTCGGGGCCCACGGTCCGCTCGCGGCCGTCCGCGACCCGGGCGAACTCCCGCAGGGCGTCGGCGGCGCGCCCCGTCCGGCTCAGCGTGAAGCCGACCTCGTAGCGGCTGGCCAGGGTGTCCAGGTGGTCGGGGCCCAGGGCGTGTTCGCGTTCGGCGGCGACCGCGCGGTGCACTTCGCCCGCCTCCTCCCAGCGGCCGAGGCGGCCGAGGCTGAGACCCGCGTTGTGGCGGCTGGCGAGCACGGCGAGCAGTTCCGGCGACGGCGTGGGGCGCTCGGGCCTGGCGCGCGGCGGCAGCAGCGGGCCGCCGCGCGGATCGGTGTAGGTCGTCCACTCGCCGGTCAGGCCCGCGGTGTGGTCGGGCAGCGCGGGCCGCAGCACCGAGGTGCCGGTCGCCTTGTGGCCGGTCGTCATGCCGCGGGTCCAGGACGGGAGGTGCGGTTCACGGGACGCCGGCTGTTCGGGGCGCGGCCCCGGCACGGCCCGGTGCGGCTGCCCCTGGCCCGCGGCCGAGCCGATCCGCAGCCGCAGGTCCTTCGCGTCGTCGGGCCGTCCCTCGGGGGTCTTGGCAAGCAGGTCGAGGACGATTCGCTGGAAGTACTCGGGGATCTCGGCGCGATGGGTGCGCAGCGGCTGCGGCGGGGTGTCGCGGTGTCCGACGAGGACGGCCCAGGTGTCGTCGTGGTCGAAGGGCGGGGCGCCGGTGGCGATCTCGTAAAGCACACAGCCCAGGGAGTACAGGTCGCTGCGATGGTCGACATGGTCGCCGCTGATCTGCTCGGGGGACATGTAGTGCGGGGTGCCCATGGCGATGCCCGTGCCGGTCAGCTTGGAGGTGAAGCCGATGTCCGCGGCGAGGCGGGCGATGCCGAAGTCGCAGATCTTCACCGTTCCGTCGGTGAGCCGCATGATGTTGGCGGGCTTCAAGTCACGGTGGACGATGCCCTGTTCATGGGTGTACGCGAGCGCGTCGGCGACCTGTTCGGCGATGTCGACGACCTCGGGCACCGGCAGCGGATGCTGTTTGTTCTCTTCCAGCAGCTGGCTGAGATTGCGGCCCTGAAGCAGCTCCATGACCAGATAGAGCACGCCTTCGAACTCGCCGAAATCGTGGACGACGGTCACCCCGCGGTGCTGGAGCGCGGCGGCGACCCGCGCCTCGCGCCGGAAGCGCTCGCGCAGCACCCGCGTGAAGTTCTGGTCGTGCTGCGGACCCAGTGGTTTGAGGCACTTGACCGCGACATTGCGCCCGAGCGACTCGTCGCGCGCCCGCCACACCTCGCCCATGCCGCCGCGCCCGATGAGATCGAGCAGTCGGTACCGGCCTTGGATCAGCCTGGTTTCCGCCATCGCGTGCTGTCGCCCCCGTCGCTGAGCTGCGCCCTCCCCGGCCCGTCCAGTATGGCCTCCTGTCTGCGCAGTTTGTACGGGGCCGGGCGGCTGCCGGGGCCGAGTCGCGCCATCGCTTTCAAGATGTGACCTGGCGGGAGTTGCCAGCGCAGACGGGAGGGAATGCAGCGCAGCAGGTTACCGGTGGCGATCAGCTGATGCGTGACGCGTTCTGGGGTGGGCGCCGGTCTGCCGTATAGCTCATGGGCGTAAGGGGGCAGTGCGTTGTACGCGAGTGCGGCCACGCGCCGCCACAGCAGGTCGCGCGCCGGGACGAGCACGGGGTTGATGGGCGGCCGCTGCAGAAAGTCGTCCACGTCGTGCGCCTCGGGTCCGGCGGCGAGCTCGGGGCGCACCCGCTCGAAGTAGGCGGCGAGCTCCTCGGTGGACGCGGGCACATCGGCCGGGTCGAGTCCGACGAGGCGGGCGGCTGCGCGCTGTTCGCCGAGATAGCGGTCGGCCTGGGCGTCGCTGAGCGGGAAGCCGGAGCGGCGTCCGACGTCGAGGTAGGAGCCGACCTCGGCGCAGTGCACCCACAGCAGCAGCTCGGGCTCGTCGACGCCGTAGCGCTCACCGGTGACGGGGTCGGTGGCTCCCAGGCGGGTGTGGATGCGGCGGACCCGGGCGCCCGCGCGCTCGGCGGCCGGGGCGGTGCCGTAGGTGATGGTGCCGACGAAGTCCGCCGTGCGCATGAGGCGTCCCCAGGCGTCCTTCCGGAAGTCGCTGTTCTGCATGACGCCGCGTACGGCGCGGGGGTGCAGTGCCTGGAGGTAGAGGGCGCGCACCCCGGCGACCCACATCATCGGGTCGCCGTGCATCTGCCAGGTGACGGAGTCCGGCCCGAAGAGCCCGGGGTCCGCGTCCGTCATGGTTCGATCCTCGCCCACCCTGTCCTCCGACATCCCCGGGAGCAGTTGGACGCCGAGGCGTCAGGTACCCATCATCTCGCGTACCAGCGGTGCCACCTTGGTCCCGAACAGCTCGATATTGCTCATGACTGCGCTGTGAGACATCCCGTTCATCCCGTACTTCAGATCGAAACGCGTCGCGTCGAGGTCCGTGAGCGTCGCCGTGATCTTGCGGGCCACGGTTTCGGGCGATCCGATGTGCAGCGCGCCGCCGGGGCCGACGTCGCGCATGAGGGACTCACGGGTCGGAGTGCGGAAACCGCGCTGCTTGGACACGCTTCGAATCACGGCTTCGAAGGCGGGCAGGAACTCCTCCACCGCCTGCTCGTCGGTGGCGGCGACATGGCCGGGGGCATGGACGCCGACGGGCCGCTGCGGTTGCCCGAACTTCTCCAGCGCCTGGCGGAACAGCCGTGAGAACGGCGCGAAGCGGGCTGTCTCGCCCCCGATGATCGCGAGCATCAGCGAGAACCCGTACCGGGCGGTCCGGACGACCGACTCGGGGCTGCCGCCGACGCCGACCCAGGTCGGGATCGATCCCGACTCGCTGTGCGGGTAGACGGAGAGACCGTCGAGGGACGCGCGGGTGTTGCCGGACCACGTCACGGGCTTCTCCCGGAGAAGCTCGGCGAAGAGGCTGAGCTTCTCCTCGAACAGCTCCTCGTAGTCGCTCAGGTCATAGCCGAAGATCGGGAAGGACTCGATACTCGACCCCCGGCCGAGGATCACCTCGGCGCGACCGCCGGAGACGCCGTCGAGAGTGGCGTAGCGCTGGAAGACGCGGACGGGATCGTCGGAGCTGATCACCGTCACTGCCGAACCGAGGCGGATGTGTGAGGTGCGCGACGCGATGGCCGCGAGCACGACGTCGGCAGCCGAGAGCGGCATCGTGTCGGTGTGGTGCTCGCCGATGCCGAAGTGGTCCAGGCCGACCTGGTCGGCGAGGACGCCTTCCTCGACGAGACGGCGGATGGTCTGGCCGTGCGACAGCGGATTGCCTTCGGCGTCGTTCGTCACGTCACCGAACGTGTCAAGGCCGAGCGTGATGTCTCTGGCCATGTCGTACTCCTCGGATCTTCACCGGGTGGATCAGGTCGCGATACGCCGCAGTGCGTGGGTGAGTCGGGCCAGGTCGGTGCCTTCGAGGTGGTCGAAGACGTGGCGGCGGGCGCTGGCGAGGTGGGCGGGCCACGCCTGTTCCAGCCGCGCGAGGCCCGCATCGGTGAGGACGGCGTTCCACCCGCGGGCGTCCTCGTCGCACTTGGCTCGTTCGATCAGTCCGTGCTTCTCCAGGCGGGTGACGATGCGGGTCATCCCGCTCAGCGAGAGGTTGCAGACGGCGGCGAGCTCGCTCATGCGCATCAGCCGGTTCGGGGCCTCGGACAAATGCATCAGTGTCGTGTACTCGGAGAGCGGCAGATGCTGCTCGCGCATCATGTCGGCGTCGATCACTCGGGGCATGACGATCATCACCCGGCCGAGCTCGCGCAACAGCGCTTCCTCGTCCGTGGTCAGGGGCTGCAGCGGCTGCTCGGCGGTGGGCATGCCTCCATCTTAGTTGCTTGACGAAGCAAACACCAAGCCGCCGCGGCCGTGGAGATCTACCATCACGTGTACGCACTATGCGCGCCCTGCGGTCGTAGGGAGGCCGGTATGGCGAACGCCGGATTCGGACAAGCGGGCCTCTCGCCCTATCTGCCGATCGCGGAACACGGCCTCATCGGCGATCTTCACAGTGCGGCGCTCGTGGGCACCAACGGCACGATCGATTGGTACTGTTGCCCGCGCTTCGACTCGCCGAGCGTGTTCGCCTCCATTCTGGACGCGAACCGGGGCGGATCGTTCGAACTGGCCGCCGACGTGCCGACGCGAACCCGGCAGTTCTACTTTCCCGACACCAACGTTCTCATCACGCGGTTCTTCGCCTCCGACGGGGTGGCCGAGATCCAGGACTTCATGCCGATCACCGACGACTCGGGCGCGGCCCCGCACCGGCTGATCCGGCGGGTGATCTGCGTCCGGGGATCGCTGCCGTTCACAGCGCGGGTGGCCCCCCGCTTCGAGTACGGGGCCGAGCCGCATTCCGCGCAGCTGCAGGGGAACACCGTACTGTTCCGGTCCGAGAGCCTGTCGTTGGCGCTGACCGCCACCGCGCCGCTGGAGTGCGACGGCCTGGACGCGCGGTCTCGCTTCAAGCTCCTCGAAGGCGAGTCCGCCGTGTTCGCCCTCGACCCGATCAGTGATGACGTCATCCCGCGAGCCTGCCCCCAGGCCGAGGCGGAGGACCAGTTCGAGACCACCGTCAAGTTCTGGCGCGACTGGCTGGCCGGCTCGCGCTACCACGGCCGGTGGCGGGAGATGGTGCACCGCTCCGCGCTCGTACTGAAGCTGCTCACCTACGCGCCGACCGGCGCGATCGTGGCCGCCCCGACGACCAGCCTGCCCGAGCAGATCGGCGGCGAGCGCAACTGGGACTACCGGTTCGTATGGGTCCGTGACGCCGCCTTCTGTGTCTACGCCATGCTCAGGCTGGGCTTCACCGGAGAGGCCGAGGCATTCATGCGCTTCCTGTCCGAGCGCGGCATCATGCGCGGCAGCGGTTCCGGGGGTCCGCTGCAGATCATGTACGGAATCGACGGGCGCAACGAGCTGCCCGAGCGTGCACTGCCCCATCTCGAGGGCTATCTGGGATCCGCCCCGGTGCGGGTGGGAAATGCCGCCACCGGCCAGCTCCAGCTGGACATCTACGGAGCGCTCATCGACTCCGTGTATCTGTACGACAAGTGGGGACAACCCATCAGCAGCGATCGGTGGGACGAGCTCGGTGTCCTGGTGGACTGGCTCTGCGAACACTGGGACCAACCCGACGACGGCGTGTGGGAAACGCGCGGTGGACGCAAGAACTTTGTCTATTCGCGGCTGATGTGCTGGGTGGCGATAGAACGAGCCATCCGGATGGCGAACCGGCGCGGCCTGCCCGCGGACCTCCCCCGGTGGCGGCAGAGCCGTGATGCGATCTACCGGCAGATCATGCAACGCGGCTGGTGCCCCGAGCGAGGGGCGTTCGTCCAGAACCTCGACGACCGCGTACTCGACGCCTCCGTGCTGATGATGCCGATGGCCAAATTCATCTCACCCACCGACCCCAAGTGGCTCGCCACCCTGGACGCGCTCACCTCGGACCTGGTGTCCGACTCGTTGGTCTACCGCTACGACCCCGAAGCCAGCCCGGACGGCCTCAGGGGCGTCGAGGGCACGTTCTCGATCTGCTCCTTCTGGTACGTCGAGGCGCTCGCCCGCGCCGGACGGCTGGAGGAGGCCCGGCTGGCCTTCGAGAAGATGCTCACCTACGCCAACCATGTCGGCCTGTACGCCGAGGAAATCGGGCTGACCGGCGAACAACTCGGCAACTTCCCGCAGGCGTTCACCCATCTCTCACTGATCAGCGCCGCATTCAACCTTGACCGCGCCCTTGGCTGACGGGCGTCACACAGCTGAGGCCGTCGGGGCGGGCCCCCTCTCCTGGGGAGGCGGACCGGCGGTTCCGCTGTGAGCGGCAAGCGCTTTCTCCAGTCGCTTGATGTGGTAGTACTGCACCCGCGTGGTGCGCTGCAGGGCCATGACTGCCGTGAGGAACTGATCCATCTCGGTGGCCCGGGTGAGGATGTCGTCGGGCACTTGCTCGTCGCGCAGACCGGCTTCCGCGTCCTGGCTGAGCACGGCCTGCGCCCAGCCACGGGTGATCGGCTTGAACAGGCTCGGGTGGTTGGCCACGATCCGCGCCCGGATGGCCAGGTCGTTCTCTGCGGCTTCCAGATGCAATCCGGTGTCCTTGTTGCGCGCCCCGAAAAGCGGCTCATGGATGTGGTGGGCATCGAAGCCGTGCTCGACGCAGCCGATCCAGAAGTCCCAGTCCTCTCCGGCCCGCATGGTCTCGTCGTACCCGCCCACCGTCTGCCACGCAGTACGACGGTAGAGCGAGCAATAGAACATGATCAGTCGCTGGAGCAGTAGTTCTCTGCTGTAGGCCGGGAGGGGCATCGCCTGCGGGGGCAGATCGTCGTCGGTGAAGGTGAAGACATCGGTCGAGGCGATGGTGATGCCGGGGGCGCTGTCCAGTACCGTAACGGTCTTCTCCAGCATGGTGGGCGCGATCACGTCGTCGGCGTCCAGAGGCAGGATGTAGCGGCCGATAGCGGCCTCGATCCCGGTGTTGCGCGCGGCGGAGACCCCGGCATTGGGCTGCTGGAGCAGCCTGATGCGCCGGTCGGGGTGGCGGGCGATCAGCGTCTGGGCCGTCTCGGCGGTGTTGTCGGTGCTGCCGTCGTCGACGATGACGAGTTCCCAGTCGCGGAACGTCTGGGCAAGGACGCTGGACACCGCCTCGGGCAGATAGCGGGCGTAGTTGTGGCAGGGAATGACCACCGAGACAACGGGGTCGGAGCTGTGGGGCATGCGCCGTCTTTCGCTTCGGAACGGGTGGGAGAAGGATTCCGGAAGGTACGGGTGGCCGGATTCCGGCATGTCGGCCGGCGACCCCCCGGCCCTGTTCCAGGGCCACGCCGGCGACCCGCTGGTCTACGTCCTAGCTGTGCGGCTGCGGCTGCCGCTGCGGCTGCGGCTGCGGCTGCTGTTGATCGGGGCCGTAGTGATCGTGCGGGTAGTCGTGGTGGTGCCCGTAGTGACAGATGGTCACGTTGCCGACCGGAGTGCTGTACTGGCCGTAGTCGGTGATCGTGACGTTGCCGACGGGGGTGCAGCAGTACCCGTAGTCGGTGATCGTTACGTTGCCGACCGGCGTGCAGCAGTACCCGTAGTCGGTGATGGTCACGTTGCCCATGGGCGTGCAGAGGTCCATGGCCCCGGGGGTGAGGGTGACGTTGCCCTTCGGCTGTTCTCGGTCTCCGTACTGCGCCGTCGGCGCGCCCGGACCGAAGGCGGCGGCGTAGGCCGCTTCCGCGGTGGTGAGCAGTCCGGCCGTGGCCAGAGCCGCGGGGAGGGCCAGGGAGGTTATGACACGGGCCTTCACAGTGGGGCCCTTTCTCTCGGGGGTGTGGGGAGCTGCGTTGTAATGCCGGTGAACTTCACGGCAGGGGCAGTGACGCCACCGTAAGATTTGATTACGGAGCGCGTCAAAATGATTACTCCGTGTTGGGTAATGGCCAGGTCGGCACGCTTGCCGGTCCTTGCCAGTCAGGAAGGGGACATGACCCCGGCATGCGCGGGTTCCGGCGCATGATGCGGATGCACCACTTCCAGGTCGGGCAACGCCCAGCAGGCGGTGCCCATGTCCCGTGCCATCGCGGCGAGACCCTCGGTCTCGATGAGCTGCTCGTACGGGAAAGACGGGAAGGTCAGGCCGTCGCGGTGCAGGTCGGCGCGGATCAGCAATGCCGTGCCGCCGACCGAGTCGACCCGGAGGAGTCCCTGCCCGCGCAACTCGTCGAGGTACATCCGGCCGAATCCCTTGGGGGGCTGAAGGATGCCGTCGCGAAGCCACTGGGACCAGTTGAGTGTGCCGGCGCGGGGCTGAAGGACGAAGGTGTTGAGGTCGTACGTGGGCCCACCGGGCGCGGTGGCACAGTGCGGGACGACGATGTCCTTGCGCGCGCCGAGCAGGCGCTGGATGAGGTCGGCGGGGTAGCCAGTGACATCGACGTCGAGCCACAGCACCCACTCCTCGTCGACAAGGGCCCGGGAGAGCAGATGGTTGCGCACCTTGGCCAGCACTGACCGGCGTCGGCGCTGGACGCCCGGCTCCCAGCGGGGTCCCGCCAACTGGAGGCCGAAGTCGCGGTGTACGAGGGTGACCCGCCGGAACTCGGCCTCGAGGCCGGGCAGAACCTGCTGGAGCAGTTCCGGCGTCGCGTCCTTGCTGTCGCCCTCCAACAGGCCCAGCGAGATCTTCTCGCGCGGGTAGTCCAGGGCGCGAAGGCTGTCCAGATAGCCGGGCAGGAACGCGGCCGCGTCCTTGAGGGGGGTGAGCACCAGCACCCGGGGCCGCTCACTCGCCGGGACCGCGGCGTCCTCGACGACCGCCTGTGGTCGCTCGACGGCTCGCGCGGCGGCGGGGCCGGTCTCGGCGTGGGCGATGTCCCCGGGCTCGATGGGCAGCCGGGTCGCCATGGCCAGCAACCGCTCGGCGTACGCGCCGGGTTCGGCCCAGGTCTCGGTCGCCACGGCGAAGTGCTCCGCGAAATGGGACTCGTTGAACGTGTTGTTTCCGTGGCACACGTAGGTGTACAGCTCGGGTGCGTCGACCGATACGACCCGGCACGTCCGGACCACCGCTTCCGCCACCGGGGTGTCCTCGCCCCGGCGTTGCGCCGGGTAGCGCGGGAGCCGGTCTTTCGCGCACACCATCGACCCTTCCCAGACCCGCGCACAGGAGACCGCGAGCTTGCGGCGGGCAGGCCACCACAGTCGCTCACGGGCGAGGAAACACGCATCGGCGCCGAGCGCGAGAATCGCGGCCATCTGTGTCTCGACCCGCTCCGGGTCATACAGGTCGTCGTCGTCCCACTGGCATACGTAGGGCCCGGTGGACCGGTCCACCGCCTCATTGCGCAGTTCGCCCAGCGTCCGCCCCTCCGGGGGGAGCCGGTGGTGACGGATCCGCGGGTCGCCCAGCTCGCGGATGTGCTGCTCGAGGGCGTCGTCCGTGCCGTCCTCCACGACGACCAGTTCCAGGTTCGGGTAGGTCTGGGTACGGAAGCACCGGATCGCACGTCGCGCCGTCGCCGAGCGGTCCTTGGTCACCATCAGGCAGGACACCGTCGGCGCGGGCGCGCCCGAGGCCCAGCGGCGGCGCTGCGCGTCGAGGCTGATCAGGCCGTCGGCGACCGGTTGCAGCTCCTGACTCGCCCAGAACTGGACGCGTCTGCCGGCCGAGGTCCGCGGCGCCTCGGAGGTGTCGACCGCCCAGCTGTCCGACCAGTGGTGCACGGCGTATGCGCGGTCGTAGTCGGCCTCCTGCGGGCCGAACAGCTCTGTCGCATATGGGCTTACCTTGGGGTACAGGATCTCCGGGCCGAGAACGGTGATCGAGCCGGGCTCCGGGGCACTGTCGATCGCTCTGGTGAGGAAGAACGGGCCCGTCACGTCCAGAGCGCTGGGCAGCTTGTGGGCGGCGACCAGCTGGCGGTGCACATGGGCCCAGAAGGGATGGCCCGGTCGTGACGCAATGAACGCGTTGCCGACGATGCGGTCGAATCCGCGCTGGCGGGCCAGCAGCAGCCGGGTGTGCGCGTCGGGCTCGCAGCCGAGAACGAGTTCGTGCCCGTCAAGGATTCCGGTGACCGGGTTCAGGCACTCGAAGTCCAGATCCACGTAGAGCCCGCCGAAGTGGTCGAGCAGGAAATAGCGAATCGCGTCAGCCCGCATGATCGCTTCGGGATAGCCGTCGTAGACCGGCAGGAACCACGGATAGTGCTCCTGGAGGAATGCGCGATTGTCCGCGTCACTCCACAACCGGTAGCCCCAGCCGGGATGGTGGGTCCGCCAGGAATCAGCCCACTTCTGCCATTCCGGGGGTACGTCCGTGTCTTTCCAGGTCTGGTGAATCAGGGCGGGAATTCCGCTGTGCGCAACCATTCAGGCAGTATGCGGGGCCCTCTGGCCGACGGGATTTACGGTAGGACCCGTCGGCAGAACATTCACCCGGGCAGCCCACCGCTATGTCATCGCCGCACCCGCGGCATCCCCAGTCCGATCCAGGAGATGATCTCCCGCTGGATCTCGTTGTTGCCGCCGCCGAAGGTGAAGATCACCGCGGAGCGGTAGCCGCGCTCCAGCTCGCCGTGCAGGACGGCTCCCGCTGATCCTTCCTTGAGCGGTCCTGCCGAGCCGACGACCTCCATCAGCCAGGCGTACGCGTCGCGGCGCGCCTCGGAGCCGTAGACCTTGACCGCCGAGGCGTCCTGCGGGGTGAGGGTGCCTTCCTGGACGGCCCCCACCATCTGCCAGTTGAGCAGTTTCATCGCGTCGAGCTTGGTGTGGGTCTGTGCCAGGCGTCCCCGAACCCAGCCGAGGTCGATGACGCGGCGGCCGTCGGCGAGTTTGGTGTCGGCGGCCCAGCGCTGGACGTTCTGAAGGGCGCGGATGGCCATGGTGCCGTGGGCGGCGAGGGTGACGCGCTCGTGGTTGAGCTGGTTGGTGATCAGCCGCCAGCCCTTGTTCTCCTGGCCGACCCGGCGGGCTGCGGGAACCCGGATGTTCTCGTAGTAGCTGGCGGTGGTGTCGTGCGAGGCGAGGGTGTTGATGATGGTGCAGGAGTAGCCGGGGTCGGACGTCGGCACGAGGAGCATGGTGATGCCCTTGTGCGGCGGGGCTTCGGGGTCGGTGCGCACGGCGAGCCAGACCCAGTCGGCGGTGTCGCCGTTGGTGGTCCAGATCTTCTGGCCGTTGACGGTGTACGTGCCGGTCTCCTCGTCGCCCTCGCGTACGGCGCGTGTCTTGAGGGCGGCGAGGTCGGTGCCCGCGTCCGGCTCGCTGTAGCCGATGGCGAAGTCGATCTCACCGCAGAGGATCTTCGGCAGGAAGTAGCCCTTCTGCTCATCCGTGCCGAACTGCATGATCGTCGGGCCGACGGTGTTGAGGGCCATCAGCGGCAGCGGTACGCCTGCCTGGGCGGCCTCGTCGAAGAAGATGAACTGCTCCATGGGGCTCAGGCCCCGGCCGCCGTACTCCTTGGGCCAGCCGACGCCGAGCCAGCCGTCGCTTCCGAGGCGGCGCACGGTCTCGCGGTAGAAGCGCTTCTGTTCGCCCGGGTCGCCGTAGCGGGCGTAGACGTTGTCCGGCACGAGTTCGGCGAAGTGCGTGCGCAGTTCGGCGCGCAACTGCTGCTGCTCAGGCGTGTATTCGAGGTGCACGGCCCCTCCAGAAGTCTCGCGATCCGTCGCATGCGCGGCGCACACAGTAGAACGTGTTGCAAGAATCCGGAAGGGCCGTCGGCCGATTCGTGATCTGTCTAGGCAGGCGCCTGGACCGCCTCGTACAGCGCGTCGATCAGGGCCATCTTGCGCGGGTCGTCGGCGATGTTGGGGCCCATGCGATTCATGACGTAGCCGAGGCTGATGCCCGCCTCCGGGTCGGCCAGGCCGCATGAGCCGCCGAAGCCGTCGTGCCCGAAGGCGCGGGGGTTGGGTCCGTACGAACCGTTCTCGCCGCTCAGCCAGAGGCCGAGGCCGACCTCCGTCTCGTGCTCGAACCCGGCGCCGAGGACCAGATCCCGGCAGCTGCCCTGGCCTTCGCGGACACGTTCGGCCGCCTCGGGCGACAGTACGCGCCGGCCGGCGAACTCCCCGCGGCCCGCGAAGATTCCGTAGAGCGCGGCGACGCCGCGAGCGGTGCCGTGGCCGTTGGCGGCGGGGATGTGGGCCGCGCGCCAGTCGGGGGTGTTGGCGTCCGCCGCGCCGACGATGGGGTTGACCAGGGCGGCCAGGGCGGCGGGCTGCAACTGCGCGAAGATGGCGGCCTGTTCGCTGCTGGAGGCGGCCGGCGGATGCACCAGCTCTGCGACGCGCCCCGCCTCCTTCTCCGGCAGGCCGATGGTGAAGTCGATGCCGAGCGGCCCGGTCACCTCCTGGTGCAGAAACTCTCCCGGGAGCTGCCCGGTGATGCGCCGGATCACCTCGCCGACCAGGAAGCCGTACGTCATCGCGTGGTACCCGGACCGGGTGCCCGGCTCCCACCAGGGCTCGGTGGCCGCGAGGCGGGCACAGGTCAGCTCCCAGTCGTAGAGCTGGCCGACGGTGTGCGGCTCACGGAGCCCGGACAGGCCCGCGCGGTGCGAGAGCAGATGGCGTACGGGAAGGGTCTCCTTGCCGGCCGCGGCGAATTCCGGCCAGTAGGTGGCGACGGGTGCGTCCAGATCGAGCAGCCCGCGGTCGGCGAGCAGATGTGCGCACAGGGCCGTGGGGCCCTTCGTCGTCGACCACACATTCACCAGCGTCTCGCGCTCCCAGGGGCGGGTGCGTGCCTCGTCGGCCCAGCCGCCCCACAGGTCGACGACGGCTTCCCCGCCGAGGAACACGGTCACGGCCGCGCCGAGTTCGCCGCGGTCGCGGAAGTTCTCCTCGAAGGCGGTGCGCACCGCCCGGAAACGATCGTCGCAGTGGCCTTCGATGTGTGCTGCACGCTCTGGCATGGGGGCCTCCGTCACCTTTGACCGAGTGATTCCGGGCTGCCGGAATCGGGCTCATGGAGAACGTACCGACTGGTCGGACTGTCGGGAAGAGTCCGAACCGGGCAACCGCTCAAATCGTCGCGCGCGAGTGAGCGAGGATGGGTGCGAGAAGATCCACCCCGCGGAAGGAACAACCCCATGGCCCTCGACGAGTCCGAGTCCGTACTGCTGCGCACCGAGGGCCGCGCGGGATACATCACCCTCAACCGCCCGCGGGCACTCAACGCCCTGACCCACCCCATGGTCCGCACCGTCGACGCGGCGCTCGCCGCCTGGGAGCAGGACCCGGCCGTGGAGGTCGTGATCATCGCCGGAGCCGGTGAGCGCGGACTCTGCGCGGGCGGCGACATCCGCGCCATCCACGCGGACGCGCTCGCTGGCGGGACCGCGTCGCCTGCCTTCTGGCGGGACGAGTACCGCCTCAACGCCCGTATCGCCCGCTACTCCAAGCCCTACGTCGCCCTCATGGACGGCATCGTCATGGGCGGCGGAGTCGGCGTGTCCGCGCACGGCGACGTACGCATCGTCACGGAACGCTCCGTCGTCGCCATGCCGGAGACGGGCATCGGCTTCGTACCGTACGTGGGCGGCACGCATCTCCTGGCCCGGGCTCCCGGCGAGCTCGGCACGCATCTGGCGCTCACCGGCTCGGTGGTGGGAGCGGCCGACGCTCTGCTGTGCGGACTGGCCGACCATTTCGTGCCCTCGCAGCACCTGGCGGAGCTCACCGCGTCGCCGGCCGAGCTGGATGTGGCCGAGGCGGTCGCGCGGTACGCCGTTGCCGCGCCCGAGGGCGAACTGGCCCGGCACCGCGAGTGGATCGACGACTCCTACGCCGCCGACTCCGTGGAGGAGATCCTCGACCGCTTGCTCGACTGCGGTGAGCCTGCGGCCAAGGAGGCGGCGGAGACGATCCTCACCCGCTCCCCCACCTCGCTGAAGGTGACCCTCGCGGCGGTGCGCAGGGCCCGGGCCCTCGGTGTGCTGGAGGCCGTCCTGGACCAGGAGTACCGCGTCTCGTGCGTGGCCTTCTCCTCGCCGGATCTGGTGGAGGGAGTCCGGGCGCAGGTCATCGACAAGGATCGCAGGCCCCACTGGTCGCCCGCGAAGCTCTCGGAGGTGACGGACGCGGATGTGGACCGGTTCTTCGCACCCCTCGGGGAGCGCGAACTCGGCCTCGGCGGCTGACGTCAGCCGCCGAGGAACCCGTGCAGCGAGGCCTTCATCCGGGCGACGAAGGCTTCGCGCACACTGTCCTCCACAAGGTCCAGCGAGAGATACGGATTGAGGTCCTCCAGCTCGACCAGCAGCAGCTCGCCGTCCGGGGCCCGGCAGGCGTCTACGCGCTGGATGCCGTGGTCCAGGGTGTTCCAGTCGACGAACCGCTGCGCGAACTCCAGGTCTCCCGGGCCCGGTTCGTAGCGCTCCAGCTCCCAGCGGCGCTCCGGGCGCGGGGCGTAGAGGGCGTACTGGAAGTCCCGGTCGACGAAGTAGAACGAGACCTCGTAGCTGAACGGGATTCTGGGCTGGACCAGCACGTCGCCGTACGCGAGATCCGCCAGCCTGTTCCGGTCGACGAACTCCATGCCTATCGAGTCCGCGCCGAGCTTGGGTTTGACGACGTACTCCGCGGCCTCCGGCAGCCGTCCGACGTCCTCGCCGCGGTCCACGGTCGGGATGACGGGAAATCCGGCCGCGCTCAGCTCCACCAGATACTGCTTGCCCGCCATGTCGCCACGGCCCGTCGGCGGGTTGTAGAGGCGGGCGCCGGACCGGCGGACGAGGGTCAGGAAGTCGTCGTACTCCCGCTGGTAGTGGAGCACGGGGCCGCTGTTGCGCACCACGACGGCGTCGAAGGAGCCCATCAGGCGGGCCGCGTCCAGCGGATGGCACAGGGCGATGTCGAAGTCCTCGCGCAGGCGTCCGGACAGCCGGATGTCCTCGTCGCAGTAGCGGCGTCCCTTGGCCTCGTAGCCGAGATCGGTGACGTAGAGGACGCTCTGGCGTGCGGCGGTCATGGTGCTCCCGTACTCGGCGTGCGTGGTCGTGCCTGATCGTCCTGCCTTCGTATCAGACCGACCGCGCCCGTCCGAGGGCGGTACTGCTCAGTGCACGGGGCGAAGGAGCAGCAGCGCCGTGTCGTCGCTGCGCTCACGGCCGCGCGCCGTCTGACCGATGAGACTGTCGGCCAGGGTTTCGAGCGGCTCGTCGACGGCGCGTCCCAGGATCGTGGCCAGGTCCGCCAGGGCCTCGTCGATGTCGGTCCCCGGGGCCTCGATCAGCCCGTCCGTGTACAGGACGAGCAGGGATCCCGGAAGCAATGGAACCGCCGTCGTGGGATAGCCGGCCGCCGGGTCGACGCCGAGCAGCGGGCCGCCGGCCAGGTCCAGGATGTGGACCTGGCCGTCCGGATCGCGGAGCAGCGGCTGGGGGTGTCCGGCACGGGCCAGGAGGGCGAGATGGCGCGACAGGTCCAGATGCAGATAGACGCAGCTCACCAGCAGATCCGCCTCGAGCTCGATGAGCAGCCGGTTGGTGGACTCCATGACCTTGCCGGGAGGCTGGCCGAGGGCCGTGTAGGCGCGAACGGCCGTGCGGACCTGGCCCATCAGGCCGGCGGCGGTGGCGTTGTGACCCTGCACATCGCCGATGACGGCGGCCGCGGCATCGCCGGTGCGGATGAGGTCGTAGAAGTCGCCGCCGATGTCCATGCCCTGGGTGCCGGGCAGATAGCGGGCGGCGACCTCGAGGCCTCGCAGCGCGGGCAACGAGTGCGGAAGCAGGGCTGACTGGAGTCCGTGCGCGAGCCGGTTCTTGGCGTCGTAGAGCCGGGCCCGTTCCAGGGCCTGGGCGATGAGGCCGCCGAGGCTGGTGAGGACGGCGCGCTCGTCCGTCGAGAAGATGTGCGGCTCCGAAAAGCCGAGGACGCAGGTGCCCACGGGGCGTCCGGAGGCGATCAGCGGCAGATAGGCCCAGGCGGCCATTCCGTCGGGTGTCGAATGGCGCGCGGGGTAGATGTGCTCCAGCTCGGCGCGGGACTCGAAGAAGGACGGCACTCCGGTCTGCAGCGCGTGGGCGCCGGGGGTCTGGGCGGACAGGGACGTGCCGTCGAACTGCTCCACGATCGTCGCGTCCTCGTAGCCGCGCTGTCCCAGCACGCGCAGCCTGCCCGACTCGGAGGAGAGCATGACCAGCGACCGGCTCCCGACGGCGGGCATGATCTCGTCGGCGACGCGCTCGATCACGTCGGACACGCCCACGGCCTCCGTCAGGGCGCTGGCCAGGCTCAGGATGTGAGAGATCGCGACCAGCCGCGCTGGGTGCTCGGAGGGCGGCGCGTCGGAGGGCATTTCCCGGACGGTGCCGCGGGCCGGGGTGATATGCACGCTGATGCCGCTCCTGCTGGGGTGGAGCTGGAACATCAGCCAGTCCTGGGGCGGCCGCAGGGCCACGAACGAGGTGGTGTGCTGGCTGATCAGCGCCGCGCGGTAGCGGTCCTCGTACACCGGGTCGTTCAGCCAGGGCAGCGCCGACCACAGCTGGTTTCCCAGCAGGCTCGCCACCGGTGCGCCGACGAGTTCGCCGGCCGCGGCATTGGCGTAGGTGATGCGTCCGTTCACATCCAGAGCGCACAGCCCGTCGGGCACGCGCGCCAGCATGTGCACGGCCTCGACCGCGCCGGTCGTCCCGGCCATGGCGGGCGATCCGAGGAAGTCCGCCTCGGGGACAACGGCCCGGCCCTGCTCGGCGGCCCGCTGCAGCCGCAGGGCGAGGCGGTCGCAGGCCGCGGTGAGCATGCTGCGTTCGTCGTCGGAGAGCTCGGGCGGATGGGATCCG
This sequence comes from Streptomyces sp. NPDC005408, assembly GCF_040606445.1. Taxonomy (NCBI): domain Bacteria; kingdom Bacillati; phylum Actinomycetota; class Actinomycetes; order Kitasatosporales; family Streptomycetaceae; genus Streptomyces; species Streptomyces sp. NPDC005408. The sequence goes on along the minus strand of NZ_JBEXEX010000010.1, from coordinate 159,312 downwards.
GGCCAGGTGACGAAGACGGCTCCGTAGGGGGTGTCCCCGGTGGCGACGGGCAGAGCGGCGAGTGCGTACGGATAGGGCAGGACGACGGCGACACGGGGGTAACGGCGCGCCATGTCCTCCTCGCCGGAGACCCAGATGAGCTGCCGCTTGCGCAGGGCGTCGGCGACGGGGATCGGCGCGCCCATCGCAACGCGCTCCCAGGGCGCGGCGAAGGCCCGTGGCAGCCCGGCCATGACGGCCATCTCGAGGACCTTCTCATCGGGCGAGACCAGGTACACGGCTCCGGAGTGGGCGTGGACGTCGTCCAGCATCCCGGCCAGGGCGAGCGACAGGAGGGGGTGGGAGCCTTCGGCGCCCTCCGGCGCCACCGCCCCGGAGACGAGCGGGTCGGACAAGGGGAACCACCTCCTCCGCCGCGGCGACGCTCACGAACAAGGCTGCCGGGTTCGGGGCTTTCCCGCACGGCGAGGCGGCGGGGCCATGGCGGGGGGCGCCGGCGTAGGCCCCGGGAGTGGCCTGCGGCACTGTTCCCCTACCCGCCCCTTCCCGAACCATGGGCTCCGCCCCTGGAGCCCCGTACGGCCTTCGGCCGTGTCCTCAAACGCCGGACGGGCTGAAATTCAGCCTCGCCGGCGTTTGAGGCGCGGGGTCTGGGGGCGGAGCCCCAGTTCCGCGTCCCAGCCCTACGCCGCCCCCGCCACCCCCATCCCCCCGACGCGGATCTCCGTACGCTGCGTGACGCCACCCACCGTCACCGCCAGCGTCACCACCCCCGGGCGCAGCCCCGTCACGCGCCCCGTCGTCGGGTCGAAGGACGCCACGTGGCGGTGGCGCGCGTCCTCCGGTGGGCCGATGAACAGGTTCGGCGAGCCCGTCCAGTCCGCGCTCAGCGGGAACGCGACCGGCACGCGGCGGGCACCCTGCGTGACCGTCGCCCCCGCCGCCTCACTCCGGCCCGGCGCCACTACTGCGGGCGCGTCCAGCGTCAGGCCGTCGACATGCGCGCGGGTCTGGACGGAGACCCAGTCGGGCAGCCCTTCCCACGGCCGCAGCCGGCCGGTCTGCTGTTCGCCCCGGGACACCTGGTCGACGCCGACCAGCGACCAGCCGGTGAAGCCGCCCTCGTTCGCCGGGCCCGCAGGCGCCTTGCCCGAGTTGCCGTTGATCAGATACGGCACGCCGTCCACGTGCTCCGCGTGGAAGACTCCGACATGGCTGCCGATGAGCCCCGCGCCCTTCCCCGTCGTACGGCGGAACTCCGCGAGCCACTGCTCGATCAGCGCCGCCTCCTTGCGGTCGCCCAGCTGGCTGCCCTTCTGCACGGTCGGATCGCGCGGCGGCACATGCTCGACGAGCATCACCGACGAGACGCCCGGGTCCTTCGCCGCCGCGTCCAGCTGCGCCCGCACCTCCTTGATCTGGTCGAAACCGCCGCCCCGGAGGGTCAGGCTGGAGGTGTCCAGGGTCAGAAAGCGCGTACCGTGATAGTCGAACACACGGTGCGCGGGCCCGAATTCGGCGATGAAGTTGTCGATCTTCCCGCCCATCACCTCATGGTTGCCCGGCACGTAGTACCAGGGCAGCTCGTCCCCGAGCTCCTCGGTCAGCACGCGCCGCGCGAACGCGAGGTCCGCCGGTGATCCCTCGTCGACCAGGTCGCCGTTGACGATGAGGAAGTCGGGCCTCGCTGCCTTGATCTCGCGCAGGGTCCGCCGTGCCTGCGCGACGATCGCGCTGTCGGGCTCACGGGCGACGAACTGCGCGTCGGACATGACCGCGAACTGCCAGTCCCTGCCCTCGGTTTCGGCCGCCGGATCGATCAGCGGATCGGCCGTACGCGGCTGCGCGGGCAGATCGACCGTCGGCGGCACCTGCGCGCCGAGCCCGTCGATGACGATCTTCCCGGTGTACTGCTTCGCGGGCGCGGTCTCGGCCAGATAGAAGCGGAAGACGGACAGCGGCATCGCGGCCCCCGGAGGCACCGCGAAGGTCACCTGCCGCCAACCGGTCCAGGTGACGTACGGCCCGCGCAGCAGCTGGTCGGACCCGGCCGCGTCCTTGAGATGCAGAGTGGGCCAGGCGCCCTTGCCGTCGCCCTTGATCCAGAGCGTGAAGGACTGTGGCTGGCCCGGAACGGCGATCGGCTTCGGCGGATTGGCGTACGCGGCGCGGGTCGCGGTCGAGAGCGTGAAGTCGTAGGTGAGCTCCAGGCCGGTCCCGCTCTGCCCGTCGGGCGTCGCCGCGACCGAGCCGCTCGCGCGCGCCTGGCTGAAGGTCCACGACGCCGCGTCGTCGAAGCCGGAGACGGCCTGTTCGGCGAGGCCGACGCTGACGGCCAGAACGGTGGTGACATCACCGACGGTCACCGTGATGCGCCCCGCGCCGCTGCCCGTGAGGGACGTGACTGTGAAGGAACCCCGGCCGTCGTCGCGGATGTCGAAGAGGCTTTGGTCGTAGGCGAGTTCGGCGTCGGCGGGTTCGACGGGCGCGCTGTTGCCCTGAGCGTCGAGGCCGAGAATGCCGAAGGTGCCGGTGGTGCCGCCGTCCGCGAGGCCGACGCGCCGGGTGGTCGGTTCGATCCGGGCGAGGTCGTCGAGGACGGTCAGCTGTGTGCTTCCGCCGGCGCCCGCGCGTTCCGCGCGTATCTCGGTGGTGCCGCCGTGCCGTGCCCGGAACACCCCGTGCTCGTCGACGCGGCCCACCGAGGGCCTGACGGCACGCCAGTGCGGAGTTCCGGCGGCCGGTCCGTACGTCTCGTCGAAACCGGCGGCGGTGAGCCGGCGGGTCAGTCCGGGGAAGACCCGCTCGGGATGGCCGCCCTTGACCGGGTCTGCGGTCGGGGCGCCGGCGGCGGGCGTACGGGTCTCGACCCAGAAGCCGCGCAGCCGTCCGCTGCCGTCGGGCGCGGTGAGCGCGAGGCCGTTGGGAACCGTGCGCTCGCTGCCGTCGGAGGGGCTGTTCTCCACCTGGAGCGCGTCGCTGCCGGGTTCGCGGGCGACGAGTGTCGACGATCCGCCGCCGTCGAGATTGAGGGCGCTGTGGGCACCGGCCTTCTTCATCATCAGGCCGAGTTCGGTGAGGGTGACGCCACCGCTGTCGGCCTGGCGGCCGTCGACGGTGATGACCTGCATCGCGCGGCCGTCCTGGGAGAAGCCGACGGCGGTGCGCGGGGCGGCGGTGTTGTTGCCCTCGCCGTCGTGGTTCCGGGGTACGCCGTCGACGACGAGGAGTTCGCGGCCGCCGACCGCCGTGCGCGGGACGGGGCCGCTGTCGGTACGCGGCCTGTACTCCAGTGCCACCGGGTCGCCCGGACGCAGTGCGGACAGCAGCCCGGCGCCTGCCTCGCGTCCGACCAGGACGGTGGTGTCCGGGGCGATCGGCCCGCTGCCGGGACGGTCCGCGACCGCGACGACCTTGCCGTCGCGTACGAGGGCTTCAGCGACGGGAGTTGCGGCGTCGACGGTCAGGGCGCGGTCGGCCGTCCCCCAGGCTGCGGTGTATGCGCCGATGCCGCCCGCCGGGACGTTCGCGGCGTTGTACGCGGTCAGCGGATGTGTGCCCGAGGGCAGCGTCAGGGTGCCGTCGAAGTACAGCTGAAGGACGCGTCCCGCGTTCCCGGGCCCGATCCCGACGGCCCGGTTGGCGCCGGGGGCCGGTGAGTGGGTGACCTTGCCGTCCTTGATGCCCGGGCCCTGCGGCGCGCCGGTCTGGTTGATGTCGAAGAAGTCGGCGTTGATTGCGGCGACCGTGCGCCGGCCGGGTCCGGGGTCGTGCTGGGCGGCGAGTTCGGAGACGGCACGGCGATCGGCGACCTTCCCCGACGACAGGTAGTCGGCCTGTACGCCGCTGCCGCCGAGGTCGACCGAGAGCGCGTCGACGCGCAGCCACTTGTCCGACTCCAGCCGGTCGTACGAGGTGAGGCCGATGCCCGGAGCGATCGGCCGGGAGCTGCGCGCGGTCTCGATACCGTCGCCGTCGGCCACGGCCCGGTGGCTTCCGGCCGCGCCGCTCGCGAGCGGCGGCGCGAGCGGCCGCAGCACTTCGGCAACGTCGCGTGGACGGGGGTCGGGGGTGGAATCGGCGACGGCGGGGGACACCGCCCCCGCCGCGAGTGCGGACACCGTCGCGAACAGCACGACGGAGCGTCTTGCTCTGCCAAGACCCACAACTACTCCTGGAATACGCCTAGTTGAGTCGCAGTAAGCGCTGTCGGCGCACAGCATCGCGGGGCTGGGACAACCGCACCAGGGGGCCGTGAGAACCACGGGAAAACAGGGGCTGACGGTACGTCGACACTCCGGGAGACTCGAACAGTCAGTCGTGTGGCCTCGCGCCGGGCCCCGCCGCCCGCCGGTCCCCCGACACACGCCACATCCGTGAAAGAAATCCGCAACAATTCACCATGCGAGACGATTTCAGATGTTCATTGACGTGACCGGAAGTCGCTGTCATTCTCTCGGGTGTGAGTCAAGCTGACATTCTCGTATCGCGCCTGCACGTCGATCTTCGACGGCACGCCAGCGCACTCTGTGCCGCCGGCCGCTGAAACACGCGCAGCTGACTACTTTCTCCGCGTTCGGCCCCTGTTCCAGGGTGCTTTCGACGGGCTGATCACTCCCGCTCCCGTCGCGCGGTAATTCCCTCGGCAAGCCTTCCACGGAATTTGCCTGCCGATTCACGCCCACTCTTTTCCTGAATGAACTGCGCCCTTCGGCACGGTGATTCAGGCATCTCCGCGTACCCCGAAACGGAATGACTGATGACCTCCAGACGCACCTTCCTTGTGCTCTCCGGCCTCTCGGCGCTGGCGGCCGCCGGCTGCGGCACGGCGAGCGGCAGCGGCATCCGTAACACCAAGACGCTCCGCTACCAGGGTTCGGCCGGCGCGGTCACCCCGCCCGAACTCGCCGCTTCGCTCGGCTTCCTGGACGACCTGAAGCTCGAGTGGGTGGGCAACACCATCAGCGGCCCGCAGGACATCCAGTCCGCGGCGTCCGGCCAGACCGACTTCGGTGGTGCGTTCAACGGCGCAGTGGTCAAGCTCGCCGCCCGCAAGGCCCCCATCAAGGCCGTCGTCAGCTACTACGGCTCCGACAAGTACGCCTACAGCGGCTTCTACGTCACCGAGAAGAGCGCCATCCGCTCGGCCCGCGACCTCATCGGCAAGAAGGTCGGGATGAACACCCTGGGGGCCCACCACGAGGCGATGCTCGACATCTACCTCAAGAAGAACGGGCTCAGCCGGGCCGAGGCGGAGCAGGTCGAGCGGATCGTCATCCCGCCCGTCAACACCGAACAGTCCCTGCGCCAGCGGCAGATCGACGTGGCCGTCCTCGGCGGGATTCTGCGCGACAAGGCGCTGGCGGCCGGAGGCATTCGCAAGCTCTTCAGCGACTTCGACCTGCGCGGGGCGTTCAGCGCCGGTACGTACGTTCTGACCGAGCGCTTCATCAAGCAGAACCCGGAGACGGTACGGACCTTCGTCACCGGCGTGGGCAAGGCGCTGGACTGGTCCCGTACGACACCACGCGACGAGGTGATCGCCAAGTTCACCGAGATCGTCGCCAAGCGGAAGCGCAGCGAGAGCCCCGACGCGCTCACGTTCTGGCACTCGTTCGGCGTCTCCGCGCCCGGAGGCCGGATCGAGGCGAAGGAGCTTTCGGTCTGGGCCGACTGGCTCACCGAACGCGGGGACATCAAATCCGGCCAGGTCAACGTCCCCGACCTCTACACCAATGAGTTCAACACCAACCGGGCCAAGGCGGGGAGTTGACCTCATGACCGCGAAGATCAGTTTTCAGGACGTCGGCAAGACCTTTCCCGGACGCGGAAAGCAGGGACTGGTCACCGCCCTGGACGGCATCGATCTCGACATCGCCGCAGGTGAGTTCGTGGTCATCGTCGGCCCGAGCGGCTGCGGGAAGTCGACACTGCTCGACCTCCTCGGCGGCCTCTCGACAGCCACCTCCGGCCGGATCCTGCTGGACGGAGAGCCCGTCACCGGGCCGGGTCTCGACCGGGGCATCGTCTTCCAGCAGTACGCCCTGCTCCCCTGGCGTACCGCCCTGGGCAATGTGGAGTTCGGCCTCGAAGCGACCCGGGTGCCGCGCCGGGAGAGGGCCGAGCGAGCCAGGGAGTATCTGGCGCTGGTCGGGCTCACCGGCTTCGAGGACCGGCATCCGCACGAGCTCTCCGGCGGTATGCGCCAGCGTGTCGCCATCGCCCGCAGCCTCGCGTACGACCCGGATGTGCTGCTCATGGACGAGCCGTTCGCCGCACTCGACGCGCAGACCCGCGAATCCCTCCAGGACGAGCTGCTGCGGATCTGGCAGCGCACCGGCAAGACGATCGTGTTCATCACGCACGGCATCGACGAGGCGGTCCATCTGGGGCAGCGGGTCGCCGTGCTGACCTCCCGGCCCGGCCGGATCAAGGAGGTCGTGCGGATCGACCTGGGTGACCGCAGCGCGGAAGCCGATCCGCGCTCCAGTCCCGAGTTCGCGCACCACCGTCACCAGATCTGGAGCCTGCTGCGCGACGAGGTCGGCCGGGCCCAGCAAGAGGAGAGGGAGGCCGCAACGCTATGAGCATCACCACCGAGAAAGCGCTCGCGAGCGGCGCCGATGTGAGCGGCGCCGCTCAGCGCACGGATCCGGCGCTCGCGGCCCCGCGCCGGCCATTGCCGGCTCCCCTGCGGCGCACCGGCCGCGCGCTGCTGGCCGTGGTCACACGGACCGTGGCGATAGCGGCGCTGCTTGCGGTGTGGGAGACCGCGCCCCGGCTCGGCCTGGTCGACCGGACCTTCCTGCCGCCGTTCTCCGAGGTCGTCGTCGCCTGGTGGCAGCTGCTGCTCGACGGGCAGCTCGCCGAGCACACACAGGCCAGCCTTGCCCGCTCGTTCACCGGATTCGGGCTCGCGGTCGCCCTGGCCGTACCACTCGGCCTGCTGATCGGCTGGTACCGGCCACTCGCGAACGTCCTCGGGCCGCTGCTCGAAGTCTTCCGCAACACCGCCGCCCTGGCCCTGCTTCCGGTGTTCGTCCTGCTGCTCGGCATCGGCGAGACCTCGAAGATCTCCATCGTGCTGTATGCGTGCACGTGGCCGATCCTGCTGAACACCATCAGCGCCGTGAGCAGTGTCGATCCGACCCTGCTGAGACTGGCGAAGTCGATGGATCTGCCCGCGCCGAAGATCTTCCAGAAGGTGATCCTGCCCGCCTCGGTGCCGACCGTCTTCACCGGCATCCGGCTGGCAGGCGCGGTCGCGATCCTCGTGCTCGTCGCCGCCGAGATGGTGGGCGCCAAGGCCGGGCTCGGCTATCTCGTCAACGCCTCGCAGTTCAACTTCGCGATCCCCGAGATGTACGCCGGGATCATCACCATCTCCGCCATCGGCGTGGCCTTCAACCAGCTGCTCGTGGCCCTGGAGCGCCGCTTCACGTCCTGGCGCACCCCGACCGGAAACTGAGGGATCAGCCCATGTCCGCCGACACTCCACGTCAGTTCCACCTCAACGCCTTCCTGATGAACGCAGGCCATCACGACGCGGCCTGGCGTCATCCGCGCACCCAGCCCGAGCGGATCACCGATCTCTCGTACTTCCAGGAGCTGGCCCGTACCGCCGAACGCGGCAGGCTCGACTCGCTGTTCCTCGCGGACGGCGTCGCCCTGTGGGGCAATGCCCGCTACAACGCGGTCGGCGGCTTCGAACCGCTCACGCTGCTGTCCGCGCTCGCCGTCGCCACCGAGCACATCGGCCTGATCGCCACCGTGTCCACCACGTTCAACGAGCCCTTCCATGTGGCGCGCAAATTCGCCTCGCTCGACCACATCAGCGGCGGACGCGCCGGCTGGAACATCGTCACCTCCGGGAATGTCGCCGAGGCCAGGAACTTCGGCCGCGAGGAACACCTGGAGCACGCGCTGCGCTACGAGCGTGCCGCCGAGTTCCTCGATGTGACCAAGCAGCTGTGGGACAGCTGGCGCGACGACGCGCCGGTCATCGACCGCGGGCGCGGGGTCTACTCCGAGGAGGGCGCGGTGGCCCCGATCGAGCACCGCGGCACGCACTTCCGGGTCGACGGGCCGCTGAACGTGCAGCGCTCGCCACAGGGTCATCCGCTGCTGGTGCAAGCCGGATCCTCCGAGGACGGAAAGGAGTTCGCGGCGCGGTACGCGGAGGCCGTGTTCACCGCGCAGCAGACCCTCGCCGACGGCCAGACCTTCTACAAGGACCTCAAGTCACGGCTCGCGAAGTACGGCCGCACGCCCGACCAGCTGAAGATCCTGCCCGGCATCTGCCCGATCATCGGCGGGACCGAGGCCGAGGCGCTGGCCCTCGAGGACGAGCTCACGGGGCTGCAGGTCCCCGAGTACGGGCTGCAGCAGCTGTCCGGGATGCTCGGCACGGATCTGAGCGGACTTTCGCTGGACGGCCCGCTGCCCGAGCTCCCCGAAGAGCAGGACATCAACGGCAACAAGTCCCGCTTCACGCTGGTCGCGGATCTCGCCAGGCGCGAGCAGCTCACCATCCGCCAGCTGATCGCCCGGCTCGGCGGCGGCCGCGGACACCGTGTCTTCGCCGGTACGCCCGAGCAGATAGCGGACCAGCTGGAGGTGTGGTTCACCGAGGGCGCGGCGGACGGCTTCAACATCATGCCGCCGTATCTGCCGGGCGGCCTCGACGACTTCGTCGACCAGGTGATTCCGCTGCTCCAGGACCGGGGCCTGTTCCGCACCGAGTACAGCGGCAGCACGCTGCGCGAGCACTACGGCCTTGAGCGCCCGCCCGGCCGGGCCCACTGAACCCCCGCACATTCCCGTACAGAGAGAGGAAGTTCCCGCATGACCAGCACCGGTTTCGACATCCGCCGGATCGGCGGCCGCATCGGCGCCGAGATCCTCGGCGTCGACATCTCCGCAGCACTCGACCCCGCCATCGTCACCGAGATCAACGCGGCGCTCCTGGAGCACAAGGCGCTCTTCTTCCGCGGCCAGGAGCTCGACGACGCGGCGCAGCTCCGGTTCGCGTCGCTCTTCGGCGAGCTCACCACGGCGCACCCGACCGTGCCGTCCGCGGAGGGGCAGCCGAACATCCTGGCGGTCGACGGTGACGAAGGCATCCGCGCCAACCAGTGGCACACCGACGTCACCTTCCTGCGCACTCCGCCCAAGGCGTCCACGCTGCGCAGCCTTGTCGTCCCGCCCTACGGCGGCAACACGCTGATCGCCAACTCTGCGGCCGCCTACCGGGATCTGCCCGATGCGCTGCGTGAGCTGGCCGACCGGTTGTGGGCCGTGCACACGAATGCGTACGACTATGCCGAGCCGAAGTCCGAGAAGGCGGCCGAGCACCGCAGGCAGTTCGTCTCCACGAAGTACCGCACCGAGCACCCTGTGGTGCGCGTCCACCCCGAGTCGGGCGAGCGCGGGCTGTTCATCGGCGGCTTCGCGCAGTCCCTGGTCGGTCTGTCCCCGTCCGAGTCGCGCGACATCCTGCGGATCCTGCAGTCGTACGTGACCCGCCCGGAGAATGTCGTCCGCTGGACCTGGGCTCCTGGCGACCTCGTCCTCTTCGACAACCGCATCACCCAGCACTACGCGCCCGACGACTACGGCGACCTGCCGCGCCTGCTGCACCGGGTGACGGTCGCGGGCGATGTCCCGGTCGGCGTCGACGGCGAGCTCAGCCGGGTCGTCGAGGGCGACGAGGCCGCGCACTACACCCCGGCCGCGGCCTGACAACGACGCGGGGAGAGCGGGCCGTCACCCGACGGCCGACGCAGGGAGGGCGGGCCGTCAGCCGACGGCCCGCCCTCCCCGTGTGTGCACCGCCTCGGCGGCGCTCCGCGGTTCGTCCCCCCGCGGCAGCGCGCCGGGGGTCAGTGCTGCGCGCTGCGCCGCTTGCGCGCGGCCCACATGATGCCGCCACCCGCGACGATGACCACGGCGGCAGCGCCGGCGATCAGCGGAGTGGAGCTCGAGGAGCCCGTCTCGGCCAGGTCACCCGCGGGGCTCGGCTTGGTCGAAGCCGGCGGCACCTCGGCGGAGCTGGTGGCGGTGCTCGGGGTGTCGCTCGGAGTCTCGCTCGGCGCGGGAGTCGACGGGCTGGGCGTCTCCGACGGGGTCGGCGACGGGCTCGGCTTGTTCTCGTCGCACACCGGCGCCGTCTTGGTCTCGTCGCGCGAGAACTTGTCGTCGTCGCCTGCCTTCACGACGAGACGGACCGTGAGCTCCTTCTCGTGCGGGGCGAGCTGGAGCTTCTTGTGGAAGCTGCCCTTGAACGTCTCGGTGGGCAGCAGGTCCTTGCCGTCCACCGTGACGGTCACGGTGTTGTCTTCCTTGGGGCTGTAGGCGGTCAAGTCGACGCTGACCTCGGTGCAGGACACCTGCCACACCGGAGTGTGCGCCTGCGCGGTGCCGGCGGCCAGGCCGACGCCGAGTGCACTGACCGTCGCGACCGCCGCGAGGGCTCCTGCCCGCCGCCACGATCTGTTGATAGTTGTCACTAATTCCTCCACGGTTGCCGCGCCACCCATCTGGCGGTGCGCGCACAGTACCGCCAAGCCCCCAGGGGTTTACACCCACCCCACCCCTTTCTTTGGCTGACTCGCGTCATCCAGTCTGTCGCCCGCTCGGCCGGGGCGCTGCGCCGGAGTCACCACCCGCCCGATGCCCGCCACCCCTTCGGCTACGGCAAGGAGCGCTACTTCTGGGCGCTGCTGGCGGCCGTGGGGATGTTCGTCATGGGCGGCGGCTGCTTCTCCTTCTATCAGGGCCTCCACGCCTTGGTGACGGACCCGCAGGAGTCCCACGCGGGCTACGCGGCAGGGCTGGCCGTGTAGTTCGTGGCGCTGCTCGCCGAAGGCGGCTCGCTGCCGCGTGCCCTGCACCAGATGCGCAAGGAGGAGGAAGGGGCCCGCGATCCCACGCTGCGGACCGTCATCGCCGAGGACAGCACCGCGGTGCTCGGAGTCGTACTCGCGATGGCCGGAATGGCCTCCATCTGATCACCGGCCAGGTGGTCTGGGAGGCGTCCGCGTCCCTCGCCATCGGCCTGCTTCTGGTGTACGTCGCCTACCGGCTGGGCCGGGAGGCGCGCGACCGGCTGATCGGCGAGGCGGTCGAACCGAAGCTGAGCCGGGGCATCCGCGAACTCCTCGACGACCAGGACGAGATCCACAATGTCGCCGCGCTGCTCACGATGCAGCTCGGACTGGAATCGACGCTCGTGGCCGACCGGGTCGATCTGACGCCCGGCTTCGACAGCGAGGAGGTCGAGCTCATCTGCGTACGTATCAAGCGGCTGATCCGGGACACCTGGCCCGAAGCGGACCATGTCTTCTCGACATCACGGAGGCGCCGGCCGACTGACGGCTGTCGCGTGGCCCGTGCCGGTCAGTTGTCGGTTGGGCGGCTGATGGCGCGGGCCCAGAACGGCAGAACGAACCAGCAGACGATGAACCAGAGAACCATCCCGACGACGAGCCACAGCGCCAGCGAATCTGCGACGACGACGCGCAGGATGAGCAACAGCGCGGACGCCATCGTGCACAGCAGCAGAATCAGGCCGACGACCGTGAGGCGGGACGCCCAGTCGACTGTCTGCGGCTTGAGCCGCTGTCCGGTCAGGAGCCGGTGGAACGAGACGGGCCCGATGAGAGCGCCGGTCGTCGCCGCCCCCAGCAGCACGGTGACCAGATAGATATGACGATCGGTGTCGGAAAGGCCCGCGAACCGGGGCTGAAATACCACCGCCAGCAGAAATCCGAACAGGATTTGAACTCCGGTCTGAGCGACCCGCAATTCCTGCAGCAGATCACCCCATCTCCGGTCGGCCCTCTGCTCCGGCGACTCGCCCCGGCCCCAGTCCTGAGGGTCATCCGCTTTCTGCGTCATGTGGCACATCCTCGATGTGTACGCCGAAAAATAGAGGGCACCCGCTGATCGGAGGTACAGATTATGGTTCCCATCCTGCTCGTTCTGCTACTCGTTCTGGTGCTGTTCGGTGCCGGATTTGCCGTGAAGGTGCTGTGGTGGATTGCCATCATTGTCCTTGCCGTATGGCTGCTGGGATTCCTGATGCGCAGCACGTCGGCGACCGGCACCCGGTCGCGCTGGTACCGGTGGTAGCGAGAATGAAGAACGGCGGCCTTCGGGCCGCCGTTTTCCTATTCTGCTCCCAGTGTCAGCGAAGGAAGGGCGTCGAGCACATCGGCCACGGTCCAGCGCCGGGCGGTGACTTCGGGGTCCTTCAGCTGGTCCCAGCCGATGGGGGTGGCCACCGGCGCGCCCGGTTCGGGGCGCACCGAGTACGGCGCCACTGCCGTCTGCGCATAAGCATTGCGGGCAACGTCTTTGGCGAATTCTCGGACCTCGCCGGTGTCTGCTTCTGCATGAAGCGGGGACCGCAGATGCCGCCGGGATGCCGTTCCAGCATCAGGGGCCTGCCGCGCAGATGCGGCAGCATGAAGGGCGCCATGCACGGCTCAGCGCACCACCGCTTCTTCCACCAGTAGCCGCGCCGCGGCCGCGATCGACTGTGCGTCGATTCCGGCGATGTGCAGCTGCTCCTCCGGCGTGGCCGAAGCGGGCATGTTCCGGACGCCGAGCCGCACCAGCCGCGGCGCCGGGCGGCCGTCCGAGAAGGTCTCGGCCACCGCGTCGCCCAGGCCGCCCTGCGGACGGTGGTCCTCCACCGTCATCAGGCATCCCGTCTCGTCGGCCGCCTTCTGCAGCGTCCGTGCGTCGACCGGCTTGACGGAGTAGAGGTCGAGGACGCGCACGGCGATGCCCACCGCGTCCAGCAGGTCGGCCGCGGCCAGTGCCTCATGGACCGTCACCCCGGCGGCGACGACGGTCAACCGGTCCCGCTCGCCCGACCGCAGCACTGTGGACCCGCCGACCGGGAACTCCTCGTCCGGACCGTAGACGACCGGCGTTTCGCCCCGGGTCGTCCGCAGATAACTCACCCCGGGCAGGTCGGCCATGGCCTCGACCAGCCGGGCCGTCTGGTTGCCGTCGCACGAGTAGAGCACGGTGCTCCCGGGCACGGTACGGAACATCGCCAGGTCTTCGAGTCCCATTTGCGAGGGTCCGTCCTGGCCGATCGCGACTCCCGCGTGCGAGCCGACGAGCTTGATGCTCGCGCGGCTGACGGCCGCCATCCGTATGAAGTCATGGGCCCGGGTCAGAAACGCGGCGAAGGTGCAGGCGTAGGGGACATATCCCCGGGCCTGCATCCCCACGGCTGCCGCGACGAGTTGCTGCTCGGCGATGTAGCACTCGAAGTAGCGGCTGGGGTACGCCTTGGCGAAGTATTCGGTACGGGTCGAGTCGCCGACCTCGCCGTCGAGTGCGACGACGTCGGAACGCTCGGAGCCGAGTGCGGCCAGGGCCTTTCCGTACGCGGTGCGAGTGGCGACCGAGTCTCCGATGTCGAACCGCGGCGGCTCCACATGCCCATTGCGCGTGCCGTGCAGCACGCGTGCCGCGGGCGGGGACTGGACGTCGACCCGGAGGAAACGAGGGCCGCCCAGTTCCTCGATGGCCTCTTCGGCGTCAGGCAGCGGTTTGCCGTGCATGCCCTCCCGGTCCTCGACCGTGGAGACTCCGCGGCCCTTGTGGGTGCGGGCGATGATCGCGGTGGGCCGCCGGAAGGTGGAGCGGGCCTCGGCCAGTGCCGCGTCGACGGCGGCAACGTCATGGCCGTCGATCTGCAGGGTGTGCCACCCGAAGGCCTCCAGCCTGCGGGCGTACGCGTCGAGGTCCCACTCGTGGCGCGTCGGCCCGCGCTGGCCGAGCCGGTTCACGTCGATGAGCAGAGTCAGATTGTCGAGATGCTCGTACGCGGCATGCTCGACGGCTTCCCATACGGACCCCTCGGCCATCTCGCTGTCGCCGGACAGCACCCACACCCGGTAGGGAATCTGGTCGAGCTTCTTGCCCGCCAGCGCCATGCCGACGCCGATCGGCAGGCCCTGCCCGAGCGACCCGGTGGCCACGTCCACCCACGGCAGACGGGGCGTGGGATGCCCTTCGAGGCGGCTGTCGAGGCGGCGGAAGGTGAGGAGTTCCTCGTCGTCGATGACGCCTGCCGCCCGGTAGAGGGCGTACAGCAGCGGTGAGGCGTGCCCTTTGGAGAAGATCAGCCGGTCGTTTCCGGGATGGCCGGGCTTCTTGAGGTCGTAGCGCAGATGGTTGGCCAGCAGCACGGCGGCCAGATCGGCCGCCGACATGGAGGACGTCGGATGCCCGGAGCCCGCCGCGTCGGCGGCGCGGACAGCGTCCACACGCAACTGCTGCCCCAGCTCTGCCAGTTGTTCCTTTCGCATGTCACTCCTCCTTGACGGTGGGGCCCGGGAAGCGGGCGAGTTCCGGAGATGCGGACTCCAGCGGGACCGACCAGGAGCGGACGAGGCCCGGGTTCGCGGCGGCCTGGCATGACGAGCCCGGCGAGTGCCCCTGAGCCGTTGCGGCGAACCGGCACCGTCACTCGTAGCGGCGGCGGTCCCGCTCCGCCTCGACCACCGGCGTCGACGGCGGCACGATGACGCGACGGCGCCTGGCGATGCTGGTGAACGTGGCGACGCCGATGATGCCGACCGCCATCAGGATCAGGCCCACCACGTCGAGATTGGCGCCCTGCACCTTCCAGTCGGTGGCGAACGTGAGTATCGCTCCGGCGGCGATCAGGATGATGCACCCGCCCAGGCCCATAGGTCTCACCTTCCTCTACACATCTGTGCGCGTCCCCGTACGCGGGGATGGTCACGGCCGGGTACCCGTGCAGGGACGGGGAAAACAGCGAGGTGTCGCCACCGGCGTTCGCGCCGCTCGCGAGGAGGCCCGCCCGGGGAGAAGATGGGCTGCGTCAGCCGACTTCCGTCACCTCCTTCACGCACGCACATTCGATCGGGACACCGACTGTTATGGACAAGGAACCGAGAGCGGTCAGTTCCGCGACTGCCACATCGAGCGCGTCCGTGTTCGGTGCGCCTTGCTGGATCAGCCTCATGGCCCGGGACCTCCAGGCGGCGCAGGACTTCTACGGCGCGGTTCTGGGCTGGCGATTCCGCAAGGGCCGGATGGGCGACGAGTTCAGCGTCGCCTTCTCCGACGGAGCGCCGGTCGCAGGCATCGGAGCGCTGGCGCCCCGGCTGCAGGTCGCCGTGGCCTGGACTCCGTACTTCGCGGTGACCGACACCGATCAGGCGGCGGCGCGTATCCGCGAGCGCAGCGGCACGGTCGCGGTCGGCCCGATGTCGTTCTCCATGGGGCGTGGGGCCCTGGCGGCGGACCGGGACGGCGCCGTCTTCGGTATCTGGGAGGGGTTGCTCATCCCCAACTGGCACAGGTGGCGCAAGAGCGCTCCCGCCTGGCTGCGCCTGCGGACCCGCAACGCCTTCGATGCCGCCATCTTTTACGGGGAAGTCCTTGAGTGGGCAACCGATCGCCCCGGCTGCTGCCAGGTCAGCTACGAGGGGGACGAGGTCGTGCTCCGCAGCGAGGGGCACGTGCTCGCACGCATCAGTTCCGGTGCGACAGGAGAGACGCCCGATCCCATGATCCGACCCCGCTGGCATGTCCACTTCCCCGTCAAGGACGTGGCAGCCACCGTCGACGCGGCCCTGGAGAACGGCGGCGTTCTTCTGGAGCGGCAGTCCACGCCCCAAGGCCCTCAGGCGACGCTGCGCGACCCCGACGGTGCCTTCTTCACGGCCACCTCGCAGCGGCAGTAGGCGGCGCCGGCAGCTGGTGGCCCAACCGGTCCGGCGCCTGCGTTCCCTCGTACGCGGGAACGTGCTGACGAGGTACCTCGATCATCCCGGGCGAAACCCATGTGTCCCGGCCGGTTCCCTGGGCAGCCGCGTAAGAGAACGGAGAGACGTGCCGACCCCGCCCGCGGCTGGAAGGGAGCAGCACCATGGCGCGGATCAACGAACCGGAACCTGCCCTCGAAGACACGGCCACCACGGCATGGGCGGCTTCGGACGAGACGCGGTACCGGCTCGTCGGCGCGGAGCTGGAATCCCAGGCGCTGCGCGAGGAAGTCGAGGGGCTGCGCCGGGCGCTCCGTACGCACCCGGTGATCGACATGGCGCGCGGAATCATCATGGCGACCGCATCGTGCACGCCGAACGAGGCCTGGCAGGTGCTGGTGCACGTCTCCCAGCACACCAACGTCAAGCTCCGCGACATCGCGCAGCGCATCGTGGACGCCGTCGGCGGACCGCCGCCACCAAGGCCGGTCCGTACGGCACTGCGCTCCGCCCTCGCGGCTCTGCCGGACAGCACCGCGCGATGACGCGGTCCCGGACTCCCCGCAGCACGCTCCCTCACCGTGCGGGCGGCGAATCCGGATGGTGGCCGCGTAAAATCCAGATCGGGCGCGATCACCGGTTTCGCGTCGTCTGCCCGGGATGGGGGTAGTCGTGATCATGCCTCCGCAGGAGCCTTCGGGCCCGAGCGGCGGGCACGACGAACTGTCCGCCGCGCTCGCCCGCCTTGCCGCCGACAACGCGGGTCTCCACGAGCAGCTCACGCGACAGCATCTGATCGACCTGGCCACCGGAATCCTGGTGGCACAGCTGCAGGCGTCGCCCGCCGAGGCGGCCGAGCACCTCGGCCGGCTCGCCGAGGCGACCGGCCTGAGCACGGAAGACCTGGCCGCGGACATCGTCAACGGCGTGGCGGGAACCATCGCCGTCGCGCCTCCCACCGGCGACGAGGGCGCCCTCACCGAAGTACGCCGGATACGCCGCGTCGTCACCGCCGCGGAAGTGAACGACACGGTCGGCGAGGCTGCGGGCACTCTGCTGGAGGGCGGTCTGCGTCCGCTCGGGGTGCAGAGTCTCTGGCTGTGGCGGCGGATGGAGTCCGACTGTCTGCGCCTGGCCGGACACGCCGGTGTGAGCGCCACCGAAGCCGCCCGATGGCAGTGGATCCCGCCGGGCCTCCCAACGCCCTTTCAGTCGGTCCTCACCGAAGGCTCTCCCATCTGGCTGGCCTCGGGCCTTCCCCGGGACGTCGTCCTTCCCGGCCCGGGCCCCGAAGCCGCCCGCGCCCTGCTCCCGCTGCGGCTCCAGGGCACGACCGTGGGGCTCGCTCTCGTCATCTGGCCCGGGCCCGCGGACCTCGACGAGAACCTCCGCCGGGCTCTCGTCGATCTGATCGACGTGGCGGCGAGGGTGCTCAACGCCACGGAGGCCGAACCGTCCCGGTCACCGCTGCTCGACGACCTGGTCGACGCCCTGGCCCATCCTGCGATGACAGTGCGCCGTGATCCGGACACCTCCGCCCTGTCCGTCGAGCACCTCAATGAGCCGGCCTCCGAAGCGCTCGGCGGGACCTATCAGGCGGTGGGGCAGCCTCTCGAAATCGCCTTCCCGCGGCACCATGCCGATCTCGCGCCGCTCATGCGGCGCGCATACGAGGGCATGTCCCTCCAGCGCGCCGCCCGCATCCCTCCGGAGCACCGCGAGGGCTCCCCCGCGCCTCTCCTCGATGTGCGGGTTCTGCCGGCGGGCGACGAACGCACCGTAGTTCTGTGGCACACCGCCAGCGACCTCCGGACGGCCACCACGCGCGCGGTGAGCCGGCTGCAGGGCGTCGCACCGTTCGAGGACGATCTCGTCACCGGCACATCGACCTGGAGCGAGCAGGCGTACGGAATTCTCGGCGTCGATCCGGACTCGGAGCCGATTCCGCTCTCGAAGCTGCGACTGCGCGTGCACCCGGAGGACGCCGACGATCTGACCGAGCTTCTGACGACGCTCACCGGGCGGCGCAAGGGCGCGGTCGCGGTCGTCCGCGTCATCCGTGACGACGGTGGGCTGCGGCATGTGCGGATCGCCGTGGAGCCACTGCTGGACGAAGGGGTCCTCACCGGGCTCACCGGCGTCTATCAGGACGTGTCCGCCGGGTTCCACGCGGAGGTGGCTCTCACCGCGACCTTCGACCAGCTCACCGCCGTACAGGCCCAGGCGGCCCTGCGGCACCGGCTTGCTCTCCAGCTCCAGCAGGCGATCGTCCCCGAGATGCCCGCGCTGCGGCGACTGCCCGGGCTTCAGGCCACGGCCCGCTACCGGCCCGCGGTCCAGGAGTACCGCGTGGGCGGGGACTGGTACGACGTACTCCCGCTGCCCAGCGGCAAGGTGCTGGTCGCGGTCGGCGACATCGCCGGGCACGGCATCGACTCCGCCACCGGGATGGTCGCCCTGCGCAATGCACTGCGGGGGCTGGCCTTCACCGGGCACACCCCGAGGCGGCTCATGCAATGGCTGAACGAGGTCACCTTGAACACGCAGGGGCACCCGACAGCCACCGCGGTCTGCGCACTCTACGATCCGGCCGACCGGACTCTGTGCTGGGCGAGCGCCGGGCATCTGCCGCCACTGTTGCTGCGGGACGGCACGGCGCAGCTGATCGATCCGCCGCACGACATCCTGCTGGGGGCCGTGCCCTCCTACGGATACAAGGAGACGGTCACACAGCTGAAGCCCGGCGACACTCTTCTGCTGTACACCGACGGGCTCATCGAGCGGCGTCACGACGGCCTTGACCAGGGCCTGGAGACACTGCGGCAGGCGGCGCAGGAGCTGAGCGCCTGCGAGGTCGAGGAACAGGCCGACCGGCTGCTGGGCGCGGCCATGGGCGACACGGACGACGACACAAGCCTCATCGCGATCCGTGTCGTCTGAGATTCCGGATCCGTGTCGACGGAGATCCGGGAGCCCGGTCGGCGGCTGAACTCCCGGTCAGCGGGTGCGCGCCAGCCAGGTACGGATTCTCGCCATCAGGTCGTCCGCGTCCACGGGTTTGGCGACATAGTCGTTGGCTCCCGCCGCCAGGGCCTTGGCGCGGTCGCCCGGCATCGCTTTGGCAGTGACCGCGATGATGGGCACATCGACGAAGCGGGGCAGTTCTCTGATCGCGGCCATGGTGGCGTTGCCGTCCATACCGGCCATCATCACGTCCATCACGATGAGATCCACCTCGCCGTGCTCCATGAGCAGTTCGATCCCGGCGCTGCCGTTGTCCGCCTGGAGCACCCGCATGCCCTCGCGCTCGAGGACCTGGGTCAGCGCGAAGATGTTCCGGGTGTCGTCGTCCACCACCAGGACCGTGTGTCCCATGGCCGGTTCCTCTTCGCGGGGCACTCCGGCATGCTCCTGGCTGTCCGCACGGTCCTGCGGCCCGCGGTGCGGAGTCCGGACCGGCAGGTAGAGCGTGAAGGTGCTGCCGCGGCCCACCGTGCTCTCCACGACGATGGCACCACCGAGCAGTTGTGCCACCTCACGGCTGATGGACAGGCCTAGTCCGGTTCCGCCGTAGCGGCGCGATGTGGTGCCGTTGCCCTGCTGAAAGGCTCCGAACACGCTCTGGAGGCGGTCGGTGGGGATGCCGATTCCGGTGTCGGTGACCCGGAAGGCGACCACCTGCCCGGCGTCGCGCAGGGCATGAGGCAGCTGCTCGTCGGTGACGGTGTGGACGCGGAGTTCGACACTGCCCTCCTCGGTGAACTTGAGCGCGTTGGAGAGCAGATTGCGCAGCACCTGCCGCAACCGGGCCTCGTCGGTGGTCAGTTCGTCCGGGATGCTCTGCTCGGCGACCACCTGGAATTCGAGCCCGCGATCGCCCGCCACCGGACGGAAGGTCGCCTCGACGTATTCGAGGAGCTGGTGCAGCTGGACCGGCTCGGGATGGATGTCCATCTTTCCGGCTTCGACCTTCGACAGATCCAGGATGTCGTTGATCAGCTGGAGGAGATCGGAACCCGCGGAGTGGATCACCTCGGCGTAGTCGACCTGTTTCTGCGTCAGGTTGCCTTCGAGGTTCTGGGCGAGCAACTGGGCCAGGATCAGCAGGCTGTTGAGCGGTGTACGCAGCTCATGGCTCATGTTGGCCAGGAACTCCGACTTGTACATCGAGGTGCGGGAGAGCTGCTGGGCTCGGGCCTCCAGTTCCTGCCTGGCCTGCTCGATCTCCAGGTTCTTGCGCTCGATGTCGCGGTTGCGGTCGGCCAGCAGCGCCGCCTTCTCCTTGAGTTCGGCGTTGGAGCGCTGGAGCTCCCCCTGCCGGGCCTGCAACTCCCCGGAGCGGGTGCTCAGTTCGGCCGTGAGCCGCTGCGACTGGTCGAGGAGTTCGTCGGTACGCACATTGGCGATCAGCGAGCTGACGTTCACACCGACCGTCTCGATGAACTGGTCCAGGAAGTCACGGTGGATGACGGTCAAAGGCCGCAGTGCCGCCAGTTCGATGACGCCGAGCACCTGCTCCTCGACGACGATCGGCAGCACGATGAGGTTGCTGGGGTCCATGCTGCCGGTGCCGGAGACGATGGTCGCGTAGCCGGGCGGCAGATCGTCGACGGTGATGGTGTGGCGGCTCTGTGCGGCCTGACCGACGAGGGACTGACCGAACCGGAACCTGCGGGGGCCCGCCGCCGGATCATCGGGCACGCCGTACGCGGCGGTCATGACCAGTTCGGGTCCCTCGCCCTCGTCCTGGGCCAGGAAGAATCCGCCGTACTGGGCGGACACGAGCGGTGGCACCTCGTTCATGATCAGCTCGGCGACCGCGGGGAGACTTCTCGTGCCCTGCATGAGGCTGGAGATACGGGCCAGATGCGTCTTGAGCCAGTCCTGCTCCTCATTGGCCCGTGTCGTCGCGCGCAGCGACTCCACCATCGCGTTGATGTTGTCCTTGAGGTCGCCGACCTCGCCGGGGGCCTCGACCGTGATGGATCTGGTGAGGTCGCCCTCCGCGACGGCGCTGGTCACCTCCGCGATGGCACGCACCTGCCGGGTCAGATTCCCAGCCAGTTCGTTGACGTTCTCGGTCAGTCTCTTCCACGTACCGGAAACGCCCTCCACCTCGGCCTGGCCGCCCAGACGGCCCTCGCTGCCCACCTCGCGGGCCACACGCGTGACCTCGGCGGCGAAGGACGACAGCTGATCGACCATGGTGTTGATGGTGGTCTTGAGCTCGAGGATCTCCCCGCGCGCGTCGACATCGATCTTGCGCGTCAGGTCGCCGCGTGCCACGGAGGTGGTGACCTGGGCGATGTTGCGGACCTGGTTGGTGAGGTTGTTGGCCATGAAGTTGACGTTGTCGGTCAGGTCCTTCCAGGTGCCCGACACTCCGCGGACGGTGGCCTGCCCGCCGAGCTTTCCGTCCGTGCCCACTTCGCGGGCGACCCGGCTGACCTCTTCGGCGAACGAGGAGAGCCGGTCCACCATCGTGTTGATGGTCTCCTTGAGCTCCAGGATCTCGCCGCGGGCGTCCACTCTGATCTTCTGGGTGAGGTCGCCGCGCGCCACGGCCGTCGCGACCTGGGCGATGGACCGCACCTGCGAGGTCAGGTTGTCGGCCATGGTGTTGACGCCGGTGGTGAGCTCGCGCCACACGCCCCGTACATGCGGTTCGCGTGCGTGACCGCCGAGCAGTCCCTGGCCGCCCACCTCACGGGCGACCCGGGTGACCTCGGAGGTGACCAGCGACAGCTGCTCCACCATGGCGTTGAAGATGGTCGCGATCTCTCCGATGAGTCCGCCGGCGTCGTCGGGGAGCCGGGTGGAGAGGTCTCCGTCCCGTACGGCCGTGAGTCCGGCCAGGAGCTTCCTCAGCCCGTCCTCACTCAGCTCCGCGGGAGGCCGAGCCCGCTGTGGATCGGGCGTATGGGCAGACACATCCATCGCTGACCTCGCGCTGTCGTGACTCACGGCGCCGTGCTGTCCGAACCGGCGGACAGGCGGTCGTGGCGGCTCTCCCCACTCTGACACGCTGTACCGGCGCGGACACCCCGGGCGCGGGGAAACCCCAGCTCACCCGGGCACTCGGTCACCGGCGCGGTCACTCGGTCACTCGGTCACTCGGTCACTCGGGAACGCTCACCACGAACCAGACGGCCTTGCCCGTTCCGCGCGGCGTCCATCCCCACCCGTCGGAGAGCCGCTGCAGCAGATGGAGGCCGTGCCCCGACGACCTGGCCGCCCGGTGCGGGCCGTGCGCGCGGGGCCGTACCGGGCTGGTGTCGGTGACCTGGACCCACAGCCGCCCGGGGGTGCGGCCGAGCCTCAGCTCGACGGGCTTTCCGCCGTGCAGGCAGGAATTGGTGACGACCTCGGAGACCAGCAGCAGGACGTCCGCCTTCAGGGCACTCCCTTCGCGGCCGGACAGGCCGTACCACTCGTCGAGCA
Source organism: Streptomyces sp. NPDC005408 (assembly GCF_040606445.1). NCBI lineage: Bacteria > Bacillati > Actinomycetota > Actinomycetes > Kitasatosporales > Streptomycetaceae > Streptomyces > Streptomyces sp. NPDC005408. The sequence continues at coordinate 137,110 of NZ_JBEXEX010000010.1, read as the reverse complement.
CCTGCCGCGTCAGGTCGCGGCACCGCCCTACTACGCCCGGCCCGCCGTCCAGCGGAAATCGGAGGCTGTCGGACGTCAGCCGTTCCCTTTGTGCCCGATCCATACCGTGCGGGTGCCCAATCGGCCTGCATCAAAGCACTCCAAATGGGCATCTTCAAGGCAGATGCTCATACGACGGTCCCGCTGTACCCGGCAGCGCCGGCCCCCGCCCCGTCGAGGAAGCCTCATGTCCAGCAGGATTGATACCGCGCCGATGCAGACCGAGCCGATGCAGACCGACCGGGCCGCCGACACCACGGCGAACCCGCGGACGCGACACGACGTCGCAGGCCGCAGGGCCATGGACGGCCTGCCGGAGATCGAGGATCCGCTGTCGGTCAGCACCATGGACGCACGGACCCTGTCGGCCTCCCTGTTCAAGCGGCTGGCCACGCTCGAAGAAGGGACCGCGGAGTACTCGTATGTCCGCAACACGCTGGTCGAGCTCAACCTCAGCCTGGTGAGATTCGCCGCTCAGCGCTTCCGCAACCGGTCCGAGCCGGCCGAGGACATCATCCAGGTCGGGACGATCGGCCTCATCAAGGCGATCAACCGCTTCGACGTCGAGCGCGGGATCGAGTTCACCAGCTTCGCCCTCCCGACCATCGTCGGCGAGATCAAGCGCTTCTTCCGCGACACCAGCTGGGCCGTCCAGGTGCCACGACGGCTCCAGGAGCTGCGGATCGACCTGGCCAGGGCCCGCGATGTCGTGGAGCAGGATCTGGGCCGCCCCCCGACGGCCGCCGAGCTGGCCGGACATCTTGGGATCACCGAGGCCGAGGTGGTCGAGGGCGAGCAGGCAGCCAACGGTTACGTGGCCCGCTCCCTCGACTCCCCGGTCAACGAGGACGACGCCCTGAGCGCGGTCACACGCAGCCTGGGCAGCGAGGACCCGGCGTTCGACATCGTCGAGGCCGTCGAATCGCTCAAGCCGGTGATCGCCTCGCTCGAGGAGCGGGACCGGCTGATCCTCTCGCTGCGCTTCGGCGAAGAACTGACGCAGTCCGAGATCGGCGCCCGGCTCGGCCTGTCCCAGATGCATGTCTCGCGGCTACTGGCAGGCATCTACGCGACGCTGCGGGCCGCACTGCTCGACGACGACGCCCGGCCCTGAACCGCCTCAGGTTTCCCGATGCCCGGCCCTGAACCGCCACAGGTTCCGGAGCCGTTACCGGTTACGGGGACTGCCCATCCCATCCGGCCTGCGTAGGAGTGCCGACCTCCAGCCAGACGACCTTGCCCTCGCCCACGGGTGCCCAGCCCCAGCTCCGCGCGAGCCGCTCGATCACGATGAGGCCATGGCCGCCCGGCTGGGAGACGACCTGCGGCAACCGCGGCCTCGGATGCTCGGGGCTGGCGTCGGCGACCTCGATCCGCAGCCGGTCGCCGGTCTGGTTGAGCATGAGTTCCGTCGGCCCGCCGGCGTGCAGACAGGCGTTGGTGACGAGCTCCGAGACAAGCAGCAGCACGTCCTCGGCGAGCTCGGCGTCCTGCCGCGTCCCGGCGGGCGTCCACCCCCAGTCGGCCAGAGCCTGCTCGGTGAAGTCACGGCAGCGGCCGACGACCCCCTTGGTGCCGAACAGCGCCAGTCGGCGGGTCTGCCCCTGCCCGCGGACGCTCACGCCCATGCGTTCCTCGCCTACTTCGGCCGCTCGTCCGCCAGCGCCTCGTCGAGGCCGGCGTACACCGGGAACACCGCGTGGGCTCCGGTGATGTCGAACATGCGCGCCACCGGCGGCCGCAGCGCGGAGAGTGCCAGCCGACTGCCCGCCTCGCGCGCGGCCAGCCGCGCCCGCAGCAGCACATTGAGGCCGGTGGAATCGCAGAAGCTCAGGTTCGCGCAGTCGACCACGATCTGGTCGGGTGCGGCCTCCACCGCATCCGCCAGGGCCTCACGCAGGGGCTCGGCCGTGTCGTGATCGAGCTCGCCCGAGAGTGCTAGTACGACGGCACCGCCGACCGGCCTCACATTGACGCCGAAGCGTCCTTTCGCGGCGGCACCATCCCCCTGCGGCTGCCCGGCAACTCCCGACACCATGGGGTTCTCCCGCTCCTCGACGTCCATCCGGTCATGTCGATGCTTCCGACGTTGGCAGGGCGCGACCGGCACCGCCACCGGGCCCGTTCGCGGCTCACCTTCCCGAGGCCCCTTCCCGAGACCCAGGGAAGGTACCCGCTGCCCGCGCCCCCACACCCGGCGCAGCCGACTGCCGAGGACATGAGCGGCGCCATCAGCGGCACGTTTCCGTGCGGATCGAGCGGGCACCTGCGTCATGTGCTTCGGACAGGAGGCACGTCCCGTGGGAGCGAGCTCCGGGCGTGCAGCGATCCTGTCCGGCAGGCCCTCCCCGGCGATCCGAATCTGCCCGCCGAATGAGGAAGACCTCTCTCAGGGAGCTGGAGCACCATGCGCACCAACGCACACGCCAGGCATCCGCACGACGACGCCCCCGACACCGCGGACGCGTTCCGGAGGATGGCCGCGCTGCCCGACGGGACCGAGCGCCGGCGACTGCGCCAGGAGATCGTGTACGCCTGGCTGCCGATGTCGGACCGACTGGCCGGCCGCTTCCGCAACCGCGGAGAGTCGATCGAGGATCTGCGGCAGGTCGCCGCCCTCGGCCTGGTCAAGGCCGTCGACCACTACGACCCGTCCCGTGGCCACGCCTTCGAGAGCTACGCCGTACCGACCGTGGTCGGCGAGGTCAAACGCCATTTCCGCGATCACATGTGGGCCCTCCATGTACCGCGCCGGGTCCAGGATCTGCGCAACCGCGTCCGGTTCGCCCGCCAGGACCTCGCCCAGTCCATCCCCGGCCGCGACCCTTCCGCCGCCGAAATCGCCGAACACACCGGTATGACCGAGGAAGAGGTGCTCGAAGGTCTCGACGCTCTCGAGAGTTTCTCGGCCCTCTCCCTTGACGCCGAACTTCCCGGTTCTGAGGACGGATACGCGCTGCGTGACACGCTGGGCACACCCGACCCGGCGATCGACGTGGTCGTGGACCGCGAGGCGGTCAAACCGGAGCTGCGCAGGCTCCCCGAGCGCGAGCGGCGCATCCTCTACTTGCGCTTCTTCCGCGATATGACCCAGAGCAGCATCGCGGATGACCTGGGCGTCTCCCAGATGCATGTGTCCCGGCTGATCAGCCGTTGCTGCTCGCATCTGCGCGAGCAGGTCACGCGGGAGGCCGCGTAGCCGCTCCACCGCGTGCGTCAGCGGGCCGCGGTCCGCTTGGATCGTCTGTCGTGCGCCCATCGCCGTACGGCGGAGATCTGCGGGTGCCGTTCGCGCTGTTCCCGGGTCACGCGGTCCAGCTCCTCCATCAGGCGCCGGGAGCGGTGGTCCATGTCGAGCTCGTCCAGGATCCGGTCGATCTCGGTGAGCAGCGCACCGTACAGCTGCCAGTGGCGTGGATGCCGCTGAACGCCCTGGAGCAGCAGTTCCGCCGCCCTTTCCCGGGCGGTCGCGGCGGCGGCGAGTTCACCGGCCAGCCGGGACTCCGCCGCGTCGGCGCTGCGGCTCACCTGTGTGGTAACCAGGACGGCGAAGCTGACGAGGGCATCGGCGACATGGCTCAGCAGTTCCTTGAGAGCGACGCCCACCTCGGGTGGGAACAAGTCCTCCTCGCCGCGCTTCTTGGCGAGGTCGGTCATCGTGCGGGCCAGTACGCGCAGAACCACCGCGCAGATCTCAAAGGTGTCCAGACCGGTGCGCAGCACGACTCGGTGCAGCAGCCCTTCCTTGACCCGTGGATTGAGCCGGAGGCTGTCCTCCGCCTGGCGCAGGGCCCCGTCGACGTCCGCGATGTCGTTGTCGAGGCGGCGTGCCTCGTGGAGGCTGGCGGCCGCGAGTTCGACGGGAGTGGGGCCGCTCAGTTCATCGCCGATTCGCAGGAGCAGTCGGCGCATGCGCCGGGCGAGGTCCTCGATGGAGTCACCGGCGGGACCCACCCATACCGGCGGCACGAACACGATATTGAACAGGAGCCCGACCACCGCGCCGATCAGTGTCTCCAGTACCCGGTCCCAGGCCGTGACCCCCACCCGGGTCACCCCGAGCACGAGCATCGCGCTGATCGCGACCTCGGGGACGAACTCGCTGACGCGGACCAGCCGTCCGACCACCAGGGACGCCAGGATGATCAGGCCCAGGCTCCACCAGGTGAGGCCGACGAGCGCGCTGAAGCCGATGGCGATCAGTACGCCCGCGACGACGGAGTTCACCCGGCGGATGCCGGTGGTGAGGGTCTGGTAGAGGGTCACCTGGACGACGAGGAGCGCCGTGAGGGGAGCGGTGAGCGGCGCGGGTTCGCTGCTCAGCTGCAGGGCTACGACGTAGGAGATGGTCGCGGCCGCCGTCGACCGTACCGTCTGGACGACGGCGGGTTCCCTGCGCCGGCGGACGAGCTCGGCCACCGGCGCTCTCACGGACTCGGCGAGATCGCGCACGCCTCGATCCTGCCCGCTCGGGAGCGGGCAGGCCCGGGCAGTCGTCGAGTCATGGCCCCTGTCAGGGTGCCGTCGGTGCCTGGCGGTCCACGGCGGAATGGTTCTTCCGGCGGGTCCGGGTGATGTAGCGCTCTGCCGCGAGGACGGCTTCTCTGGCATTGCGCTCACCCATCAGCACGCACAGCGTGTACGCGGTGTCCTCGAAGCGCATCCGCGCACTGTGATCGTGGGGCGCACGCAGAAAGTGGTGTTCATGCGCCCGATAGCGGGCCATCAGGCGGGCGATCACAGCGGTGTCCGGCATCAACATCAGTGCCCTCCTTGAGTGAAAGCACCAGCGGGCGGTCCGTTCCGGGCCACCTGGGCACGGACGGCCGCAGCGGGCCTGCCGTACGTCGGGAAGAGTCATCCGGCCGTTCATTTTCGCCCGGGGTGGTCACACCCGCCATTCGCGTGACTACCGTCAGCGATGACCGCTGACGGGAGCCGCCGGAGACCGTCCGGCATGCCGTCGCATCCGCAGCGGGCGACAGTGGGAGGAACGGCCGGGAACCGGTGGTCCCACCGGCACGGTGCGAAGGAGACGAGATGCACCCCGTGGAGGCGCTGGACCGGGTCGCGTTTCTGCTGGAGCGCAGTGGCGCGGAGACGTATCGGGTCCGTGCCTTTCGCACCGCGTCCGCCGTCCTGGCGCAGATGTCCGACGAAGAGATCCGCCGCCGCGCGGAGTCCGGCTCGCTGGAGGCGGTCAAGGGCATCGGCCCGAAGACTGCGGGAGTTGCGCGGGAAGCCCTGGCCGGTGACGTACCGGCTTATCTCCAGCGACTGGAGGACGAGGCCGGGCCGCTCGCCGAAGGCGGTCGGCAGCTGCGTGCTCTGCTCCGCGGCGACTGCCATCTGCACTCGGACTGGTCGGACGGCGGCAGCCCCGTCGAGGCGATGGGGCGTACGGCGATCGCCCTGGGGCACGCGTGGGCCGTGCTCACCGATCACTCCCCCCGGCTGACCGTCGCCAATGGCCTGTCCGCCGAGCGGCTGCGCGAGCAGCTGGAGATCGTGGCGGAACTCAACCGTCACTGGGCGCCGTTCCGGCTGCTGACCGGTATCGAATGCGACATCCTCACGGACGGCTCGCTCGACCAGGAGCCGGAGCTGCTGGACCAGTTGGATCTCGTGGTCGTCTCGGTCCATTCCGAACTGCGCATGGAATCGGCTGCGATGACGCGGCGCATGGTCAAGGCGGTTCAGAATCCCCTGGCCGATGTGCTGGGGCACTGCACGGGCCGGCTGGTCGCCGAAAGGAGGCGGCCCGAGTCGCAGTTCGACGCCGAAGAGGTCTTCGCCGCCTGTGCGGCCAACGGCACAGCGGTCGAGATCAACAGCAGGCCCGAGCGGCTCGATCCCCCCAAGCGCCTGCTGCGGCAGGCCGTTGCGGCCGGGACCTTCTTCTCCGTCGACACCGACGCACACGCTCCGGGGCAGCTCGAATGGCAGATCATCGGCTGTGCCCGGGCCGAGGAGTGCGAGGTGCCCACCGAGCGCGTGATCAACACGTGGGGCGCCGAGGACCTGCTCGACTGGACCGTGTCACGGGCGGGCCCGGCCTCCTGAGCGGAAGCCGGGGTGTCGCCGGGGTGTTCGCGGTGAGTACGTCGCTCTTTCACATGTACGACACCACCCCTTCCCTTCCGCTGGTTCCTCTTGGAAACTCCGCTCGCTTCTGTTTCCTCACCCCAAGAGGGCCACACTCATGCCTGAACTCAATCGGCGGCGCTTCCTGCAGATCGCCGGCGCGACCGCGGGTTTCGCTGCCCTGTCGAGCAGCATCGACCGTGCCGCCGCCATCCCCGCGGCACGCCGCTCCGGCACCATCAACGACGTCGAGCACATCGTCGTGCTGATGCAGGAGAACCGTTCGTTCGACCACTACTTCGGTGCGCTGAAGGGCGTACGCGGCTTCGGCGACCCGCGCCCCGTCTCCACGGGCCCCGGCAAGTCGGTCTGGTACCAGTCGGACGGCTCCAAGGACGTGCTGCCGTACCACCCGGACGCCGAGGACCTCGGCATGCAGTTCATCGCGGGTCTCGACCACGACTGGGCGGGCGGCCACAAGGCCTGGAACAACGGCAAGTACGACCAGTGGATACCCGCCAAGTCCGCGGGCACGATGGCGTATCTGACGCGCAAGGACATTCCGTTCCACTACGCGCTCGCGGACGCGTTCACCGTCTGTGACGCGTACCACTGTTCGTTCATCGGAGCCACCGACCCCAACCGCTACTACATGTGGACGGGTCACACGGGCAACGACGGCAAGGGCGGCGGTCCGGTCCTCGGCAACCAGGAGGCCGGCTACGACTGGACGACGTACCCGGAGCGGCTGCAGCAGGCCGGGGTCTCGTGGAAGATCTACCAGGACATCGGCGACGGCCTGGACGCGGGCGGCTCCTGGGGCTGGATCGAGGACGCCTACCGGGGCAACTACGGCGACAACTCCCTGCTGTACTTCAACAAGTACCGCAACGCCAAGCCCGGCGACCCGCTGTACGACAAGGCCCGCACCGGCACCAACGCCAAGGGCGGCGACGGCTACTTCGACATCCTCAAGGCCGATGTGAAGGCCGGCAAGCTCCCCCAGATCTCCTGGATCGCCGCGCCCGAGGCCTTCTCCGAGCACCCCAACTGGCCCGCGAACTACGGCGCCTGGTACATCGCGCAGGTGCTGGACGCCCTCACCTCCAACCCCGAGGTGTGGAGCAAGACGGCGCTGTTCATCACGTACGACGAGAACGACGGGTACTTCGACCATGTAACGCCGCCCTACCCGCCGGCCTCGGCCGCACAGGGCCTGTCGACGGTGGACACCGCCCTCGACAGCTTCGGCGGCAACGCGAGCTACGCCGCAGGGCCCTACGGCCTCGGCCAGCGCGTGCCCATGCTGGTTGTCTCCCCCTGGAGCACCGGCGGCTTCGTCTGTTCCGAGGTCTTCGACCACACGTCGGTCATCCGGTTCATGGAGAGCCGGTTCGGGGTTGGCGAGCCGAACATCTCGCCGTGGCGGCGCGCCATCTGCGGCGACCTGACCTCGGCCTTCGACTTCGGTCTCAAGAACACCGATCCCGCCGCGCTGCCGGACACCGACGGATACGAGCCGCCGGACAAGGCCCGGCACCCCAGCTATGTCCCGAAGCCTCCGGCCAAGCCCGCGCTGCCCAAGCAGGAGGCGGGTTCGAGGCCCGCGCGTCCGCTGCGCTACGCGCCGCTGGTGGACGGGGCATCGACGCCGTCGACGGGCCGCTTCACGCTCACTTTCAGCGGTGGCGCCTCGGCGGGTGCGCAGTTCCTGGTGGCGTCCGGGAACCGCACGGACGGACCGTGGACGTACACCGCCGCCGCCGGGAAGCAGCTCTCCGACACCTGGAACACTGCCTATTCCAACGGTGTGTACGACCTGTCGGTGTACGGCCCGAACGGCTTCCTGCGCACCTTCAAGGGGCCCGGCAAGACCGCGGGCCCTGAGGTGACGGCACGCCACATCGCCGCCGGCGGCAGCATCGAGCTGACGATGACGAATGCGGGCAGCGCCACCTGCCGTCTCACGGTGACGCAGGCGTACGGAGGGGCGAAGCAGACGTTCACCGTGCGCGCGGGCGGGCGCATCGTGCACACGGTGGATCTGCGCGGCAGCAAGCGCTGGTACGACCTGAGCGTGGTGTCCGACACGAACGCGACGTTCCTGCGCCGGTTCGCCGGGCATGTCGAGAACGGCCTGCCGGGTGTGAGTGACCCGGCGATCATCACCGGCTGACCTCCGTCTCCCGGTCCCCGGGCGGAAAGGGGCCGCCCGCTTCTCCGCGGGCGGCCCCTCTTGCCCTGCCCCTCTTACTCGGCCCCTTCTTGGGTCCCTTTCCCTCGAATGGCCCGCGCATCGGCCGATCGCCCGACACCTCGCACCGGATTCGCCGGGTCAATACCGAACGCGGCACGCATTCCGTGCTTCTGTCGGTTGGCCGGTTGAGATCCCATGGGACCCGATGTCGGAGGAGACCTCTGTGCGCAGCTTTACCGTCACGGCTGTTCTGATCGCCACGCTTGCCTCGGGCGGCTCCCTCTGGGCAGCCGAATCCGCATCCCCGTCCTCCCGCGCGGACGAATCCCACGGCACCAATGTCCTCGTCGTCGGAATCGACCGCCGTACAGGAATGTCAGCCGAGGAGATCAAACGTCTGCATGTCGGCGGCAAGGGCTGCGACTGCACGGACGTGATGATGCTGGTGCACTTCGCCGAGGACGGCCGACGGATGACCGCGGTCTCCATTCCCCGTGACTCCTATGTGGAGTTCGCCCATCACTCTCATCCGCGGCACTCCGGAAAAATCAACGGAGCTTTTGCGCACGGCGGCGGAGATCTCACGGTACGGACCGTGGAGAAGGCGACCGGCCTGAAGATCGACCACTATCTCGAGACGGACTTCACCGGCTTCGTGAACACCGTCGACCGCCTCGGCGGCGCGAAGGTGTGTACGGACAAGCCCCTGCTGGACCTCGGCTCGGGACTGAAGCTGTCGGCGGGAACGAGCCGACTGGACGGACGCCGCGCGCTTCGTTATGTCCGCACCCGCCATGTCGACCCGCCCGGCGATCTCGGCCGGGTCCGGCGGCAGCAGCGCCTGCTCATCGACATGCTCTCGCGACTGAGGGACGAAGGGGCGTTCGCCGACCCGGCCGCCGCTGTCCGCACGGCCCTCACGCTGCGCAAGTCCGTACGCGTCGACGCACACACCAGCCTCGCGGATCTGGCGCATCTCGGCTCCCTGCTGGGCGGGCTGAATGCAGATCAGACCGAGTTCGCGACCGTTCCGATGTCGGACTTCGATCACAGGGTGCCCGCGTGGGGCTCCACGCTGCTGTGGGACAAGAAGCGTTCCGCGGCACTGTGGGAGGCCCTGCGGAAAGACCGGTCGATCATGGGTGACGCCCGGATCCGGCCCAGCATGGACGTCCCGGTGGAGATTCCGCCGTCCTGGGTTCGCGTGCGGGTGACGGATGCGAAGGTGGCCGGAGCGCTGCGCGCCAATGGCTTCGTGATCGAGAACACCTCGGGCCGGCCCGACCAGCCGCGCCCGAAGGGTGCGACCGTCATCACCTACGACCCGCACCGGGCCCGCTACGCGCCCACCCTCGAAGCAGCGATCCCCGGCGCCAAGCTGCGCCCCGTCGCGGGGCACGGCCCGGTCTTCGACATCACCGTCGGTTCGAAGGCCGCATCGGTCGTCAAGGTGGTCCACGACCGAAGCAGCGTGGAAGGGGCGCCCGTCACGGGCGACCGGCTTCGCTGTGGAACCACCGAGTGAGGTTCGCGGGGCGTGGCAGGGGGAGTTTCAGTCCATCTGCAGTACGGAGAGGGTGTTCCCGGCCGGGTCCGTGAACCAGGCGATCGGCGGGCTCTCGGCACGCATGACGCCCTTCTCGTCCTGGTCGAAGCCGGCGTACCGCTCGAAGGTCACGCCGCGCCGGGTCAGTTCGTCGACGGCCTCGTCGATGTCGGGGACCGGGAAGTTGAGCACGGTGAAGTTCGCCGCGACATGGTTCGGCTTGGGGTAAACGAAGATCTCCGCGCCACTCCCGAGATGCAGCGTCAGCATGCCACCGGAGCCGCCGGACTCCTCGGTGACTCGAAGGCCGAGCGTCTGGCCGTAGAACTCCTTGGCCTTCTGCAGATCATTGACCGCGAAACCGCTGAATGCCTTGCTGTTCGTGAGCATGGTCGTTTTCCTTCCGTCTGCCGTGCGGACGAGCGGTACGAGTATCCAAGGCCGACGCGACCGAGGCCACCGCTGCTCCTCATGCGGTGTGAGCCGACCGGGTGTATCAAAGAATTAACGAAACGGAATCGGAGCCGGCCATGGATGACTACCCGCTTCTCAATGTGTTTCTGACGATGCTGTGGTTCTTCCTGTGGATAATCTGGTTCTTCCTGCTGTTCAAGATCATCACGGATATCTTCCGTGACCATTCCCTGAGCGGCTGGGCCAAGGCAGGCTGGCTCGTCTTCGTACTCCTGCTGCCGTACCTGGGAGTCTTCGTCTATCTCATCGCACGTGGTCGCACCATGGGCGAACGGGACGTCAAACAGGTGAAGGAACGGGAAGCGGCCTTCCAGCAGTACGTCAGGGAAGCGGCAGGCCCCGGTGGCAGTCAGGCGGACGAGCTGGCCAAACTCTCCGAACTCAAGAGCAAGGGCGATATCTCGCAGGAGGAATTCGAGAAGGCCAAGACCAAGCTGCTCGCATAGCGGCTCGTACAGCGCTTCAACTGCCCTTGTATTGCCTGTACCGCGGGCGCCGCTTCCTCAAGAACCGTCATGGCCGGGCGAATAGCCGTTCCGGCCGGGCGGTTCGAACTCGCACCAGACGGCTTTCCCTTCGCCCCGCGGCTCCACGCCCCAGCGGGCGGCAACGGCGTCGATCATCATCAGTCCCCTTCCGGAGGTGGCCGCTTCGCCGGGCGTCCTGCGGCGCGGCCAGACGCTGGAGCGGTCCTTGACCCACAGCCGCACGCGCCGTACCGGTTCGGGCAGGACTTCGAGCGTGAGGACAGCGCCGCCCTCCGTGTGGAGGAGTACGTTCACCAGCAGTTCCCCGGCGGCCAGTTCGACGTCGTCCGCCAGCCCGGCCAGCTCCCAGTCCTCAAGAGCATGACGCAGCGCGGTGCGTGCCTCGGCCAGCCCCTCGGGGTCGGCCTGGTGGATGTACAGGTGGATTCGGGGCGCCCTATGGGTTCCGGGGTCGGGGGCCCGGCGCAGGACGAGCAGTGCGACATCGTCACCGGTCCCCCACCGCTGCCACAGCCGGTCCGACAGATGGTCGGCGAGCGCTCCGGCCTCTTGGGGGCCCGTACGCACAGCGTCGGCGAGAGCGTCCATCCCCGCCGCGATGTCGAGGCCGGGCTCTTCCACCAGGCCGTCGGTGCACAGGACGAGGGTCTCGCCGGGTACCAGGTCGAGCCGGGACTCGGGGTACTCCTCCTCCTCGAAGGCCGTGGCCAGGCCGAGCGGGAGTCCGCCGCGCAGGTTCGGCCGGCCGACCCGTCCGTCGGTGTGCCGGATCAGCGGCCCCAAGTGGCCCGCGCGGACGGCCCGTACACCTCCTGACACCAGGTCGACCTGGGCGTACGTGCAGGTGGCGAAGCGCTCGGTGTCGAGTTCGGCGAGGAAGCGCGACGAACGTGCCAGCACGGTGGACGGATCGTGCCCCTCGCCCGCGAACGCGCGCAGTGCGATACGCAGTTGGCCCATGATGGCGGCCGCGTGGGTGTCGTGTCCCTGGACATCGCCGACGACGATCCCGACCCGCCCCCGGGGGAGCGCGATGACGTCGTACCAGTCGCCGCCCACCTCCCGGCCGCTCCACGCCGCGTGGTAGCGCACGGCGATCTCGGCACCGGTGAACTCCGGGATGTGGCGCGGCAGCATGGAGGCCTGCAGGCCGGTCGCGAACTCCCGTTCCTTGTCGAAGAGAACAGCTCGCTGTAGCGACTGGGCGACGATTCCCGCAAGCCCCAGGCACAGGGTGCGGTCCTCGGCGGAGAATCTGGTCCGGCCCCGGTAGAAGAGCGCCAGCCCGCCGATGGGACGCGCCTGGGCGACCAGAGGGAGGAAGGCTGCCGCGTCGACTCCGAACCCTTCGACGTACGGCTTCAGCTTCGGGAACCGGTCGGCGAGCTCGGCCAGCGAGGTCACGAACCGCGGCTGCTGTGTGAGGACGGCCTCGGCGAGCGGCAGCGATTTGTCCAGGCGATTGAGAGTCAGATCGGCCAGGAGCTCGGTCGCCTTCCCGGACAGAGCGATGATCTTGAGCGTGGAGCCCTCGACCAGTGCCAGGGCCAGCCCGTCCGCGCCGAAGCGCTCCAGGCCGCCACTGCCCGTCAGGGCTGCGGTGACATCGTCCACGGTCACCGCTCGCGACAGCGCTTCCGTGGTGCCCTGGACCATGGCGGTCATCCGCTGCCGGTCCGCCTCCAGTGGGCTGATCACCGTGAATTCGGTCAGCTCGGTGGTCGCGTTGCGCACGATTCCGACGACCCGGTAGGCGTGGCCCTGCGCATCGCGCAGGATGCGCCCACGTGCGTGGGTCCACTGCCTGACCCCGTTGCGGCGCCTCACCTGGAAGTACGCACCGTACGAGGACCGCCCGCGCTCAATGGCCTCCTCGTAGGCGGCATCGAGGCGGAGCTTCTCCTCGGGAGGCACCCGGGAGCCGAGGGAATCGGGCCTGCCGTCGTACTCCCCCGGGCCGAGGTCGAAGACCGCCAGACCGGCTTCGTCGAGCTCGAAGGTCCCCTTCCGCAGATCCCAGTCGAAGCTGCCCATGCGGTTCAGGGCCAGCCTCTCGCCCGGGCCGATCACGGGCCAGTGCCGTCCTGCCATGCGCTCGCTCCGAAGGAGGGACCGGGAAAACCGGTCAGGCGGCCAGGATCGTGGCCAGCATAGCTTTGCGAAATTTGCCCCGCACTATGGCCTTTCCTGAGCATATGGCTCCCAGTGCAGGGGATAGTCCTCGGCTCCGGCTTCCTCCACCCAGCGGAGCCGGTCGCTCACCAGGGGGCGCCGCTGGGCCGGGCACGCCTCGAGGAGCCGCCTCAGCATCGTGCGGATCCGGAGCAGCGCCATGGGTGAGTTGACAGCAGCAACGGTGATGTCGTCGACCGACAGGGTCACGTACCGCTCCCAGGCGGGCACCGGCACGATCACCCGCACGGTTCCCTCGTCGTCGGCGACCCGGCCGATGTCCAGGTCACGGTCCGCGAGACGGATCAGCAGGTCCTCGATGTGGTCCAGCGTCTGTACCGCTGTCGCGGGGTCGTTGATCGCGGCCGAGAGCGCCTTGAGCGCCATGTCGGCGAGCAGCCGGAACGGGAACTCGGGGTCCTGGGCGAAGCCGCGCTCCTCGCTGGTCAGCAGCGCCCCGCGCAGCACCTCCTCGGGCAGCTCCCCGCCCCGCACCTCGGCGAGCGCCATGCCGCGCGCGATGGAGGCGCCCACGGGCTGACGCAGGGTGACTACGCAGCCGTGCTCCTTCGCCGCCGCGACGAGAGCGGACACATCGATCTGCTGAAGGACCGCCACTCTCTCTGTCCACCGCACCGTGACCGCCTTACCGCCCTGCCCGGCCTTCCCTTGGCCGGGCGGTACATCGGCGGCCGCGTCCGGCACGTACGGCCTCGTGTACAGCGCATCGAATACGTGGTGCGCCCGGGACGTGATCGCTGCCAGCGCGGGCGCCAGCTGGATCGACTGGAACGCCCTGGCCTGGAGCGTGCGCATCAGGGTCAGAGCCACCAGCGCGAGCAGCACATCCACCCACGGCAGGAAGACGGACACCTGCTTCTCGGTCCCGATCGCCAGCCCCGCGGTCATCGAGAAGACGAAGACCCCGATGGCGAACGCGAAGGTCCGCCACACGATCGGATCGTCCCGGAACAGGCCGAGGCGGGGACTGAAGGAGGTGGCGGAGAACTGCACGACCAGGAACAGCACCGAGTAGATGATGCTCACCAGGCTGATGACGCCGAACCCGATGGTGAAGAGCAGGCTCACCACGCGGCCGGCGTCGGCCTGCGGGCCCGCCGTCACCTCCGGGACCGCCAGACCGAGACCGAACCCGGCGACCGCGCAGATCAGCTGGCTCAGCTCCCGGCGCATGGCACGCCGGGGCCGGCGGAAGAGACCGCGCTGTTTACGCCGCCGGGGCCGCCGCTCGGCACCGCGGGGCTCGGAACCATAGTCCGATCCGGCCATCCGGCCTCCGCCCGTTCGCGTATCGGAAGGCTGAGTTCACGGTACGAAAGGACCGCCCCAGCCGCGCGCCGGACACTCGATCGGCCCCATCACGGACGTCCCCACCAGGACAGTTCCCGTGCGACCCCGCAGGCTGATGCGTAGGAGCCCGCACAAGGCGCCGGGAACACCCGGCACGCGCCCCATCCAGAGGAGGCCGCTCATGACCGCAGCGGGCGGACTCGCCCTCATCATCCTCGGAGCGATCCTGAGGTTCGGCGTCGCATGGCACCTCGCCTGGGTCGACGTCGATGTCCTCGGCTCGGCCTTCATGATCGGGGGCGCGGCGGCACTCGCGTTCGGCACCGTCATGGCATTCAGCAGAGAGCGCCGGGTCGCCAGGCGCGTCCGGTCACACGGCTACGAGCAGCGCTATTACGACGGGCCGCCACGCTCGTGAGACGGCTCCGCCCGCAGCACCGGAATCATGAGGGCCGCGGCTCGGATCCTCGCGAGGTTTCCGTTCCTCCACCGCGCGTCGGCTGAACACACCCCAGGACTGATCACCCGCACCATCAGGTGACCGAATCGCGCTCTGGCAGCTCGCGGACCCGCCCGCCGGGGCGGCTCCTCAGGCGGATTCGAGCGGCAGACCGGCGTCCGCCCAGTCCTCTATGCCCTCGCGGTACTTGCGGACATTGGTGTAGCCGAGGGCCGTCAGCCGGTCGGCGACCTGGCCGCTGTTGGGGCAGGCGGGGTTGGAGCAGTACGTCACGATGGCGGCGTCGCGGTCCGGCAGCAGAGTGGGCGCCTCGGCGTCCACGTCGTCCCGCACGAGCGCCACCGCGCCGGGCAGGTGCAGCTTGGCGTAGTACTCGCCACCCAGCGCGTCGACGAGGGTCACGGCACCCGCGTCGATCGCCGCCTTGAGGTCATCGCGGGAAATGAGCGCGGTCATGTGGATCCTCCCAAGAGAATCGGACTATAGTCCGGTTGTGAACAATGACAGTACCGGACCGCAGTCCGCTTCGTCTATCCCGCTTGAACTGCTGCGCACGCCTCCGCGCAAGGAGCGGGTCGACGCGGCACGCAATCGCGTCGCCGTGCTCGACGCGGCAGCGCGGCTGTTCGCCGAGCGCGGCGTGGAAGCGGTGTCCATGGACCAGATCGCGGCAGCGGCGGGCGTCGGCAAGGGCACGCTGTTCCGCAGGTTCACCGACAAGTCCGGGCTGGCCGTCGCGCTTCTCGACGAGCGGGAGCGCGATCTCCAGGAGCGGATCCTGTCCGGCCCGCCGCCGCTCGGCCCGGGCGCGCCCGCGTCCGAGCGGCTGGCCGCGTTCATCGACGCGTATCTGGACTATGTGCTCGAGCATCTCGATCTCGTACGGATGTCGGAGACGGCATCCCCCGGAGCGCGCTACCGCATCGGCGCGTACCGCTTCTGGCACCAGCACCTGACGATTCTTCTGCGCGATGCGGCCGACCCTGAGAGCACGGCGCATGCCCTGCTGGCGGCGCTCGGCGCGGAACATCTCGCGGCGACTGTCTCCGAGCTGGGCGAGGCCCGCATCCGCGCGGCGATCAAGGCGCTGGCGTGACGTAGTGCGGGGCCTCCTCCGCCCGCAGCGGGAGCTGCGACCGGCGCCCGCCAGGACCGGAGCCCCCGCCGCGCGCAAGCTGGAATCAGCCCCCATCCGCGAGATCACGTGTGCGAAGGAGCTGACAGTCATGACGACGACTCCGGCGACGTACGACCCGGTGAGAGTGGACGCGGTGCTCGACGCACCGCTGTCACCCTGGCTCTGGCTGGTGAAATGGCTGATGCTGATCCCGCACTACGTCGTGCTGTTCTTCCTCTGGATCGCCGTCTTCCTGGTCAGCGTGGTCGCGTTCTTCGCCATTCTGATCACGGAGCGCTATCCCCGGGCACTGTTCGACTTCACCCTCGGAGTGCTGCGCTGGACCTGGCGGGTCACGTACTACGGATACGGAGCGCTGGCCACCGACCGCTACCCGCCGTTCAGCCTCGGCGAGGAGCCCGGCTATCCGGCCCGGCTCGACATCGCCTACCCGGAACGGCTGTCCCGTGGACTGGTCCTGGTGAAGTGGTGGCTGCTCGCCATCCCGCACTACATCGTGATCGGCTTCTTCGTCGGCGGCTTCCACGCCGGCTGGTGGGGCGGTGGGCTTGTCTTCGTGCTGGCCGTCATCGCGGCCGTCGTCCTGGCCTTCACCGAGAAGTATCCGAGGGACCTGTTCGACCTCCTCATCGGCCTCAACCGGTGGGTTCTGCGGGTCGCCGCGTACGCGGGACTGATGACCGACGCGTACCCGCCCTTCAGGCTGGACATGGGCGGTTCCGAACCGGCGACCCCTGTACAGCGCACGGCGTCACCCCACACTTGAGATACGGCCAGTTCTCGGACCTGGGAGGTTCTGATGGACGCCGACCCGACCACCAGTACGGCCGCCGCACCCCTGCTGCTCGACCGCGCACTGCCTGATTTCCGGTTCACCCGCCTGGAGTGCGTGATGATCGACGCCGCGCCTCCCGTCGTGTACGAAGCCACGCGCGATCTGGATCTGCTCACCATCCAATCGCCGCTGTTCGACCTGGTCATGTGGGCGCGCGGGGTACCGGACAGGCTTCGCCGCCGCCCCCTGCCGGCGCCGACGACGATGCGCGTGGCCGATCTGTTCGACGCCGCCGACAAACACGAGCAGGACCAGCCCTGGGTGGCACTCGGCGAGACCCCGGAGCGGGAACTCGCCTTCGGAGCCGTCGGCAAGGTATGGCGGCCTGCCATCGAATGGCACCGGATCGAGCCACAGGCGTTCGCCGGCTTCGAGGAGCCCGGCTGGGCCAAGATGGCAGCTGCTTTCACCGTCCACCCCTACGGCACACGGCGATCCCTGCTGGCCTACGAGGCACGCACCGCCTGCACCGACCCGGAGTCCACCGCGCGATTCGGCCGCTACTGGACGCTCGTATCGCCGGGCGTCGGCATCGTCCTGCGAGCAGCGCTGCAATCGGTCAAGGCGGCCGCGGAGACCCGGCCCGGCCCCGGCCGGGCGGGCAGCGCGAAGAGATGAGACGTGAAGCGAGCCGCCGGGCCGCATCGGAGAGCAGCCCAACTTGTCGCAGTCCGTGCCCCGCGGCCGCCTTCGGCCGATACTGGGCTCGGGGTCGGCAGGCAGCTGCCCCACTCAGCAGGAGGTACCCGTGAGGATGCTCATCAATGTGCCGGAGACCGTCGTCGCCGACGCCCTCCGAGGTATGGCGGCCGCACATCCCGAGTTGTCCGTGGACGTGGAGAACCGCGTGATCGTGCGGCGTGACGCTCCCGTCGCCGGGAAGGTGGGGCTGGTCTCCGGGGGCGGATCGGGGCACGAGCCGCTGCACGGCGGGTTCGTCGGGCCCGGGATGCTCTCCGCGGCATGCCCGGGAGAGGTGTTCACCAGTCCGGTGCCCGATCAGATGGCCCGGGCGGCCGCCGCCGTCGACAGCGGCGAGGGTGTGCTGTTCATCGTCAAGAACTACACCGGCGACGTCCTCAACTTCGACATGGCCGCCGAGCTTGCCGAGGACGAAGGTGTACGTCTGGCCAAGGTGCTGGTGAATGACGATGTGGCGGTGACCGACAGTCTGTACACGGCGGGGAGGCGCGGCACCGGCGCGACGCTGTTCGTCGAGAAGATCGCCGGTGCGGCCGCCGATGAGGGCGCGCCGCTGGAGCGGGTCGAGTCGATCGCCCACCAGGTGAACGAGAACTCCCGGAGCTTCGGCGTCGCGCTGAGCGCCGGCACGACGCCCGCGAAGGGCAGCCCGACCTTCGATCTTCCGCCGGGCGAGCTGGAGTTGGGCATCGGCATTCACGGCGAGCCGGGCCGCGAGCGGCGCCCGATGATGACGTCGCGCGAGATCGCGGACTTCGCGGTGAACGCGGTGCTGGAGGATCTGCCGCCGACAGCTCCGGTGATCGTGCTCGTCAACGGCATGGGTGCGACGCCGCTGCTGGAGCTGTACGGCTTCAACGCCGAGGTGCAGCGGGTGCTGAGCGAGCGCCGGGTGGCCGTCGCCCGCACCCTCGTCGGGAACTATGTGACGTCGCTCGACATGGCGGGCGCTTCGGTGACGATCTGCCAGGTGGACGAGGAGCTGCTGCGGTTGTGGGACGCGCCGGTGGAGACGCCCGCACTTCGCTGGGGCCGGTGAACCGACCGTCCAGTTGAACCAGCCGTCCGCTGATCCGACCGTCCATGTCCGACTCACCACAGGGAGTTCATGTGCTCGACGCCGACTTCTTCCGCCGCTGGCTGACGGCAGCCGCCGCCTCGGTCGACCGTGAGGCGGACCGTCTCACCGAGCTGGATTCGGCGATCGGGGACGCCGACCACGGCACCAATATGCAGCGAGGGTTCACGGCGGTGACGGCGGTCCTGGAGAAGGAGGCACCGCCGACGCCCGGGGCCGTACTGACCCTCGCGGGGCGGCAGTTGATCTCGACCGTGGGCGGCGCGTCCGGTCCGCTGTACGGGACGTTGCTGCGGCGTACGGGCAAGGCGCTGCGCGACGATGCCGAGGTGACGCCCGGACAGCTGGCCGAAGCTCTGCGCACGGGTGTGGCGGCGGTCGCTCAGCTCGGCGGGGCCAAGGCCGGGGACAAGACGATGCTGGACGCCCTGGAGCCGGCGGTCGAGGCGCTCGGCGACAGCACCGAGTCCTTCGCGGCGGCGCGCGAGGCGGCCGAGGCGGGCGCGCTGGCGACCGTACCGCTGCAGGCACGCAAGGGCAGGGCCAGCTATCTGGGCGAGCGCAGCATCGGGCACCAGGACCCGGGCGCGACCTCCTCCGCCCTGCTGATCGCGGCGCTCGCGGAGGTGGCGGGATGAGCGACGGCAAGCACGTCGGGATCGTCCTGGTCTCGCACAGCAAGGAGGTGGCGGCCGCCGTCGCCGAGCTGGCCAAGGGGCTCGCGGGCGGCGGCCCGACGGCGCCCGTCGCCCCGGCGGGCGGCACTCCCGACGGCGGCCTCGGCACCAGCTCGGAGCTGATCTCGGCGGCCGCGGCCTCGGTGGACGGGGGCGCGGGAGTCGCCGTACTCGTCGATCTGGGCAGTGCCGTACTGACGGTGAAGGCCCTGCTGGCCGAGGGGGATGAACTCCCGGACGGGACACGGCTGGTGGACGCGCCGTTCGTGGAGGGTGCGGTGGCCGCGGTGGTGACCGCGTCGGCGGGCGGAGACCTGGACGCGGTTCAGGCTGCCGCCTCGGAGGCGTACGACTACCGGAAGGTCTGAGTCCGGGGGGCGTGGGGCGGGGGCTCGACGGCTCGGTGTACCGCGTGCCGCAGCGGCTGGCGAAGGCGTACGAGCGCGGGCTGCTGCGCCCGGAGGGCTGACGGGCCACGTTCGCCTCCCCGCGACGGCGCGCACCTTCCGAAAGGGTGACGGCGTCACCCCGGTGGCCCCGGCCCTGCTCGCGTAAGCGGCGCATGGGCCGGGGCCACCGGCCATGCCGCGTGACCTGGTACGACCGTCACGGCCGCACCGCCCGGCGGAGGTGACACACCGCTCCCGCGCCTCCGCGCCACATGCGGCACCCCCGTGGGCCCTCATAGCGTCGGTCTCAACGAGGGGCATTTATCCCGTTCGCTGACCTTCCGCCATGGCTCCTCGGGAACACGGAGAACTGACCATGCGTGTGATACGTGTCGCCTCCCTCGCTCTGATCGGCACCGCCGCGCTGGCCCTGGGTGGCCCGGCCGCACTGGCCGACGACGGGAGCAATGTCACCTCGTTCGGCTTCACCGTCACGCCCACGACCGTGGCGCCCGGCGGCACCGTGACCCTCAACGCCACCGAGTGCGAGGTCCCGACCGTCACCGCGACCTCCGGAATCTTCGACACCGTCACCCTCAATGAGGGCCTGCCCGCAACAGCGAAGATCGCCGAGGACGCCAAGCCCGACGCCGACTACGACGTCACCTTCGACTGCAAGGGCGAGAAGGGCACCACCCCCCTCACCGTCACCGGCGGATCGGACGCGCACACCGGGGGGAAGGAACCCACGGAGCCGCCGGACACCCTCGAACCTCCGGAGACGACCGGAACGACCGAGATGAAGAAGCCCGGCGGAGGCGTGAAGGGCGGCAACGGCGGCAGCTTCGCCGAGCTGAGCCCCACGCAGATCGGCGTCGGCTCCGCACTCATCGCGGGCGCGCTCGCCGGTGGCGGTGTCCTTCTGCTGCGCCGCCGGACCGGGGACGGCACCTGACGGTGCCACAGCGGCTCCGCCGCCCCGGGCGCCCCTGCGGTCCTGGGCGGCGGAGCGCCATGCAGAGCTGCCCGCAGCAGACTTCACAGGGGAAGGCCCATGCCCACGTCCAGCAGGCGCAGTTCCTGGTTCACGCTCGCCTGTGTCCTGCTGCTCGGGCTCTTCCTCGTACGCAACGGATCCACCGGGCCCACCGGTGGCCCGCCCCAGCCCGGCTCCCCCGTCGCGGCACACAAGAGCGCGCCCGCCCCGCTTCCCGCCGCGCCCGGTCCGCTGCCCCACTCCCCGCCACGGCGCATCGCCGTCCCATCGCTGCGGGTCGACGCCCCGTTGACCGAGGTCGGACTCGACGCCGACGGCTGGGTCGACGCGCCTCCACTGGCGAACAGCAATCTCGCGGGCTGGTACCGGGGCGCGGTCAGCCCCGGCGAGCAGGGCACGGCCGTCATCGTCGGCCATGTCGACAACACGGCGGGCCCGGCCGTCTTCTACTCGCTCGGCTCGCTCGAGCGGGGCAGTCGTATCGAGATCCTGCGCGGGGACGGCCGTACGGCGGTGTTCGCCGTCTACGCCGTCGACGTATTCGCCAAGAAGAGCTTTCCCGCGGACCGCATCTACCGGGACGCTCCGCAGCCGGAGCTGCGGGTCATCACCTGCGGCGGCGGTTACGCGAAGAAGACCGGTTACGACGGGAACGTCGTGGCGTTCGCCCGGCTGACCGAGGTGCGCTGAGGGGCCGTGTCGACGGCTCGTCGGTGGCGTGTAGGCGTCCCCTGCGAGCGTGAGCCGCACAGGGACTCCGCCCACCACCGTCAGGAGATTCGATGGAGCAGCGCTTGCCGGTCCGGTTCCTCCGCGTCGTTCGTACCGGGCGGCTCACCCCGCACATGGTCCGCATCACATTCGGCGGCCCCGATCTCGCGGACTTCGTGCTCGACGGGCCCGACCAGCAGGTGAAGCTGTACTTCCCCCGGCCGGGCCGGAACGCACCTCTCCTGCCGGCGGTACAGGAAGCCGACGGCGATGTGATGCGTTGGTACGAGGCGTACAGCGCGATCCCCGAGGGCGAGCGGCCCTGGATGCGCAGCTACACGGTCCGCGGACACGACCCGGCGCGGGCGACGATCGACGTCGACTTCGTCCTGCACGACGACGCGGGTCCGGCGACCCGCTGGGCGCGGTCGGCCTCGCCCGGTGACACGCTCGGCATGTACGGGCCGTCGGCCTACTTCTCCCGGCCCGTCGTCCTCGGCAGGACCGACTGGATGCTGATGGCCGGGGACGAGGCCGCGCTGCCCGCGATCGGGACTCTGCTGGAGGCGCTGCCGCGGGGTGCGCGGGCCGTGGCGTACATCGAGGTCGCCGAGGCCTCCGACGAGCAGGCCCTCGCCACGGACGGCGATGTCACGGTGCATTGGCTGCACCGGGACCCGGCACGGGCCGGGCACGGCGAGCGGTTGATCGAGGCGGTGCGTTCGGCGGACTTCGCGCCGGGGTCGGTGTGCGCATGGCTCGGCGGCGAGGCGGGTGCGGTGCGTGCGCTGCGGCGGCATCTGGTCGACGAGCGCGGCATCGGCAAACGTGAGATCGACTTCGCCGGGTACTGGCGGCGCAGCCTGACTCAGGACGATGCCCCGACGCCGGAGGATCTCGCCGAGGCGCAGGAGAGGCTGGCCGACGCGCAGACTCAGGGGCAGTCCGGGGGCTGAGAACCGGGCGCGGGCTCGGAGCAGGGCTGCGGGCTCGGATGAGGGTTGCGGGCTCGGATCAGGGCGGCGGCTTCCCGCACGGAGAGGCCGCTGCCCTCGGCGAAGGCGTGTTCGTATGCCCCCCCTTTCAGTGCCGCCCTCAGGTCGGTCTCGGCCCGCTGCCGGACCTCCTGCTCGTCGGCGAACGGCCGGAAGCCGAGCCCGCCGGACTGGCCACGGCGGCGGTCGTACGCACCGAGCAGTCGCGCGCCGTCCAGAGCTGACCCGGTATGCGCCATCGCCCAGGCCGCGCAGAGGAACTGATCGACCACCAGGAACGGGGCGACCAGAAAGGCCAGGCTGTCGAGCCGCCGTACCGCGTCCCCGACATCGTCGCGGGCGGCCGCGTACTCCCCGTCCAGAGCATCGAGCCAGCCATGCGTCCCGGCCACGATCCCGCTGAACAATCCGGGCGTCCGATCGGGCATCTCGGCTTCGATCTCCCTGAGTTGGTGGCGGGCGAGTGCAGTGCGGCCGGTTCGGCCGTAGTGCTGGGCCAGCAGCATGCGCGCCGTGCTGAGGGCTTCCGCCGCGAATGCCCGGGAGCACTCCACCGCGTCCAGCAGCTGCCGCTCGGCCCGCTCCCTGTCCTGGGGCGTTTCGGCTGTCTTCAGCCGCACGGCGGCCAACCGGGCCTGGAAAACGGGCACTTGAGAGTCCGCTCCGATACGGGCGGCGCTGCGCAGCGCCCGTTCGAAGTCCTCGGCGGCGTCTTTGAACCGGCCGCGCCGTTCCAGAGCTTCCCCGCGCGCCGACAGGGCCTCCGCGATCCCCCACTGATCCCCTGCCGTCTCGAAGAGCGCCAGTGCCCGGTCGGCGTCGTGCTCGGACCGTTCGAGGCCGCCGGGGCGGTCGCCGAGCAGCCTGGCCCGCATCAGGAGCGCGAAGCCCAGATCCCAGCCCGGGTCCCCTTCGGCGCAGCTCGCCACGAGGGCGTCCACCGTCTCGCCGAGCCCGTCGAACTCCCCCGTCATCAGCCGGGCGATGAACCACATCCAGCCGGGCTGGCGGCAGGTCTGCGGCAGCCCCGGCCGGTAGGCCGAGACGATCGCGCGCAGGTACGTCTGGGTACCCGGCTCCCACAGCGCGTCGCCCCCGCCCTCGTTGCTCGCG
This sequence comes from Streptomyces sp. NPDC005408, assembly GCF_040606445.1. Classification (NCBI taxonomy): domain Bacteria; kingdom Bacillati; phylum Actinomycetota; class Actinomycetes; order Kitasatosporales; family Streptomycetaceae; genus Streptomyces; species Streptomyces sp. NPDC005408. The sequence continues at coordinate 113,704 of NZ_JBEXEX010000010.1, read as the reverse complement.
AGCACCATCAGCCGAACTCCGCGACGCGCCTCCCACAACGGCTCGTCACTCCAGGGCGGCGGGGTGTGCGTCGGGGGGGCGGGCAGCGGCGGGGCAGGACGAACCGGCACCTGGAACGGGTCGGGGGCGAGGGCGGCCGCCGACGACGACCAGGTGCGGGCGTCCGCCAGGTGGTTGCGCTGCTGCCAGAACCAGTTGAGGGACAGCACCAGGCACAGCGCCTCCTGTTCGTCGGGCAGCCGGACGGCGGTGCGCAGGGCGGTCCGTACGTTGTCGTGTTCCGTCTCGAAACGCTCCAGCCACTTGGTCTGCCGCGGACCGCGCAGCTCCGGCTCGCCGGTGCGGACCAGTTCCCGGTAGGTGTTCATGTGCCGACGCTCGATGTCCGCGCGCTCACCCGCTTCGTCCAGCCGCTCCCCTGCGTACTCGGCGACAGTCTCTAGGAGTTGGTAGCGCATTCCCTCCAGTCCGTCGGGGGCGGCTACCACCAGCGATTTGTCGACAAGGGAGGCGAGGGGTTCCAGGGCATCCAGGGTGTCCGAGCCGCAGACGGCCTCGGCCTGCGCGAGGACACATCCGCCGGAGAAGACGGCCAGCCGGCGCAGTACGGTCCGCTCGTCCTCGTCCAGCAGGTCCCACGACCAGTCGACCACGGCCCGCAAGGTCTGCTGTCTGGGCAGCACCGTGCGGCTGCCGGTGCTCAGCAGCCGGAAGCGGTCGTCGAGACGGTCCGCGATCTGGCGCGGAGTGAGGGCGCGCAGCCGGGCGGCCGCCAGTTCGACGGCGAGCGGCAGCCCGTCGAGCCTGCGGCAGATCTCGGCGCAGGCCTCCGGATCGTCGTCCGTGCGGAAGCCGGGGCGGGCGGCGGCGCCCCGTTCACCGAGCAGGCGAAGCGCGACGTCCTGGGGCAGCGGCCCGATGGTGTGCGCCAACTCACCGGGCACGCCCAGCGGTTCACGGCTGGTGGCCAGCACGCGCACACCGGGGCAGCCGGTGAGTACCGAATCGGCCAGCCCGGCGGCGGCGCCGATCACATGCTCGCAGTTGTCCAGTACGAGCAGCATCCGGCGCCGTCCGCAGTGCTCGACCAGCTGGGACAGCGGATCACGGGGCGCGGTGTCCGCCGCTGCCGGTCCGCGCAGCTGTGTCTCGCGTGCGCCGAGTGCGGTCAGCACGGCTTCCGGAACGGTGTCCTCGTCGCGTACGGGCGCGAGCTCGGCCACCCAGATTCCGTCCGGCCATGCTCCGGCCGCACCAGCCGCTCGGGCCGCGGCTTCGGCGGCCTCCAGGGCGAGCCGGGTCTTGCCCGCGCCGCCGGGGCCGAGCAGGGTCACCAGCCGATGGCTCGCCAACTCGTCCGAGAGGCCAGCCAGTTCGTCCTCTCGGCCCACGAAGGAGGTGAGCCGGGTGCGGAGGTTGCCGCGGACGAGGGCCGGTTCCGTGTCGCCGGACAGCAACTGGGCATGCAGGGCTCGCAGTTCGTTTCCCGGATCGGCGCCGAGCCGTTCGGCGAGCCTCAGCCGTACGTCCTCGTACGCCTGAAGCGCCTCCGCCTGGCGGCCGGAGGACCGCAGCGCCCGGATCCACAGGGCCTGCAGCGGCTCGTCGAGGGGAGCGTCGGCGGCGAGCGCCGTGAGCTCGGCGAGCACGTCCCGCGCCCGGCCCAGCGCCACATGTGCCGCGAGGCGGGCGCGCTGCGTTTCGGCGTACCGCTGCTTCGTCCCTGCGACGAGGGGGTCCTCGTCCCTGCCCGGCAGATCCGCGAGGGCCGGACCGTGCCAGAGATCGACAGCCTCGTCCAGCAGGGCGGCCGCCGCTCCGGCGTCCTCCTTGTCGAGGGCGGCGGCGCCTTCCGCCGCCAGTCGCTCGAAGCGGAAGAGGTCGATATCGTCCCGGTCGGCCGCGAGCCGGTAGCCGCCCGGCGCCGATTCGACGGACGCCCTGCCGAGCACGCGCCGCAGCCGCCCGACGAGGGCCTGGAGCGCCGCGATCTCGTCGGCGGGCCGGTCCTCGTCCTCGCCCCACAGCTGTGCGGTCAGCTCGCGGGCCGGTACGACGCGGCCGCCGGCGGCGGCGAGTGCGGCCAGCAGTGCTCTCAGCCGAACGCCGCTGAGGGGAGTCTCGGTGCCGTCCGGGCGGAATGCCTGAGTGGTGCCGAGTACGCGGTAGCGGTGAGTCACGGTCTCATTGTCCCCGCCGGGCCCCTTGCCGGGACTCCGCGCCATGGCTCACCGGGTCCGTCCGGCCGCCGGTTCGTCCTCAAGCGCCGCGCATCCCGCCGGGGCTCCGCCCCGGACCCCGCGCCTCAAACGTCGGCGGGGCTGGAAGATCCAGCCAGACCGGCGCCTGAGGGCGCGCAACGCCCGGCGCTTCGATGCGCGCCTCCTGCCGCCGCTGCGGTGGAAGTTCGCCGCGCCCGGCGGCGCGCTGCCTTGTCAGCGCGGGCCGGCAGACTGGGACCATGTCCGCTCCCCGCCGTCGCTGCCCGGTCTGCCGCCGTGAAATCGCCGTCGTCGCCGGGCGGTTCGCCCGTCATGACCCGGCAGGGGCGCGGACCGCGGCCGAGCTCGTCTCCTGTCCCGGGTCCCGGCGTCAGGCGCCGCTCGATCCGGCTCTGCAGCCGGATCTCGACGGCGCTGTCGTGCCGGACTTCCCCGGTCAGCTGCCCCTGTTCTGACCCGCTAGGTCCTGTCCGGTCGATCAGGCCGGATACAGGTAGCGGGGTCGTCGTCCTCGCTGACGGAGCGCAGCCTGCTCCGGTCCGTATGCGCTCCGAGGCCGGTGACCACCCGCTCACCTCCCATGGCGTCCTCATGAGCGCAGAGGCGTCGGCGCACCGGGGATTTCCATCAGGTTTCACCCGGGGTACGTCTGCCCGGGCGCGACAGCCACCGCCCCACCGGGTAGATTGGTCTACACCACTTGCGCTTTCAGAGACAGGGATCTTCGTGGAAGTTGTCATCGTTCCGGACTCCGCCGCCGGCGGCGAGCTCATTGCCGAAGCCATGGCCGACCTGTTGCGACGCAAGCCCGACCCCCTCCTGGGCGTCGCCACGGGATCGACCCCGCTGCCGGTCTACGAAGCCCTCGCGGCCAAGGTGCGCGCCTCCCAGGTGGACGCCTCCCGCGCACGGATCTGCCAGCTCGACGAGTACGTCGGACTCCCCTCCGGCCACCCCGAGTCCTACCGCTCGGTCGTCCTGCGCGAGGTCGTCGAACCCCTCGGCCTGACCGATGCAGCCTTCATGGGCCCCGACGGCACCGCCGAGGACGTCGCGGACGCCTGCCTCGCCTACGACCGTGCGCTGGCCGAGGCCGGTGGTGTCGATCTCCAACTGCTGGGCATCGGCACCGACGGGCACATCGGCTTCAACGAGCCCTGCTCGTCCCTCGCTTCGCGCACCCGGATCAAGACGCTGACCCAGCAGACCCGGCAGGACAATGCCCGGTTCTTCAACGGCCTCGACGAGGTCCCCCACCATGTGATCACCCAGGGCATCGGCACCATCCTGGAAGCCCGCCATCTGGTCCTGCTGGCCACGGGCGAGGCGAAGGCCGACGCGGTGGCGCTCGCCGTCGAAGGCCCGCTCTCCGCGCTGGTGCCCGCATCCGCGCTGCAGCTCCACCCGCACGCCACGCTCATCGTGGACGAGGCCGCGGCCTCCAGCCTCAAGCTCGCCGACTACTTCCGCGCCACCTATGCGGCCAAGCCCAGCTGGCAGGGCATTTAGGGGGCGTCCGGCGGCCCCCGCGTCTCGCGGCAGGAAGAGGAATGTTCCAGTCGAGACATAATTCGCGCCACAACGGCTCGACACCGCCCGTGAGTTGATACGGTGCGCTGGCTCAGCACTTCTGACGCGCGTTCAGTCGGCGCTGCCAAGCCGCCCCTTGACCCCGCGCGGCCGGTTGGTGCATCACAAGAGCGCGGGGGATGACACATGAACGACGACATAGCTGTGGTCAGAGCGAGCCTGGAGTTGGTCAGGCGGCGGTCCTCCCATGTGGTCCGCTACTTCTACGCGCATCTTTTCAGCCACCATCCGCAGCTACGCCGGCTGTTTCCGGCCGCGATGGACGATCAGTACGAGCGGCTGTTCACCGCCCTGGTGCATGTCGTGGACCATCTCGACCACCCCGGACTCCCCGCCCATCTCGAGCGACTCGGCCGGGATCACCGCAAGTTCGGGATAGCGGACGGCGATTACGCGGCGGTGGGCGAGAGTCTCGTCGCCGCCGTCCGATATCACAGCACGAACTTCTGGGACGAGCAGACCGAAGCGGCCTGGAATCGGGTGTACGCGGGCGCGGCCGGGGCCATGACCGGCGGCGCCCGCCAGTCTCTCGCCGCGGACGAGCCCGCCTCGTGGGAGGCCACCGTCGTCTCGCACCGGCTCCACGGCGGGCACACGGCTGTCATCCGTGCCGTTCCGTCCGCCCGATACCCGTGGCTCCCCGGCCAGTACGCCACGATCCAGCACCCCTCCCTGCCGGGAGTGTGGCGGCCCTACTCCCTGGCGGGCCGCCCCGACCGCGACGGTGTGCTCGAATTCCATGTGAGCCGGGTCGCCGAAGGCCTTCTCAGCAATGTGCTGTGCGACGGCACCAAGCCCGGCCACATACTCCGGCTCGGCGCCGCGTCGGGGTCCGCGCTGGCTCCACCGCCGGGCACTCCGGCCGTCACGCTGATCGCCGCCGGTACGGGCTGGTCCGCGGTCAAGGCGGTCCTGGAGGAGTTACTGGCCCGCAAGCCCGCGCCCCGTATCCGCATTGACGTGGTGGCCCGCGGCGAGGCCGACTTCTACGACGGCGGCTCGCTCGTCGACATCCTGAGCGCCCACCCCTATCTCAGCGCCTACTGGTGGTTCCGGGAGTGGAACGAGGCCCGGACGGGGGCCGCCGAACGCCTGCACAGCAATCTCACGGCGCGCCGCGGGTGGCCGGGAGAGACCGTCTATCTGTGCGGTCCCGTGATGTTCGTCCAGGAGACGGCCGAGCTGCTCCACGAGTGCGGCCTTCCCGCAGAATCGCTTATTCGCGATCCGCTGCCCACATCCGTGCAGCAGCGCGGATACGTCTCCCACGCGGAACAGTTCCTCGATCCACCTCCGGTGACCTGGATCGATCCCGAAGCCCGCACCCGGCCGCTCGACCTGATGCCGCCGCAGCCGGGACCCCGCCCGGAACCTCAGCCACAGCCCGAGCCCGAGCCGACCGACAACGGCGGCTGGTTCGAACCGCACCAGGCCGTGGGACGGGTCTGAGCTACTCGCCCCCGTGCCGCTTGATGAACTCGCCCACCCAGTACCTCGTACGGTCGAGATAGGCGCTCTCGGCCGCGGCTCCCGTCTTCCCGTACGCCCCCGAGAAGGTCTGGTAGCCGTGCCCGGCCGGCGGATTGCTGGATGCCGGCTCGATGGAGCTGCCCTCGTGCCATTCGTTGAAGGACGTGACGGACACCCAGGTGGGCGATCCGCCGATGGCCGGGTCCAGGGCGTTGTTCCACTCCTTGTCGTATGTGACGCCGTCCGAACGGCCCAGTGTGGGCGTCGTGTTGCCGGGCACGGCACGGTCGTCGACATATCCGGGAGCGACCGACGGCGCCCAGATGAGGTTGTGCGCCTTGGCGTAGTCGCCCGCCTGCTTCCAGCCCGGCGCGGTTGCTCCGGCGATGCCGTCGTAGGTGTAGAGACCGGAGAAGTGCGCGATCTTCGTAGTGTCGGTGGTCTGCGCGAGGACGGTGGCGGTGGGCGTCACCTGGTCGAGCGGGCTCCAGTCAGCGATCCGTAGGCTCTCGAAGATGTAGTAGGCCGGGCGGTTGCCGTGCGCGGCGTCCCGGTAGAAGGCGGGATGGCTGCCGTAGGTCTGGTCGAGATAGGTGATGTCGTCGACGACGGACTGCGCGGTGCGCCCGCTGTACGGCTCGATGTGCCAGGCCACCTTGATGCCCTGACGCTGCGCGGCATCCAGGGCACGCCGGGCGAGCCCGTCCTCGTAGCCGCCGCGGCCCCACCAGCTGTAGACGATGACGCCCGCCCCCGACCGCGCGACCCACTTCATGTGCTGGTCCACGGCGCCCGCGGCATCACCCGAGTCGTACGGGCCGAGTGCCGGGTAGAGGTCGGCGCCGATGTCCTCTGGCGGTGTGTGCCCGCCCTGCTGCCAGTGGCGCCAACTCCCCTGTCCCGCGGGCGTTCCGTACCACGGATAGTAGAAGAGGTGCACATTCGTCGACAGGGCCTCGCCGCCGGGCGGCGGGTCCCCCGTGCCCCCGCGCGGGCTGCAGTCGGCAGGGGCGACGCCCGCCGCGTAGCGGATTCCGCCGAGCAGCAGGGAGCGGAAGGCGGGATCGGCGTACGACTCGGAGGTGTGGCCGAGACCGGTGTAGAAAGAGCGTCCCGTGCCCTGGGGGTGGCACCAGGTGATGGGGTGGTCGCCGCCCATCTCCCCGCCGCTGTACGTCGATTCGTCGAGGCTCTGCAGGACGCGTACGGACGAACGGGGATTGGTGCGGTAGTTGTACCACTCGTCTGTGCGGGTCCAGGCCGGCCCGAGGTGCGCGGTCGCGGGGTGTGTTCCGTCCTCCGTCGTGATCGTGGCCTGCTGGATGGCGGGGTGGCTCTTGAACCGTGCGCCGACGAGCTGTTCGTACTGCGGCCATTCGTATTCGGTGTCGGCTGCGGCGTGTATGCCGACGAAGCCGCCGCCCCCGTCGACGTACGACTGGAGAGCGCTCTGCTGCGCCTCGGCGAGTACGTCGCCGGTGGTGTTGAGGAAGACCACGGCTTCGTAGTCGGCGAGATTGGCCGGTGTGAAGGCGGCGCTGTCCTCGGTGGCGGTGACGGTGAAGCTGTTCGCCGTACCGAGTGAGTGGATCGCCTCGATGCCTGCCGGGATCGAGTCGTGGCGGAATCCCGCCGTCTTGGAGAAGACGAGCACCTGGTAGGCGGGGTCGGCGGCCCGGGCGGTTGTGCCAGGTGCCGCGATCGCGGCGGCGAGAGCGAGCACGAGGGCTCCGGCCGCGGCCGTCGAGCGGCGCATCAGTCGGGTTCGCATGCGGTGGGTGCGTAAGAGCGTCACGGTGTCCCCTTCCACCCGTCAGCCGAGGGTGAAGGTGTCGATGTCGAGGAGATTGCCCTGCCCGGAAGGGCCCTTGAAGACCAGGAACAGGCTGGTCGTCCCGGCGGGTGCGCCCGCCAAGGTCGCCGATACGTCGGTGAAGTTCTCCCAGCCGCCGGTCGGGGCGACCTGCACGGAGCCGAGCAGGGTGCCGGTGGCCGAACCCGCGCGGATCTCGATCGTGCCGCCGACGCCACCGGACGAGACCCTCGCCGTGAAGGTCTTCGCTCCCGCGAGCGCGTAGGGCTGGAAGGAGATCCAGTCGCCGTTGTCCGTGAAGCCGACCGTCTTCCCGCCTTCGGCGTTTGCGTGCTCGGCGGTCTGGATGCCGGACTGTGCGCCGAAGTGCTCGGCCTGCCGGTGCCTGGGCTGGAGGATGCGCACACTGTGTGCGGTGAGCCCGCCGTTGTCGGTGTACTCGGCGTCGAAGACTCCGTAGAGGTTGGCGGCGCTGTCGTGCTCACCGTCGGCCGGGATCGCGATGGAGCCGGTGCAGCCGTTCTTCGAGGTGATCTGGTGCTGGTGGCTGTCGTGCCCGAGGAGATACGTGACCTTCACCTTCGCGCAGTCGACCGAACCGTCTTCGGGATCACTCGCGTTGACGATGAACGGCACGGTGTCGCCGAAGGAGAACAACGCGCCGTCGGCGGGGGTCGTCAGATTCACGGTCGGCGCGGTGTTGCCCGCGGTCACGACCAGGCTGGCGGTTCCGGTGAGCCCTTCGGAGTCGCGGACGGTGAGCGTCGGCCGGAAGGTCCCGGTACTTGTGTACGTATGGCTGGGATCGGCGGCCGTGGAGGTCGTGCCGTCGCCGAAGTCCCAGGCGTACGTGAGCGGCTTGCCCTCGGGGTCGGAGCTGCCCTGCGAGGAGAAGGCCACGGTCAGGGGTGTGGGCCCGGAGGTCTTGTCGGCGGCGGCCTTGGCGACGGGGCTGCGGTTGCTGCCCGCGAGGTATTCGATGCGGTAGAGCGCCTGGTCGCTCGCGCCCGATCCGTAGTCGAGCACGTAGAGCGCGCCGTCGGGTCCGAAGTCCGTGTCGATGATCTGGGTTCCGCTCCAGGGGAAGTCCTCGATCAGTCCGTACGAGCCGTCGCTCTTGACCTCGACGGCCTTGATCCAGCGCCGTCCGAGCTCGGCGGCGAAGTACCGTCCGTCGAGCGACTGGGGGAATTTCACCGGAGAGTTGAGGGCCGCGTCGTAGCGGTAGACCTCGCCGCCCATGGGCGATTCGGAGCCCGATCCGAATTCGGGCGGGGATCCGGCGTCTCCGTACTTGATCCAGCTGGCCCTGGCGGCGGGGAGCGCCGAAAGGCCAGTGTTGCGGAAGGAGTTGTTGGCCGGGCCGCCCGCGCAGTCGTACTTCGCGCCGGCCGGACCGCTGGGGAAGGTGTACTCGGTGTAGGTCTCCGCGGCGGTGTTGGTGCCGGTGCAGTACGGCCAGCCGTAGTTGCCGGGCCCGGTGATGCGGTCGAACTCCACCTGGCCGCCGGGGCCGCGGCCCGGGTCGGTGGTGCCCGCGTCCGGGCCGTAGTCACCGAGGTAGACGACGCCGGTGGGCCGGTCGACGGACATCCGGAACGGGTTGCGGAAGCCCATCGCGTAGATCTCTGGGCGGGTCTTCGCGGTGCCCGGTGCGAAGAGGTTCCCGGTGGGAACCGTGTAGCTCCCGTCGGGCTGCGGCTTGATGCGGAGCACCTTTCCGCGCAGGTCGTTGGTGTTGGCGGAGGAGCGCTGGGCATCGAACTGCGGGTTGCGGTCGGCTCGTTCGTCGAGCGGTGCGTAGCCACCGGACTCGAAGGGGTTGGTGTCGTCGCCGGTGGTCAGGAAGAGGTTTCCGGCGGCGTCGAAGTCGATGTCGCCGCCGACGTGGCAGCACTGCCCGCGGTCGTTGGGGACTTCGAGCACGACCTTCTCGCCGGCCGTGTCGAGGGTGCCGTCGGCCCTGAGGGTGAACCGGGAGAGGTTCAGATGCCCTTTCCACGGTTCGAAGTCGGCGGCGCTTCCGCTGCCCGGGGCGTCGCCTGCGGGGGTGTTCAGCTTGGGCGAGTAGTAGAGGTAGACGTACCGGTTGGTGGCGAAGCCCGGGTCGGCCGCCACGCCCTGGAGTCCTTCCTCGTCATGGGTGTAGACGTCGAGCTTGCCCGCGACCTTGGTGTTTCCCGCGGCGTCGGTGTGCCGGACCGTGCCATCGCGGGCGGTGTGGAGGACGGCCCGGTCGGGCAGCACCGCCAGGGACATTACCTCGCCCATTTCGGCCGGGCCGAGGGCGAGTTGGACCTGCTGGAAGTCGGAGGGCGGGATGGCTCTCGGCGACTCGGCCGCCCTACCGCCGGCCGCGCCGCCCGACAGAACCAGCGCAAGGGCGGCGAGGGATAACGACCACGCCTGATAAGGGCGTACGGACATGGAGCTTCCTTCCTGACCGGATGTGGGGGTGCGTCAGGCAAGGCGCACGACGGCATTGCGTCACCGTCAACGGGCAGGCGCCCCTGCGGAGTTCTTGCATGGATCACAAGACTCTTGTCTTCATCGTGCGAGTGTTTTGCATGCTCGCAACGCAAGGTTAATTTGTCAAGGCCGTGTCAAAATTGACGGCACCGGCCCCAACACGGGCCTCAGGGCCGTGAGTTCGGTCCCCGTCGAGCACGTCCCTGCTCGGCACACAGCAGCGGCACCACCGGGGAGGGTGGTGCCGCTGCTGCTTTCCAGGGGGGTGGCTGTCGGGTCAGGAAGCGAGCCAGAGCGCCGGGGTGTTCGGCGGCTCCCAGGTGGCGATCGAGGTATGAGCCTGGCGGCAGGCGTAGGTGGTGCCGTTGTAGAGCACCTGCTGGCCCACGGCGTATGCGACTCCGGGTGCCCACGTGGTGGTCCCCGGCGGGTCCGGGTCCGGGTCACCCGGGCCCGGGTCCCCGCCCGGGCAGGCGCCGAAGACTTCCAGCTCCCAGAGGGAATGGCCGTACACAGTGCCCCGGGCCAGGCCGTTCATTCGCACATAGCGGGCGGTGCCGGTGACGGCCAGGTCGTCGATTCCGCCGTCGCCGAACCGGTCGACGGGCGTGGTCCACGTCGATCCGTTCGTGGAGAGCTGGATCTGGTAGTGCGAGGAGTACGCCGCCTCCCAGTTCAGCCGGACCCGTGTGACGGGCTGGGCGGAGCCGAGGTCGACCTGCAGCCAGCCGGTGTCCACATGTGCGCTGGACCAGCGGGTGCCGGTGTTGCCGTCGACCGCGTACTGCGGGCCGAGGCTCGCGTTCTCGATGCTCGACGAGGTGGCTGGTTTGCCCTTGGAGAGGAGCCGGCCACAGGTGGGCGGAGCGGGATCGCCGGGATCGCTGCCGCCTCCGGTCCGGGACAGGACGCGGACGTAGTCGACGACGAGCGCGCCTCCGGAGGCGGTCGAGCCGGTCGGCCCACCGCCCATCTTGGCCGGGAACTCACCGCCGATGGCGAGGTTGAGGATCATGTAGAAGCCGTGGTTGAAGGCGGCGGCCCAGGTGCCGGGCGAGATCTGGGACTGGTTGACCGCGTGGAACTGGCGGCCGTCCAGGTACCAGCGGATCTCGTTGGGAGACTTGCTCTTGTCCCACTCGACCCGGTAGGTGTGCATGCCGGTCTGCAGACTCGGGCTCCCGCCGGGCGTGTTGGCGCTGCGGCCGTCCTTCTCGTTGCACTCGCCGCCGGGGCTTGTGCCGCAGTGCATGGTGCCCCACTCGGTGTTGAGGCCCTGCACGTTCTCCATGATGTCCATCTCGCCGACGCTGGGCCAGTTCCACAGATTGCCGCGGTAGGGCTGGCCGAGCACCCAGAAAGCGGGCCAGTAGCCGAGCGCGGCGCCGCCGGTGACATTGGGCAGTTGCATACGGCCCTCGAAGGCGAGGACTCCCCCGGCAGGTGCCTGGAAGTCGTCGCGGGCGGTTTCGATGCGGCCCGATGTCCAGTTGCCGGCACCGTCGCGCAGGGCCCGGATATTCAGATTGCCGCCGGACTGGAAGACGTTGGCGGTGCTTGTGGTGTTGTCCTCGACCTCACCGGTGCCCCAGTTGGCGGGACCGCCGGGGATCTGGTGGCCGGTGCGGTAGATCCAGTTGCCGCCGAGGCCGCCCGAGCCGTTGAAGTCGTCGAGGAAGACCTCGGTCCACCCGGCCGGCGGTGGCGGGGCCGCGGAGACGGCGGCATGGGAGCCGGTGGCACTGACCGTGGAGGCCGCGACCAGCGCGAGTACCCCGGCGAGCGCAGCCAGAATTCTGGTGCGTAACCGGATTCTCGAGGGTGGCGGCAGTGCGGAATGGGCGTGCGGAAATAGCCTCATGGCTGCCTCGTCCTGTCGGACCACGGGGAAGGGAACGCGGGGATTCCGGGTATTCCGGGATCGGCCGCGAGGGTTTCTGAGAGCGCGTTCTGAGAGCGCTCTCAATTGGGCTAGAGACGTGATACCGCTGTGCTGCATGCGTGTCAACGGTTCGCGTCGCCGCCGACCACCCCAGGGCCGGACGAAAGCCCACGCGGGACCGTCCCTCACCTCAATTGCCGGGCAGGCAGCCGGAAGTGCCGTTCCGCTCCGGACGCTCACACGGAGATCCACTTTCACTCAGCCGCAAACAGGTGTATGCCAGAAAGTAGCGGCGCATGCGCGCCGTGCGCGTGGCTGATGGCGAAAGGCCGCCCCATGCAAAGACTCCCCGACGGCTCCCCCGCCGCCCCGCCACCGCAGACGTCCGCGGTCGGCGAGAAGGGTCTCAAGCGAGGCGCCCTGAGCCTTTTCTCCTCCGTGGCCATCGGCCTCGCCTCGACAGCCCCCGCGTACAGCCTGGCCGCCACACTCGGCTTCATCGTCCTGGCCGTCGGGCTCCAGTCCCCGGTCGTGGTGATCCTGGGATTCGTACCGATGCTCTTCATCGCCTACGCCTACAAGGCGATGAACGCCGTGGACGCCGACTGCGGCACCACGTTCACGTGGTCCGCGCGGGCCTTTGGACCTCGCACGGGCTGGATGGGCGGCTGGGGCATCATCATCGCCGACATCATCGTCATGGCGAATCTGGCGCAGATCGCGGGCCAGTACGGATTCCAGCTGGTCGGAGCCGACGGCGTGGCCGGAAGCCGCTGGTGGACGATGCTCGCGGGCGTGATCTGGATCGCCGTGATGACGTTCATCTGCTACGTCGGCATCGAGATCTCCGCCTTCCTGCAGAAGTGGCTGCTCAGCATCGAGCTCGTGCTCCTCGCCATCCTCTCCATCACGGCACTGGTGAAGGTGTACGGCGACAACCCGCATCCGGAGTCCGCGCACGTGGCCGGCTCCTGGTTCAACCCCTTCGAGATCGATTCAGCCAGCTCCCTGACCCAGGGCGTCCTGCTGGCCGTCTTCATCTACTGGGGCTGGGACACCGCCGTCTCCGTCAACGAAGAGACCGCCGACCGCGAGCGCACTCCGGGCCGCGCCGCCGTCATCTCCACCGTCCTGCTCCTCGGCATCTACCTCCTGGTGACCACATCGGCCCAGGCCTTCGGAGGTATCGGCGAGAAGGGCATCGGCCTGGCCAACCCCGACAACTCCGGCGACGTCCTGGGCAGTTTCGGTGACGAAGTGTTCGGCACGGAGGGATTCGGCGCGTTCCTGTCGAAGATGCTGGTCCTGATGGTGCTCACATCCGCCGCGGCCTCCACGCAGACGACGATCCTGCCGACAGCCCGGACCAGCTTCTCGATGGCTACGCACAAGGCACTCCCCGCGGCCTTCGCGCGTGTCCACCCCCGCTTCCTGACCCCGACCTGGTCGACGGTCGCCATGGGACTGGCGTCAATTGCCTTCTACGCCGGACTGACGCTCATCAGCGGCAACGTCCTGGAGGACTCCGTCGCGTCGGTCGGCCTGGGCATCGCGTTCTACTACGGACTGACCGGCTTCGCCTGCGTCTGGTACTTCCGCAGGGTCCTCACTCGCAGCGCGGCCGACTTCTGGCTGAAGGGCGTGCTCCCCGCTCTCGGCGCTCTGATGCTGCTGTACTTCTTCTGCTACGCGGCCTTCAGCGTGTACGCCGACCCCGAGTACGGCACCACGGTCATCGACCTGCCGTGGATCGGCGACACCGGCGGCGTGTCCGTCATCGGAATCGGCGCCCTGGTGATCGGAGCCATCCTGATGCTCATCCAGCGGGCGGTGCAGGGTTCCTGGTTCCGCCACCCCGACGTGTCCGTCTCCGCCGCGTCCAAGTCCGGTCCCCAGTAGGCCAGTTGGCTCCGTTTCCTACCGGTTCCGGTCGGCGGCGTACCTCCGCCCGACGGTCGAACAGAGCACCCATTTTTCGCCAAAGGGACACAAGGCGGCGCGCCGGGGCCAGTTGCATTCGGCTTGTTTCCCACCTCTGATCGAATTTTCCTGTGAAGCGATGGTGAATTCCTCTTCATATTCGGTCAGCGATACCGCTCCGACCACGGCAAATCGCCCATCGGCGGCACCACTGGCGATGATCGCCGGATGACCGAAAGGGTCCCTTGACCCGCCGTTGAGATGCGAACGAGACTCCCCAGAGGCACTCATGCATCAGGAGCCACAAGCGCAGGCACATGCCGATGGCCCTGCGAGACCGATATCGCACGGGGTGTGTGACGGGGGAATGCAGTGAAGAGCGTGTATGCATGCTCGACGCATACGTGCGGCTTCTTCACCCCCCCTCCTCATCTCCTGTTGCGCGCGAAGGGAATGGAGGGGGAATGCCGACGCACATGGGCTATCCCGGCGTATACATCGAAGAACTTCCCAGCAGCATCCGTACCATCGCCTCCGTCACCACCTCGGTGACCGCGTTCGTGGGGCACACCCGCCGGGGTCCGCTCAATCAACCCGTGCGGATCACCAGCTTCGCCGACTTCGATCGGCGCTTCGGCGGACTCACCTCGCAGAGCTCCGTCAGCTATGCGGTACACCAGTTCTTCGGCAACGGCGGCACGGTCGCGGTGATCGTCCGCGTGGCCAAGGCCGGCACCGGCGAGGAAGCCTGCGTCACGCTCAACTCCACCGAGGGGCACAGCGAGTGCCCGGTGCTCGAGGTGCACGCCAAGGAGCCCGGCGTATGGGGCTCGGGCCTGCGGGTGGCCGTCGACCACGACACCCCGACCCCGGACAAGACCTTCAACCTCCACATCCTCGACGCGCACGGCGGCGCCCGAGAGTCCTTCACCGGACTGTCCATGCACGCCGGTCACGGCCGCTTTGTGGAGACGGTCGTCAACGCCGGCTCCTCCCTGGTCCGCGTCAAGGCACTGGACGAGGACCGGCCCGACCCCTCCGGAACGGTCTCCAAGCCGTTCGCGGCCGAACTGCCGGACCTGAACGTCGAGTTGAAGGTCAAGATCGGTGATGTGGAGCGGGAGTTCACGCTCTACGAGCCCGACCACGACGGCGAGCCGCCGGCCAATGTCACCGAGCTCGCCCTGCTTCTCGAGCGCAAGCTGCGCGCGCTGCCCGACGCCCCCGGCAAGCATGCCTTCGCCGGAGCCGAGGTCACCGCCTTCGGCCGCCGCCTCCAGGTCGTCGCCGGGTCGGTCGACCCCGACGACGTGGTCCGTTTCGTCGGCGAGTGCGCCAACGACCTCGGTCTCGAAGCCTCGGTCAACCCGCCCGTATTCGCGCTTCAGGGCGGCAAGGACGGCGACCCGCCCGGGCCGCGCGACCTCATCGGCAGCGAGGCGCGCAAGACCGGCGTGCAGGCGCTGCGCGACGTGGACGACGTCAACCTGCTGGCCCTGCCCGAGCTTTCGGCGTACGAGTCGGCCGATGACATGGTCACCGTGCTCTCCGCGGCCGAGCAGCTGTGCCGGGAGCGGCGGATCTTCCTGCTCGTCGACTCGCCGTCGACCTGGGGCAGCGTGGACGCCGCGCGGGCCGGTATCGGCGCGTTCGAGCCCGTACGCAGCAATCACGCGGGGCTGTACTTCCCGCATCTGCAGCTCAACGACCCGCTGACCGGGCGGCTGCGTTCCTTCCCGCCCTCGGGTGCCATCGCGGGCGTGATCGCCCGGACGGACGGCGAGCGCGGTGTCTGGAAGGCGCCGGCCGGGACCGAGGCGCGGCTCGCCGGTGTGCGGTCGCTGACGGTCAAGCTCACCGACCGGGAGAACGGGCTGCTCAATCCGCTGGGCATCAACTGCCTGCGTACCTTCCCCGTGGTGGGCCCGCTGGTGTGGGGCGCTCGCACGCTCGAAGGCGCGGACGCGCTCGACAGCGAGTGGAAGTACGTGCCGGTGCGCCGTCTCGCGCTGCATGTCGAGGAGAGCCTGCACCGCGGTCTGCAGTGGGTCGTCTTCGAGCCGAACAACGAGCAGCTGTGGCAGCAGATCCGGCTGAAGGCCTCCGCGTATCTCAACGACCTGTTCCGGCAGGGCGCGTTCAAGGGCGGCACGCCGCGCGAGGCGTACTTCGTCAAGTGCGACAAGGACACCACCACCGACGCCGACATCGACGCCGGAGTGGTCAATGTCGTGATCGGCATCGCGCCGGTCAAGCCGGCGGAGTTCGTGATCGTCAAGATCCAGCAGCTGGCCGGGCAGTTCGACCTCTCGTAACCCAAGGAAAAGGAACACGAAGGAAACCGATGGCTGAGTTCCAGATCAACGCCCATCGCTTCGACCCCTACAAGAATTTCAAGTTCCTGGTCCTCTGGGACGGTCGAACGGTCGCGGGCATCAGCAAGATCAGTCCACTCAAGCGCACCACCGAGGTGGTCAAGCACCGCCACGGCGGTGACCCGAGCTCACCGCGCAAGTCGCCGGGCCGCTCCGAGTTCGAGGGCGTCACCCTCGAGCGCGGTGTGACCCACGACCCGGAGTTCGACCGCTGGGCCAACAAGGTCTGGCAGGTCGGGGCCGGGCTCGGCTCTGAGGTCTCGCTGCGGGACTTCCGCAAGGACATCATCATCCAGGTCCTCAACGAGGCCGGGCAGGTGGCCGTCTCGCACAAGCTGTACCGGGCCTGGGTCAGCGAATACCAGGTCCTCGGCGAGCTGGATGCCAACGCCAACGCCGTCGCCATCCAGAGCGTCAAGCTCGAATGCGAGGGCTGGGAGCGGGACTACGAGGTGGAGGAGCCGGTCGAGCCCTCGTTCACCCACCCCGCCTGATCGCTCCGAGTGCACCGGAGGAATGAGGGATGACGCCGACGGGGCCGGCCGAGCTGCTCGCCACCTGGGAGGCCGGGCTGGCGCAGCACGACTCGGGAAGGTCTCTGCTGCTGCACCGGGCGGCCCGCCCGGGGGCCGGCACCGACACGTTGCTGTCGATGCCGGTCGGCGAGCGGGAGGCGGATCTGTTCGCGCTGCGCCGGGCGTTGTTCGGCGAGCGCATGCAGGTACGTGTCGAGTGCGCGGCGTGCGGCGAGGCCATGGAGTTCGACCTCGACGCAACGCTGTTCGGCACCCGGACACGGACGCCGGACGGGCCGCTTCGAGTGGAGGAGGACGAGTGGGCGATCGAGTTCCGGCTGCCCACCGTCGCCGACCTCGCGGCGGCCGGAGCGGTGCCCGATCCGGACGAGGCCCGTCGGCTGCTCATGGCGCGCTGCACGGTCTCGGCCGTACGGGGCGGCGAGTCGGTGTCGCCCGAGCGGCTGGCCGCCCTGCTGCCCGAGCGCGTACAGCGGCGGCTCGCTCAGACGGCGGCCGAAGCGGACCCGGCGTCCGACGTGACGCTGAACGTCGCCTGCCCCGAGTGCGGTGCGGCCACCCCGGCCGAGCTGGACATCACCTCCTATCTGTGGACCGAACTGGACACCTGGGCACGGGACTTGATGCTCGACGTCCATCTGCTCGCCACCGCCTACGGGTGGAGCGAGCCGGAGATTCTGGCGCTCACCCCGCTGCGGCGTCGCTACTACCTGGAGCTGTGCGCAGATGCCTGACTACTTCGACCGGCTGCTCGCCCGGTACACACCGGTGCCCGCGGCCGGCGGTGGCACGGCGCGGGTCCGGCCGCGGCTGCCCGGCCCGTTCGAACGGGTCGAGGCGCTGCGGAGCGGGCCGCCGGAGCCCGACGAGCCGGCGGCGCTGATCCCGTCGGCGCCCCAGCCTGCCTTCGGACCGGCCGAGTTGGTACGGCACGAGCGCGAGGTGCGAACGGATCGGGAGACCGTCGTACGGACCGAGGCGGCGGCCGCGTCGGGTGAGCACGAGCGGCGGGCGGCGCAGGCCGCGCCGGTCCCCGGTCCGCTGCTGCGGCCCGCCGTGGCTGCGCCTTGGGCGACGCGTCCAGCCGCCGAGGATGTTCCGCTCGCGGCTCGGCGGGGTGCCGCTTCATCGGCGGCGGCCGATGCGCCGCGGACGCAGGCCGCCGCAGTGCCGCGCGCAGCGGAAGCGGCTCCCCCGGCCGCCTCGGCACCGGCCAGGCCGCGCGGCGCCGATACGGCCGCGGCACGTGGTGCGGCGCTGAACGGAGTCGGGCGGCGCGCGCGGCCCGCCGAACGCGTCGTACACGTACAGATCGGCCGACTTGAGGTGAGCGCGGCCCCACCGCCCGGCGCGAGCCGCCCCGCCGGCGGCCGCCCCGACCACACCGGACGGCGCACGCCCGCGCTGACGCTGGACGACTATCTGTCACGCGGCGAGAAGAGGGACTGAGGTCATGAGCAACGCACTCGCCATCGCGACGGTCACCCAGGCACTGGCCCTGCTGATCGGGAACAACCTGAGCCCGGAGATGGACATCGCGGTCAAGGTCGAGACCCGTAAGCCACCGGCCGAGCCGCCGACCGAGCCGACCATCAACGTCTTCCTGTACCAGGTCACACCGAACGCCTCGATGCGCCACACCGACCTGCCGACCCGCGCCTCGGACGGCACGCTGCTCAAGCGGGCCGCCGCGGCGCTGGATCTCCACTTTCTGATCAGTGCGTACGGGGAGGAGGCAGAGCTGGTCGGGCAGCGGCTGATCGGCTGCGTGGTGCGGACGCTGCACGAAATCCCCGTCCTGCCGAAGGAGTTGATCGAGCTCGCGGCGCAGCGGCCGTATCTGGCGGGCAGTGATCTGGCCGAGTCGCCGCAGAAGGTGCGGTTCACACCGACGGTGATGGACATCGACGAGACGTCGAAGCTGTGGGGGATGCTCCACCAGACCCCGTACACCTTGTCGGTGGCGTACCAGGCCTCGCTGGTCCTGATCGAGGGCCGCGAGAGGCCGGTCCCGGCGAAGCCGGTGGAGCGGCGGACGGTGCGGGTGCTGCCGTTCGGGGCGCCGGGGGCACCGGTGCCGCCGGGGCGGCCGGAGGCCGCGGAACCCGAGCCCACGCCCGAGCCGTCACGCGAGCCCTCGCCCGAGCCGGAACCTGCGCCGGAGGCCGCACCCGAGGCGGTTGCTCCCGCGAGGAAGCGCGCCGCGGCGAAGACCTCGAAGGCTGCCGCCAAGCCCGTTGCGAAACGGGCCGCGCCTGCTCGTGCCCGGAAGGGCACGGAAGCGGGCGCGGACGACAAGGAGAGCTGAGACACGGTGCGCAGCACGGGGGCGGGTGAGGGTATGAGGACGTACGAGTCAACCGGTGCGTCGGCGAACGCCGGTGCGGACGGGCGGGCGCTGTTCGCGGCGGCTGTACGATCCGTGCTCGCCCGCGTGGACGCCCACGCGGCCCGGGCGCAGGGCCGGCCGGGCCCCGGCCAGGGCGACGCCGCTCAGCCGCACGCGGCGGCCTCCGGCGCGGACGGTGCCGCTCCGGCAGCCGGTGAGCGCGCGGCTGCCGCGACGGGTGCGGCCGAGCCCGTACGGCGAGACGACGACGCGGCCGTCGGCTCCGCCGCGCCGGAGTCCGTACAGCAGGACGGGAACGCCACCGCGGGCAACGGCCGCGCAGCTAGGGACGTTCCGGGCGCCGGTGAGCGCGCTGCTGCGGCGACGGGTGCGGCCGAGCACGTACCGCAGGACGGCGAGCCGCGCGGCGCAGCGGCCCGGCGGCGGAGCGTCCTCGCTGCCGGGGGCAGCACCCCCACCGCCGCAGCCGGAGGCGAACCGGCCTCCCAGGACGGCCTCGCGAGCGCCCCCGGCGTGCGCGGGCCCGCCACCCTGGACGCGCTCGTCGCCTGCTTCGGGCTCAGCCCCTTCGAGCGCGACGTCGTCCTGCTGGCCGCCGCCGCGGAGCTCGACCCCACCACCGGTGGGCGGTGTGCCGCCGCCAGTGGTGACCCCGCGCGCGCCCACCCCACGTTCTCGCTCGCCCTTGCCGCGCTCGACGGTGCCCACTGGAGCGCTCTCACCCCCGTCGCCCCACTGCGCCGCTGGCGGCTCGTCGAGCTCGACGACGAGACCCGGTTGACCACCTCACGGCTGCGCCTCGATGAGCGCATACTGCACTTTCTCGTCGGCTCGCCCTATCTGGACTCCCGGCTGCACGGACTGCTGCGCCGTGCGCCCGTACCGGAGTCCCTGCCCGCCTCGTACGACCTGGCGGCGAGCCAGGTCGCCGCCGGCTGGGCGGGTGCCGGGCCGCATGCGCCGCTCCGGATCGAGCTGGTCGGCGGCGACCTGCGGACCCGTACCGACATCGCCGCGGCGGCGGCACGCCGTTCGGGGCTCGGTCTGTACGCCATGGCCGCCGACGACATGCCGACCGATCCCGCCGAGCGCGACCGGCTGGCGCGGCTGTGGCAGCGCGAGGCGATCATGCTGCCCGCCGCGCTGCTCGTAGAGGTCGGCGAACTCGACCGCGACCAGGCCGCGGCGACCGACGCGTTCATCGAGAGCGCGGCCGTTCCGCTCATCGTCTCCAGCCCCGATCCCCGGCAGACAGCCCGGCCGCGCGGTGAGCGTGTGACCGTGCCCCCGCTGGACACGGAGGAGCAACTGGGCGTGTGGGCCGACGCGTTCGCGGACGTACCGGAGGTGAGCGAGGAGGATCTGCGGGATCTCGTCGCGCAGTTCTCGCTGCCGCCGCATCTGATCCAGTCTGCCGGCGCGGCTGTCGTACGCGATCTTCCCGGCGAGGACGAGCTGGACGCGACGGGTCTCGCCTGGCGGGCCGGGCTCACCGAGGCCCGGATGGGCATGGACGAGCTGGGCAGGAGGATCGAGCCGCAGGCGGCGTGGAGCGATCTGGTGCTGGCCGAACGGCAGTTGCGGATTCTCCGCGAGATCGTCGCGCATGTGCGCCGGCGCTCCACCGTCTACCAGGAGTGGGGCTTCGCCGAGACGCTGCGCCGGGGCCTCGGTGTCACCGCACTCTTCGCGGGCGGTTCCGGCACCGGAAAGACCCTGGCCGCCGAGGTGATGGCCCAGGAGCTGGGACTGGATCTGTTCATCATCGATCTCTCGCAGGTGGTCAGCAAATACATCGGCGAAACCGAGAAGAACCTGCGCAGGGTCTTCGACGCGGCCGAACGCGGCGGCGCACTGCTGCTGTTCGACGAGGCGGACGCCCTCTTCGGCAAGCGCAGCGAGGTCAAGGACAGCCATGACCGGTACGCCAACCTCGAAGTCAGCTATCTGCTGATGCGGATGGAGGCGTACCGGGGGCTTGCGATCCTCACGACGAACATGAAGCAGGCGCTGGACACGGCGTTCATGCGCCGTATCCGCTTCGTCGTCGACTTCCCCTTCCCCGGCGAGAGCGAGCGCGCCGAGATCTGGCGGCGGGTGCTGCCCGCGCGGGCGCCGATGAAGGGCATCGATCCCGGGCAGCTGGCCCGGCTGACCGTGGCGGGCGGCTCTATTCGCAATATCGCGCTGTCGGGTGCCTTCCTCGCGGCGGAGGAGGGCGACCGGCTCCAGATGCGTCACATGCTGGAGGCCGCGCGTACCGAATACCTCAAGCTGGACCGCTCCTTGACGCCCGCGGAGGTCCACGGATGGGTCTGAACGAGGCACCGCGCCCTGCGGAGCGCACGATCCGCGTGGACATCGGCGAGCTGGTGCTCGACGGTTTCGAGCGGCTCGACCCCGACCGGGTGTCGGCCGCGTTCGAGGCGGAGCTGTCCCGGCTCGTACGGGAGCGTGGCGTGCCGCTGGCCGCTGACGGCGGCCGGGCCCTGGACGCCCTGTCCGGGCTGCCGCCGCTGCCCGCCACCACCTCGCCGGGGCGGCTCGGCGAAGCGCTGGCGCGTGCGGTGCACGCCGGACTGTCGGGGCGGGGTGAGTCGCGATGAGTACGTCACATGCCCAGGACGCGCAGGCGGCCCAGGCCGAACGGCGGCGCAAGCGCAAGGAGCGGGCCAAGTCCCGTACGCCGGAGCCGAAGAACATCGTCAGTGGAGCCGGACAGCCGCTCGATCTGAGCGTACGGCGGGAGCTGGAGGAGCAGCTCGGCCACGACTTCAGCCGGGTGCGCCTGCACACCGACCGGGACGCGGGCACGCTGACGGAACTGCTGGGCGCGGACGCGGTCGCGGTCGGCCAGGACATCTTCTTCCGCGAGGGCGCCTACCGCCCGGGCACGGCGGACGGGCAGCGGCTGCTCGCCCATGAGCTGCTGCACACGGTGCAGAACCCTTACGGTCTGGGCGCGTTGCGCGCGGGCCGCGACCTGGGTGCGGTGAGCCTTCCGCAGCAGGCGATGGAGCGCGAGGCGGAGTCGGCCGCGCAGGCCCTTGTACGGGACGAGGAGCAGGCGCCCGAGGTGGAGCCGGAGCAGTCGACACCCGGCTGGCTGCGGTACGCCACGGTCGACGCAGACCGGTCCCGTATGGAACAGCTGGACCCGGCAACGCTCGTGGACCGTCTTGCGAACGGCGTGCTGCGCTCGCTGCGCGGCGACCCGGCGGACCTTTCCGGGCGCGTACGCCTCCAACTCGCCCGGATGTCCCCGCAGTTGCAGGACTCGGTGCTTGACCGGCTGGAAGTGCGGCTGCTCTCGAACGAGTACGACCGGCTCCTCGGCCTGGCCGAGGAGTCCGAGACCCAGCCGGTGGACCTGCAGCCGGCCGAAGTGCCCGAGCCGGAGACGGACCTCTTCGAGCTGCTGGGTGCCGAGCGCACGCAGTGGAAGCGGCAGGAAGAGGGCGGGCGGAGTTCGAAGGACAAGCAGGCAGAGGACTCCCGGGAGGAGCAGGGGGACGCCAGGGCGCGGGACGAGAAGCGCGGCGGCGACCGGAGCAGGGCGCGCTCCGACGCGGCGGCCGAGGACCAGGAGGCGGCTCAGCGCACGGAGCAGGAGGACGAGCGCGCACAGTCCCGGCAGCAGGCCGCGCAGGAACAGCAGCAGGAAGAAGAGAAGCAGGGCCAGGACCGTCAGCAGGTCGACGAGGCCGCGGACGAGCGCGCGCAGGGCCAGTCGGACGGCACCGAGCAGGCCAAGGAGGAGCGCAAGGAGCAGCGCGACCGCGAGCAGCAGGACCCGGAGCAGGCGAACGCCCCCGGCGCCGACAAGCGCAAGCGCAAGGACGACGCGAAGCAGCCGGCGGACGGCTCGAAGCCGGAGAACCTCGACCCGAAGGCGAAGGGCCTGCCCGGTCCCGTACGCCCGGAGAAGGTGGACGAGCGGGCGGAGCAGCGGGACAGCGCGCTGTCCGAACACGGCCTGCACGAGAAGGACGAGGACGAGGACGAGCCGCGCGAGGAGGAGAAGCCGCTCGGGCTCGAGGCGGGCGCGGACAAGGAGATCGGCGGCGACGAGGGAGACCGGTCCAAGGGCGGCGGCGCGGCCGAGCCCGAGCTCAAGCCCGAGGACTACCTGCCGGACAGCGACCTCGATGTCTCGTCCGTTCCGACGGCCGACAACCCCACGGCCACGGTGCCGACCTTCCCGGCTCCCCCGCCGACCAAGGCCGAACAGGTCCAGGAGCAGCGGGAGAACGACGCCGAGGAAGAAGAGGACGAGGACGCCCCAGAGGCCGAAGCCAAGCCGCCGGGTGCCGAGATGGGGCCGGTCGAGGGCGAGGCGCCGCAGCCCGAGGGCGGCCCGGCGGCCGAGGCCGGGGACCGTAGCGAGAAGGACCTCCAGCCGGAGAAGCCGGTGGACCAGGAGGTCGGCCCGGACCCGGAGACCGACGGCAGGCAGGAGCCGGAGCCCGAGGCGGAGAAGCAGGATCCGGAGCAGCAGCAGGACACGGACGAGACAGACTCGGACTCCTCCGACGGCGAGGAGCCGCCGGACGCCAAGAGCGCCGAGGATCAGCAGGAGGAGCGCAAGGAGAAGCAGGAACAGGACGCCAGGCCTCGGCCGGGGGCTGCCGGATCCTCGGCTGCTGCGTCGGGCCCGGGCGCTGCCACCAGTACCGACTCGTCCGCGACCCCGCCCGCCGGCGCGCACACGGAACGGACCTCGGCCGAGGACGCCCGGCCCTCCCCTGCCGCACGGCGGGTCGCCGACTCCGCGAAGAGCGACCACGAGGCATCCGCGCCCAAGAGCGCGGTGCCGAAGGAGAGCGGTCCGGGAGCGGCGCCGAGCGGTGTGGTCGGCGGCAGCAGTACGGCGGGGCCGAGCACCGCGACCGGACCCGGCGGCACACCGTCGGTGGCGCAGGCCGCGGTGAGCCCCGCGGCCGAACAGGCTGAGAGCCCTGGGGAGTCGGGCACGCCCGCGCCTGAGGCATCGCTGGAGAAGGACGGCGGCGGCTGCGCCCCGCCTGAGCCCGCGGCGGAGAAGGAGGAGGGCGGCAGCTGCGGCGGAGGCGGCGGCGGGGCGGCTCCCCAGGAGAAGCAGGAGGAGCCGCCGGACGTTTCGGGCCAGGACCCGAAGGCCGCCATCGGTACGGTCAGCAAGCTGGCGCCGGACCAGGCTGCGGCCGCCATGCCCGGTGTGGACGCCGCGGCGGACAAGAAGGTCGGCGAGGAGCAGCGGCGGCTGGACGCCAACCCGCCGAAGCGGGAACGTCCTTCGGGCGCACCGCAGACGCAGTCGGGCCCGCCCGAGACGGCCCCTCCTGCCGACCAGGTGACGGGCAAGGTCGAGAAGCTCGGGCCCGAGGATCAGGTCGCGAAGCAGAAGGCCAAGGGCAGCGACAAGGCGGAGGGCGCGAAGCCCACCGACAGCACTCCCCCGCCGCCGCCACCCGTTGCGGACAAGCTGACCGCTGAAGAGGCGAGGAACGTCGACGCCGCGGCCGACGCGGTCCCGACAGTCGACCCTGAACTGCAGAACAAGACGGTCGGCCCCGCCCCCAAGATCAGGCTGGAGGGCGAGAGCGACCCACAGCGCACGGACGACCAGGCCAGCGCGCTCAAGGACAAGCAGTCCGACATCCAGAGCACGGGCCGTGACGACGCGGCCAAGCCGATGGGCGAGGACCAGATCTTCCCCGACGCGCCCCAGGAGCAGCTGGTCGGCAAGGCCACGGCCGGCGGAAAGGGGGGCGGCGGTGGCGGTCTCGAGGCCGGGTCCGCGCCCAAGCCGGGCGTAGGCGCGGTCGCCAAGCAGGAACGCGGCTCGGAGATTCAGGGAGCCGCGGGCCAGGCCCAGGGCGACCTGGCTGTCAAGGAGAAGGAACAGCAGCAGGGCGAGCAGCAGGCCAAGCAGGAGAAGCAGACCGAGATCGACCGCGAGGTCACCCAGAACGCGGAGAAGCAGACGGCCGAGCGCGGGCATGCGGCCGAGGATGCTCAGCGCGAGCGCGAGAGCTGGCGCAATGAGCAGGACCAGAAGATCGAGGACGCGGACAAGAAGTCCGAGAAGGAACACACAGACAAGAACAAGGAAATCGTCAAGGCCCGTGACGACAAGGACAAGGAGGTCGGCGACCGGAAGGACACGGACAACGCGCAGATAGACACAGAGCGCGAGAAGGCGGAGAAGGAGGCCGAGAGGAAGAAAGAGGAGGAGAAGCCTTCCGGGGGCTTCTTCGGCTGGGTCGCCGACGCGGTGAAGACCGCCTTCAACGCGATCCTCGACGCGGTCACCAAGGTCTTCGACGCCGCGCGCGCCGCCGTCAACGGCATCATCGACACGTTCAAGGAGTGGGCCAACAAGGCCATCGACTTCGTACGTGACCTCGCCATCAACGCGATCAATGTGCTGGCGGACGCGCTGATCGCCATCGGGGACGTGCTGCTGGCGGCCTTCCCCGAACTGCGCGACAAGTTCCGCAAGGCGATCGAGGGCCTGCGCGACACAGCGATCGCGGCGGTCAACGCGCTGGCGGACGGCCTGAAGAAGGCCGTGAACGCGCTGCTCGACGCGCTGGCCGCAGGCCTGAACGCGCTGCTCGACGTGCTTGAGGCGGGCATCAAGGCCGTCATCAAGATCTACCAGGCCGTCATCCTGGGCGCGATCAAGTTCGCCCAGGCGGCGATCGAGGCGCTCGGCAAGTTCGCGGCACTGGTGGCGGACATCGCGCCGGACCCGGGTGGCTGGATCAGCAAGGCGGGCAGCTCGGCGAAGGCCGGCATCACCGACCATCTCTGGGGCGCCATCAAGACGGGCGTGAAGCGGTGGTTCGACACGAAGGTCGAGGGCATCCTCGGGCTCGGCAAGGCCGTGATCGACGTCCTGGTGAAGGGCTGCGTCTCGATCAAGCAGATCGGGAAAATGGCGTGGGACGCGATCATCGCCTCGCTCCCCATGATGATCGCCTCGCTTGTCATCGAGAAGGTCGTCTCGATGATCGTCCCCGCGGCGGGCGCGATCCTCACGATCGTCCAGGGCCTGATGGCGGCCTGGCAGAGCATCAGCTCGATCCTCTCGGCCTTCAGTAAATTCTGGTCCTACTTGAAGGCGGTCAAGGCGGGCCCTGCGGCCTGCCTGTTCGCGGAGGCAGTGGCCGCGGGCGTTGTCGCACTGCTGGACTTCATCGCCAACTTCCTTCTGGAACGGCTCGGTTCTGCGACGAAGGGTGTCGGCAAGCGCCTCAAGGCGATGGCCGAGACGATCATGAAGGGCCTGAAGAAGACAGGCAAGGGCGCCAAGGCGGCGGCGGGCAGCGCGGTGAACAAGGCGCGGGGCGCGGTGCGCAACGCGATGGAGTCCTTGAAGAAACCGGCGGGGCCGAGCAAGCCGAAGGGACCGAGGGTCCCGAAGAACCGGTCGACGTCGACGGACCGGGGCCCGGGGGCGAACCGGGGGCCGAAGGACGCGACTTCGGACAGGCCAACGAGCAGGACGCCGGACAAGGAGAGGGAGCACCGGCGGGCGGAGGCGGAGGCGAAGCGCGACCAGCAGAAGCCGGATGCGAGGGCGAACAGGACCCCGGACCAGAAGGCCGACCGGACCCCTGATCGGAAGGGGGACAACAAGCCTGACAGGACAGCGGACCAGACGCCGGATCAGAGGCCCGGTAGCAAGCCGGACAAGAGCCCCGACCAGAAGCCTGACACCAAGAAGGACAAGACTCCGGAGAAGCCCAGGAAGAAGAAGGAGACCGAGGCTCCGAAGCGCCCGAAGCCGCGCAGGCCCAAGTCCCCGCTGGGCAAGGCCCTGCAGAAGATCAAGGGCAAGGTCAAGTCCGCACTGAAGAAGATCCGCAACGCCGGTAAGACACTCGGCAAGAAGCTCGGCAAGAGCAACGTCGGCAAGGCGCTCAAGAACAGCGGCAAGAAGATGCGCGACTTCTTCAAGAAGAAGCGCGACCACATGCGCGGCGACAAGAAGCATCGCACCGAACAGAAGAAGAAGCAGCAGGACGACCACAAGAAGAACGAGAAGTCAAAGGAGTCCAAGGAGGCGCGCCTCCAGAAGATTATTGCGCGGGTCCGACCCAAGGTCCACACGATGCTGCAGAAGGGCACCAAGCCACTCATTTTCAACTCAGCACTGTTCAGTCTACGCACCTGGTACCGACTGTCCGGCCTGGAAACACAGGGAAACCGCCCGGTGCAGATCAAGGCGTCGCTGAATCCCTCAGGAACCGTGGACGAGGGAGACAGGACGAAGGTCGTGCTGGATGTTCTGGAGGGCGACCCGGAAAGGAAGGAGCGACTCCAGGAAGCTTTGAACATCTCGGGGTTCGACGATTGGCTGCTGCTCGCCGAGGGTCTTGAGAGAAAATCCCTGGAGAAACTCCTCAAGGACTTGGACGCGGCAGACCAGAAGAACCGCAGCGACCTGACGTTGACGGCGATTCGGTCTGCAGAAGCCCACGTTCAGCGATCCCTGTCGAACGTGGTCCGGCCCTGGAAAACGAACCAGAACCCTAAGCGCGGCCAAGGCAATGACCCCAAGTGGATGGCCAGAAGGGAGGCGCAGGCCATCAGGGAAGCCTACCGAACCGCGCAAATCCAGGAGAACAAGCCGCCGAAAAATCCCAACCGTAACCATCCGGAACGCACGGCCACGCTGCAATGGGACCCCACCCTGGACAGGGTAGAGTTCGCCAGAAAAGCCCTCGCCCTAAAGCGTGCCGGAGACCGGGGCGAGCTATTCAAGACGCCGACGGACAAGACCACCCGCGGCGGTTACAGCGAACAGGACGCCGACCGTATCTCCGACATGACCGTGCAGTTCAAGAACGCCGTACGAAGCCGCGCGTACAAGGAGAACAAGAGGAACAAGGGGCCGCACCCGACGGACGCCGAGATAACTCAGCGTATCAACTACATGCAGGTGGACCATGTGATTGAGCTTCAGGCCGGCGGTTTGGATTCATTCAAGAATTTCCGTCTGCTCGACCCGGTGACAAACAATGTCATGGGTGGGCAGCTCAAGACCAGCATCAACAAACCCGACAAGGCACCGTACGGCACGGTCTACACCATCCGCATCATTTGGTAGAGCTCGAAGCCGCAAAGCGTTTCCTCTGATAGGCAGGTATGGAAGTGGTAGCACGCTGGGAACTCGACGAAGCATTCGGCGAGGACGACGTCATTGTCATGGACTACGAGCTGACCGGAGAATTCGGTGCGGCACCGTTGGACCGTCGTGTCCTGGCGTATGTGGGTCTGCCCCGACGAGTGGGATCGATCTTCACCACCGAGGTAGTCGGAAGCCCGGAGCTGTTCGCCGTAAGGGAATTCGAGTTGGCAGGCGGCAATAAGAGCGTCCTGGCCCTTGGAGGTCCACCCGACGATGAGCGTATGCGCTTCTTTCTCGATCTCCAGGAGGGCTTCGTGGTCCTCATCAGCTTCCACGAAGGCGGCGCTCAGGCTGAAATCGTGAACAGCTCCCTCGATGACTTCGTAGAATTTCTCTACCGATTCGGCCTACGTGACAAGGATCTTAGCGGGGCCTCCATCGAAGAAGATCGGCAGTACACGGCGGGATTCGTCGAGGTTCTCAAGGAATTTGATCCGTTCGCCTTTTCGCAGCCCGACAGTTGGTGGTCGATGGCCATTGACCGGATCAAGAAATAGGGAGACCTCTTCATGACCCGCTACGCAGACATACCCAAGCCCATCCGCTCCGGCATCGTCGTCGTCGACCCCGAACGCGGCACGCCCCAGCGCATCATCGTCCTCCAGTTCAACCCGGACACCCTCGAACGCTCCCTCGCCCCCCAGGCCGCCGGCGGAAGCGGTGATGCCGGCGGCGGTGGGAGTGGAGGGGATCGGAACGAGGCGCTCAGGCTCAAGGGGCCCGCCGAGGAGAGTTGGAAGTTCACCGCCGAGATAGATGCCACCGATCAGTTCGAGGTCGCCGCGCCCGACGGGATTCACCCCCAGCTCGCCACGCTCGAGATGCTGGTGCATCCCACCAGCGCTCAGTTGCGTGAGGCCTCCCGCCTCACCAAGAAGGGCACCATCGAGATCAGCCCGATCGAGATGCCGCTGACCCTCTTCACCTGGGGCAGCAAGCGCGTCATGCCCGTGCGGCTCACCGAACTGTCCATCAACGAGTCGGCGTTCGACGTCAATCTCAATCCCATCAGGGCCAGCCTCGGCATCGGGATGAAGGTGCTCAGCGTGAGCGACCTGCCCGCCGGGCACCGGGGGGCCGATCTGTATCTCGCACATCTGGCGCAGAAGGAACGGCTCGCCGCCGCCGCACGAGGCGGGCGACTGGCCGAGCTCGGGCTGGGACGGGGGCTGTAAGACGTGATTGATCCTTATGAGAGTGCGCTGGACGCGATCCCGGGGGCGCATCCATACCCCCGCACCAGCCGGTACCACGACGCGGAGATCGGCGTACACCGTCTCCCCGACGGCACCGAAGTGCGGTACACCAAGCGGCGCTTGCTGCCTCCGCTCGGCGTGGCCGCCGACGAGACCGCTCCGCACACGGTCAGCAGCGACGAGCGGCCCGACCATCTCGGGCAGCGTTACTTCGGCGACCCCGGACAGTGGTGGCAGATCGCGGACGCCAATCCCGTGCTCGACCCGCAGGAGCTGACCGCCGAGCCGGGGCGGACGATCGACATTCCTCTGCCGGGTGGATTCCATGGCTGACGAGCCCATCGGGAGCGGGCCCGTCCATCTCACCCTGCACATGGGGCCCAAGCTCACCCGCCCCGTTCCGCCCGAGGTGACCGAGGCGCTGTTGTCCGCGCAGATCACCATGACGGCGGGGGAACGGAGCGGGTTCCAGCTTGCGTTCGATCTGACCAAGCGGGGGCTGATCACACAACGGCTGCTGCCCGAGGGGTTTTTCGATCCGAAGACCAGGGTGATCGTTGCGACGTCCGTCAAGGGGACGCCGACCGTGATCCTGGACGGGCTGATCGTGCGGCAGGAAGTCGGTGCCAGCAATCAGCCCGGGCAGACCACGCTCACCGTCACCGGTGAGGATCTGACCCTGCTGATGGATCTGGAAGAGCGCACCGACCGGTATCCGAATCTCGGCCCCGCCCAGCGGGTCGAGCGGATTCTGCGGCGGTACGCCGACTACGGAATCGATCCGTGGATCATCCGTGAGCAGATCCATCAGCCACCCCGCGAGCAGCTGCGCGTCGACTACCAGACCGGCACCGATCTGCAGTATCTGAACGAGCTTGCGCGAGCGAACGGATACACCTTCTATCTGGAGCCGGGCCCGGGCCTCGGGCGGTCCATCGCCTTCTGGGGTCCCGAGCAGCGGCTCGGCCAGCGCCAGCACGCGCTGAACGTCAACATGGACAACAACTCCACCGTCGACCAGCTGACCTTCGCCTACGACGGGACGGCCAGGGAAGAGCCGCAGGCGCGCGTCCAGGACCCGCGCACGCGTGACGTACGGCTGCTGGCTCAGCCCGACATCAGCCCGCTGCGGCCTCCACTCGGCCTGCGGGCCTCACCCGCGCTGAAGCGCAAGACGCTGTCCGGTACGGCGAAGAAGGAGCTCGGGCAGGCCGAGGCAGAGACCCTGGCCAGGGCCGCGACCTCAGCGGATGCGATTTCCGGGTCCGGGTCGCTGGATGTCAACCGGCATGGATATGTCCTGCGGCCGCGGGAGTTGGTGGGGGTTCGCGGCTCGGGCGTGACGTACGACGGCGACTACTACGTCAAGAGCGTGACGCACAACCTCAGGCCAGGCTCGTACCAGCAGAACTTCACGCTCTCCCGCGAGGGCCTCATCGCCCGCAGCAGGACAGTGCGTCCGTAACGACGCGTCCGCACAGACGTAAGGACCAGGAGAACTTCGCATGGCTGCAGGACCGAACAACCGGTTTCTCGGCAAGTTCCGGGGGCGGGTGATCGACAACAAGGACCCGCTCAAGCTCGGCCGGATCACGGCCCAGGTGCCGGATGTGCTCGGCGACGAGGCCTCCACCTGGGCGCTGCCCTGTCTGCCGTTCACCGGACGGCACGCAGGTCAGTACGTCGTGCCCGAGATCGGCGCCGGAGTGTGGATGGAGTTCGAGCAGGGGGACCCCAGCTTCCCCATCTGGACGGGGAGTTGGTACGGAGACGCCTCCGAGCTGCCGCCCCGGGCGAGCGCCGAGCTGCCCGGCTCGCAGCCCGTGGTCATCCAGACGCCGGGTGATCACAAGCTGGTGATGTCGGACGTGCCTGGCGGTACGGGGATTCTGCTCGAGGCCAAGGGCGGGGCGTACGTCCAGATCGACGAGAAGGGCGTGACCATCGGCAACGGCAAGGGCGCGTCCATCGTGCTGATCGGCGACGAGGTCAACATCAACGAGGGCCGGCTCATCGTGCCGAGGAAGCGATGACCACGCTCAGAACACAGAACGGGGAGTCACACGTGTTGTCCGGGAATCTCGTGAACGGCGGTTCCACCATCAGCTGCCCGCACGGCGGCCGCGTCGTGCCCGCCTCCGCCCCGTCGTCCGGAGTGCGGATCGACGGCCGTCCCGTGCCCACCGCTGCCGACGTCTTCACCGTGAGCGGCTGCCGCCACACGGTCGAGCGCGTACCGCATCCGTGCACCACGGTCCGCTGGACGCCGGACCGCGGCGGTGTGCTCATCGACAGCAAGCCGGTGCTGCTGGAGAGCACTCCGGCGCTCTGCTTCAGCGCCGCGCTGGTGCCGCAGGGCCCGCCGGTCGTCACCGCGTCGGCGCGGGGGGTGTCCTCGCGATGAGGAGCGATATCGCCTTCCCCTTCCGCACGGACCGGCGGGGACGTACCGCGCACGCGGCGTACGACGAGCATGTGCGGGATCTGATCGAGCAGTTGCTCTTCACCAGCCCCGGCGAGCGTGTGATGCGCTCCGACTTCGGCTGCGGGCTCCTCGATCTGGTCTTCACGCCCAACAGCCCCGAGCTGGCCTCCGCGCTGGAGCTGTCGGTGCAGGCATCCCTGCAGCGCTGGCTGGGTGAGCTGATCGAGGTGGAGTCCCTGGACGTGGTCAGCGAGGAGAACGTGGTCCGGGTGTATCTGCGCTACGTGGTGCGCTCCACCGCGAGCCGGCGCGACGACGTGTTCGAGGGGAGCGGCCCGGCATGAGCGGTACGAGCAACGAGTTGGTCTGCCGTACGGACGGCAGGCGCGCCAGGGTACGGGCGGCGCAGCTCGGCGGCGTGGACGCCGTCGAGGCCGGTGACGACGGGCTGACCCTCACCGTCACCTTCCTCGGCAAGGCGCCCCACGGGCTGTGCCCGGAGAACATACGCATCGACGGCGGGCGCCGGATCACCGGCATCGAAGCCGTCGAGGTGTCCGTCGAGCGCGAGGAGGACCCTGAGCTCGACGACCGGCTGTTCATCACGCTGGACCGCACCGGGGACACCTCCCGCTACCGGCTCTCGGTCGTGGACACGGATCCTTACGGCCGGCCGGGCACCGAGCCCTTTCCCGGTTTCGACCAGCGGTATTTCTCGGCCGAGTTCGACTTCCGGCCCGACTGCCCGACCCCCTTCGACTGCAAGCACGAGCAGCCCGACTGCCCTCCTGCCTTCCCTGCTGCGCCGGTCATCGACTACACCGCGCGCGACTACGACACGATCCGCCGCCTCATCCTGGACCGGCTGGCGCTGACCACGCCGGACTGGGTGGAGCGCAGTGCCGCCGACCTCGGCACGACGCTGGTCGAACTGCTCGCCCACACGGCCGACCAGATCAGCTATCAGCAGGACGCGGTGGCGACAGAGGCGTATCTCGACACGGCACGCCGCCGCGTTTCCGTACGCCGTCATGTGCGGCTCATCGACTACCCGATGCACGACGGCGTCAACGCACGCGCGTTCGTCGCGGTAGAGACCGTACGGGCGCTGACGCTGCCGCCCGGGACGTACCGCTTCGCGGCCGTCGACGTCCGCAGCCTGGGGCCGCGCGACAGGCCCGAGATCGGCACCGTCATCGACGACCGGGACCTGGCCGTGCTGGACGAGCGCGGATCGGTCGAGGTGTTCGAGCCGGTCGTCGCCGACGAGCCGCTGGCGCTGCGCCCCGAGCACAACACGATCCGCTTCTGGACCTGGGGCGACGAGGTGTGCTCGCTGCCCAAGGGGGCCACATCGGCGACACTGCGGGACGCGTGGGCGGACGAGGAGTGCCAGGTCCGTTCGCTGGAGCTGGTGCCGGGCGATCTGCTGCTGATCGAGGAGGTGCTGGGGGCACGCTCGGGTACGCCTGGCGACGCCGATCCGGCCCATCGTCAGGCCGTACGCCTCACCTCTGTCACGCCGGTCGTGGACAAGCTGGCCGACCAGCCGGTTCTCGAGGTCACGTGGGCGCCGGAGGACGCGCTCGCGTTTCCTGTCTGTCTGTCGACGCGCGGCGGCACCGACTGCGCGCCGGTCGAGGATGTGAGCGTGGCGCGAGGCAATGTCGCGCTCGTCGACCACGGCCGGTCGCTGACGTCCTGTGGCGGCACACCGGAGACGGTCACCGTGCCTCCCGCGCCCGCCGTCCTCGGGTCCTGCGATCCGTCCGGCTTCGGCTGCTGGGACCGCAAGGAGGGCAACGCGACGGCGGATCTGATCAACGCCCGTCTGGAGCAGACCCGTTGTGGTCGGCTGCTGACCGCCGATCAGATACGGGAGCTGTTCACCGTCGTCGGCGAGGATGAGACGGGGCGCGCCGGTCTCGGCCTGGAACTCGCGGGCCGCCGACGGGAGAAGGTCGTCCCGGGCACCGCCTACGAGCAGGCCGAGGCGCTTCAGACGCTGCTGGCGCAGGTCGTCTACCCCGGAATCCCGCCACGCTTCCGGCCGGTGCTGCAGCGTTCCCCCGTCGTCCAGTCGGTGCCGTTCCCCGACACACGCCATGTCTCCGCCGGACAGTCCACCCGGCTGGCCGCCGTCCCGGGCCGCGTCCGGCAGCGGCTGGTGGAGCTGTGGCGCAGCGCCCGCGACTGCGACGGGCTCACGGAGCCGGAGATCGCCGAGCTGACTGTGCTGTTCGGGCTGCGGGTGCTGGAGCGGCTTGAACTGCGCCGCCATCCGGTGCGCGCGCTGCGGGAGCTGCTGCACCGCAGCGAGCGGCTGCTGGCTGCGAAGCTGCGCCGTCTCGATGTGCTGACGGCCCGGTCGCGCGCCGGTGCGGTGCTCGACGACTCGATCGCCTGGGAGATCACGCACACCTGGGGACCTGAGTACGCGGCGGGGATCGACCCGGACGAGCCGGTGCTGCGGGGTCCCGCCGCCGCGCTCGTACAGGATCCGCGGGCTGCTCTGCCCGCCATCACGGTCGCGGACGGCGACGCGTCGTGGACTGCACAGCGCGATCTGCTCGACTCGGATGCGCGCGACCGTCATTTCGTCGGTGAGCTGGAGGACGACGGCCGGATCGCGCTGCGGTTCGGCGACGGGCGGCACGGTGCCCGTCCGCAGCCGGGGGCACGGCTCGAGCTGCACTACCGGCTCGGCGGCGGCACCGCAGGCAATGTCGGCGCGGAAGCCATCAACCACCTTGTGCTGTGCCGTGATCCGGAGGATGCGGACGCAGCGGACCCGATGCCCGTCGCGGGCGTACGCAATCCGCTGCCCGCCGTCGGCGGCACGGAGGCCGAGCCGGTCGAGCAGGTGCGCCAGCTCGCCCCGCTCGACCTGAAGCGCACCAGGTTGCGGGCCGTCACCGCGGACGACTATGCGGCACTGGCGTCGCAGCTGCCCGGAGTGCAGCGAGCGGCCGCCGAGATCCGCTGGACCGGCAGTGTGCAGGAGGCGCATGTCGCCGTCGACGCGCTCGGCAGCGGGGACGCGTCCCCGGAGCTGCTCGACTCGGTGGCGTACGCGCTGGAGAGCTACCGCCGGATCGGGCACGACCTGGTGGTGGGACCGGCCAGGTCCGTGCCGCTGGACATCGCCCTGACGGTGTGCGCGGCCCCGGGCCATCAGCACGGCCAGATTCTCGCCGAGCTCCACCGGCTGCTCGGCAGCCGCCGGCTGGCGGGCGGACGGCTCGGCTTCTTCGACCCCGACGCGCTGACGTTCGGCGAACCGGTGCGGCTCAGCCGCCTGGTGGCCGCGGCCGCGGCGGTGCAGGGCGTGGAGAGCGTACGGGTGACCCGGCTGCGCCGGCTGTTCCACGAAGATCCACTCGATGACACGGCACTGGAGGCAGGCGTGCTGCGGCTCGGCCCGCTGGAGATCGCGCGTTGCGACAACGACCCCGACCGGCCCGAGCTGGGCCGGCTCTCGATCGAGCTCGGCGGAGGTGCGCGATGAGCGGCTCCTGCGGTTGCGGCTGCGGCGGGCACGACGAACGCCACGCCCCGAAGGCCCTGTACAACCCGCCGGGCCGAACGGCCCTGAACTACCGGGTCGGTGAGTACGGCTCGTTCCTGGCGGCCATGCTCGACCGGCTCGCCTCCCCCGCCTATCCGGCGCTGCGCGGGCTGACCGTCCGCACCCCGGACGATCCGTCGATCGGGCTGCTCGACTCGTGGGCGGTCGTGGGCGATCTGCTCACCTTCCACTCCGAGCGCATCGCCGACGAGGGCTATCTGCGCACCGCCGACGAGCACCGCTCGCTGGCTCTGCTCGGGCGTCTTGTGGGGCACCGGCCGCGGCCGGGCATCGCCGCGGACACCCATCTCGCGTACACGCTGGACCGGGATCCGCGGGCCGAGGACGTGGCGGTGCTCATCCCGCGCGGCGCGCGCAGCAACAGCGTGCCGAGCACGTCCGACGAGGAGTCGCAGGCCTTCGAGACCAGCGAGGACCTCATCGCCCGCTGGGCGTGGAACGAGCTGGCGGTCCGTAGGCGCCGGCCGGCGCTGCTGACGCCGGACGATCTGCGCAAGCGCTCCGAGATCTTCGTCTCGGGGACCGACACCTCTCTGCAGACCGGGGACAAGCTGCTGTTCGTCTTCGGCGCGGACAAGGACACCGCAGGGCAGCGGCTGCTGCTGCCGGTGGCGCGCATCCGCACCGACCGGGACGACGACGTGACGGCGATCGGGCTGCCGCAGTCCGCACCGCCCTCGCTGACCGAGCTGGTGACCGAACTCCGCGAGTGGATCACCGAGGACGAGCGGGAGGCCGAGGAGGGTGAGCCGACCCCCGACAACCCCAATCCGCGTCCTGTCAGCCGGATCATCGAGGACTTCGACGCCCAGGTCCTTGCTCCGCTGCGCGCCGATCTGGGCGGGATCAAGACGCCCGCTCAGTTCGCGGCGCGGCTCGTCGAACCGCACGACCGGCTCGCCGAGGCCCAGGCGATAGCCGCGCCGTACGAGGAAGTCGCCGCCTGGTTCGAGCAGTTGGAGGCCGTGGTCGGCGAACTGATCGAGCGGGCGGCCGATCTGGAGCCTTCTCGCCCGGACACTCCCGCCGCCGCTTCGGACTCGCCTGCCATGCGGGCGCTGGGTGCGGTACTGCCCGCGCTGCGCACCCGTGTGGTGCGGCCGCCGTCGGGGGCGCGCACGCTGTCCCACGATCCGGGCCGGTATTTCGCGCCGGGCTCCGACCTCGGGGCTCAGCTGCTGTCGGCGCTCGATCCGCGGGTGGCCGACGGGATGTACGCGGCGTGGCGGCGGGCAGCTCCTGCCGCGCCCGCGCTGCTGCGCGATCTTCAGGCGATGCGTGTGACCGCGGCTCCGTTCGGGGCGACGGCGCCGCTGAAGCCCGTGCAGGACGAGCGCGGGCGAGTCGTCCGGCAGACGGACTGGCCGCTCACCGGCGGGGCCCTGACGACCATGCGGGTCGTGTTCGACACCGCCGGCCGGGTGCCGGTGAGCGCCGAGTTCCAGCACATCGAGACCGGGGCGTCCGTGCAGGTCTCGGAGAATCTGCCTGCCGAGAAGACCTTCCCGCTGGGGCCGGGGCAGATATCGCTGATGACCCGGTCCGCGCAGGACCACGATCTGAGCTGGCTGAGCCGGCGCCCGGCGGACTCGCAGGAGCCCGGTGTGACGGCCCGGCTGATGTCCGGGCTGCCCGAGCGGACGCTGTTCGTCTCCCGGCCGGGCGACGACGGCCGGATCCATGTGGCCGTCCACAACGGCGAGCCGCTGGAACGGTTCCTGGCTCCTGGCGAGCACCAGCAGATCAGGCACGGCGGGTACGAGGTGACCTTGCGGTACACGGTCGGCAGCGAGCCGGCCAATGTCGAGGTCGGCATCGCGACCGTGCCGGAGCAGGCGAACCGTCATGTCGTTGCGCTGGACTCCGTGTACGACGGGATCACCGTCGGCAGCTGGGTCGCGATCGAGCGTCCCCGCAAGGGAGCCGATGACCCCGACGGAATCCCGGGCGACGAGAAGCTCAAGTTCGTGACGACCCGTGTCACCGCCGTACGCACCTCCGCGTACACCAACTACGGGGTCACCGGCCGCGGCACCGAGCTGACGCTCGCCGATCCATGGCTGGACGAGCACGACGTGCTGCTGTCGGCGATCCGGGACGCGACCGTGCACGCGGGCGGCGAGGCGCTGCGCCCCGCCGACGAGCCACTGGGCGAGGACGTTCACGGCAATGAGCTCGAACTGGCCGAACTGTACGACGGGTTGCGGCCGGGCCGTCATCTCGTGGTGTCGGGCGAGCGCACCGACATCCCCGACACGGCCGGGGTCCGCGGCACCGAGCTGGTGGTGATCGCGGCGGTGGAGCAGCAGCTCGACCCGCAGCTGCCCGGCGACCACGTCCATACAAGGCTGACGCTCACCACGGACCTGGCCTATCGCTACCGGCGTGACACCGTGCGCGTGCAGGGCAACGTGGTGCCCGCGACGCACGGCGAGAGCCGTGACGAGCCCATCGGCAGCGGCGACGCCGACCGGACCAACCAGACGTTCACGCTCTGGCAGTCGCCGCTGACCTGGCTGCCCGCGAACAATCCGCTGGGCGCGACGCCCACCCTCGAGGTGCGCGTCGACGGGCTGCTGTGGCACGAGGTGGACAGCCTGGCGGGGCGTGGTCCGCGCGAGCGCGTGTACGTCTCCGGGACCGCCGGGGACGGCCGTACGACGATCACCTTCGGTGACGGCGTGCACGGCGCCCGGCTGTCCACCGGGCACGAGAACGTCCGGGCCCGGTACCGCTTCGGCACCGGCAAGGCCGCCAACGTGCGGGCGGATCGCATCACTCAGGCGGTCTCCCGGCCGCTGGGCGTCAGTGCCGTCACCAATCCGCAGCCCGCGACGGGCGGCGCCGACGCGGACGGCCCGGGGCTGACCCGGCGCACGATCCCGCTGGCGGTCTCCGCGCTCGACCGGCTCGTGTCCGTCGAGGACTACGAGGACTTCGCGCGCTCACGGGCGGGCATCGGACGGGCCGCGGCCCGCGAGATCTTCGACGGCCGGCGCCGTGTGCTGCATGTGACGGTCGCCGGTGTCGACGACATCGCGATCGCCGAGGACTCGGAGGTGCTGCGCGCGCTGCGCTCCTCGCTGGCCGAGTACGGCGACTCGCGCCTGCCGGTCCGCGTGGATGTGCGGGAGCTGGTGCTGCTGCTGCTCGCGGCGAAGGTGAAGATCGCCCCCGACCACACCTGGAGCGTCGTCGAACCGCGGCTGCGCCGTGCCCTGCTGACCCAATTCGGCAGCGGGCGCCGCGAGTTGGGCCGTCCCGCCCGGCTGTCCGAGGTGCTGGCGACCGCCCATTCGGTGCCCGGCGTCGACTATGTCGATGTGGACGTCTTCACCGGTGTGCCCGCGTCCGTGACGCCCGAGCAGCTGACCGGGCTCGCGGGTTCGCTCGCCGAGCCGCGCACCGCGGTCGGGGCCAGGCTCGCCGCGTACGACGAGGACGTGCACCGCGTCACCGCCAAGGACGGCGAAACGCTCACCCAGGTCGCCGCCAGGTATGGCATCCCGCTCGCCGAACTGCTGCGGCTGAACCCGGACATCACCGATACCCGGCGGCTGGAGAAGGGCCGGGCCGTGTTCGTCTTCCGCGGCATCCGGCCCGCACAGCTCGCCCTGCTCTCCCCGCATGTCGCGGACACGCTGATTCTGACGGAGGTCGCCCAGTGAGCGACGCACGCGCGGCGGACGGGCCGCAGACGACAGCGATACCCGCACCTCTGCGCCGCGCGGGCGGAGAAGCGAACGAAAGGGATGCAGCATGACCAGGGAACCGGACGGCCTCGCGGATCTGCTTCCGCAGTGGCACCGCCTGCGTGACGCCGAGGGCGGCGAGCCGTTGCGCGCCCTGCTCGCGGTGATCGCCGAGCAGGTCGACCGGGTGCGGGACGGGGTCGAGCAGGGTTACGAGGACTGGTTCGTGGAGACCGCGGCGCCCTGGGTGCTGCCGTATCTCGGCGATCTGGTCGGCTACTCCCCGCTGCCCGGCTATGAGCGCGTACAGGCGGAGGGCCTCGAGGGCGAGGGCGGGGACGATTCACGTCTCCGGCTCGCCGAGGCCCTGGCGCCGCGCCGCGATGTGGCCGCCACGGTCGCCAACCGGCGCCGCAAGGGCACCCTCGCGCTGCTCGAGGAGCTGGCGGAGGATGTCGCCGGATGGCCTTCGCGGGCCGTGGAGTTCTCCCGGCTCGTCTCGCACCAGCAGCCGGTGAAGCTGTACGGATCGGGCGCGGAGGCCGCCAACGCGCACCGCCGTGAGCGCGGCAGGCTCGTGGACGTACGCGAGGGGGCGGCGCTCGATCTGGCGGGCGGGCCGTTCGGGACGGTGGCGCAATCGGTGAATGTGCGGCGGGCCAACTCGGCGCGTACACAAGGCGGTTACTCCCCCGCCGGTGTCGGACTCTTCGTCTGGCGGCTGAAGCCCTACCACCTCACCGAGGCGCCCGCCTACTGCATCGACCGGGCCCGGAACCTCTACACGTTCTCGATCCTCGGCAATGACACACCGCTGGTGACCAAGCCGGTCCCTGAGCCTTCGGCGACGCATATCGCGACGATCGACAATGTGCCGGCGTACATCCGGCGCCGGCAGCTCGCCGACCGGCTCGCCGACTACTACGGGCCCGGCAAGAGCTTCACGATCTGGCGCGACGGCCAGGACGAGCCGGTGCCGCTGTCGGACATCGTGGTGGCGGATCTGACGCACTGGCGCTACCGGCCCAAGCGCGGTCAGGTGGCGGTCGATCCGGCGCTCGGCCGGATCGCCTTCGGTTCGCGGTCCGCGCCGCGGCAGGGCGTCTGGGTCACCTACCACTACGCGTTCGCGGACGACACGGGCGGCGGCGAGTACCCGCGCGAGCGGGAGACACCGACGGCCGCCAGGCTCTACCGGGTGGGCCCGGGCCAGAGCTACCAGCGGATCATGGACGCTTACAACGACTGGCAGCGCGACCGGCGTTCCGGGCAGTGCGGCCCCGACGGCATCATCGAGATCACGCACAGCGGCGCCTACCAGGAGCAGCTGGACTTCGATCTGGATCCGGGCGACCGCCTGGAGGTGCGGGCCGCCGAGGGCACACGGCCGGTGATCCGGCTGCTCGACTGGTACAGCAACCGGCCCGACGCGCTCAACATCCGCGCCCAGGAGGACGCCGGGGGCGAGGCTCCGCGGATCGTGCTCGACGGTCTGCTGATCACCGGTCGAGGGCTCAATGTCACCGGTCCCGTGGGCGCGGTCGTGCTGCGGCACTGCACGCTCGTACCGGGCTGGTCGCTGGAGCCGGAGTGCCATCCGCACTCCCCCGAGGAGCCGAGCCTGGTCCTGGACCGCACCACCGCCTGCGTGCAGATCGAGCGCAGCATCCTCGGCACCATCGAGGTGATCGGCGACGAGGTGAACCACGACCCGCTGGACATCCACATCCGGGACAGCATCCTGGACGCCACCGGCCATGACCGGGCGGCGCTGTCCGCCCCGGACTGCCGCCATGCGCACGCTGTGCTCCACGCGCACCGCACCACCGTCATCGGCGAAGTCCACACCCACGCGGTGGAGATCGCCGAGAACAGCATCTTCACCGGGCGGATGCATGTGGCCCGGCGGGGCATCGGCTGTGTGCGGTTCTCGTACGTGCCGCCGCTCTCGCGCACTCCGCGCCGCCACCGGTGCCTGCCGGACCTGGTGGGCAGGGAGAACGCCCAGCTGGTCCGCCCGCTGTTCGCCAGCGAGCGCTACGGCACGCCCGCCTACGGACAACTCGCCGCGGGCTGCGCCGAAGAGATCAAACGGGGCGCCGAGGACGGTTCCGAGATGGGCGCCTTCCACGACCTCTACCAGCCGCAGCGCGAGGACAGCCTGCGGGCCCGGCTCGCCGAGTACACCCCGGCCGGTACCGACGCCGGGATCATCCCCGTCACCTGACACGACTTCTCACCGACGTACGAACTTCCGAGGGGGACCCCTTCCCATGCACGCAGACATCTCCCGCATCACCTTCCGGCCGGACCGGCACTACTCGGCGGTGATCGCACAGCAGGGCCGCGTCCAGCTGGACGCCGACGCCAACGAGCAGACCGCGATCCAGCTGGCGCAGGCCCGTACGACCGCCGCCGATCTGATCGGGCAGCACGGCGGGCCGCGCGGCGCGACCGGCTTCGAGCTCCACTTCCTGGGCGGGAGCCGGGAGTTGGACGATCTGTCCATCGGCGGCGGCCGCTACTACGTGGACGGCATCCTGCTGGACGCCACCCGCCCGCAGCCGGGCGTCCCGGTCGTGGACGACGCCCACAGCGCCGAGGAGGGCGAGAAGGACGAGCCCGCCGATGCGCCGGTCTCGCCGCCGGCCACCTGGACGTACTGGGACCAGCCCGACGGTTACCGGGACCCGGAGCGCCCCGGCGACCGCCTGCCCTCCCAGTTCCCGTATCTCGCGTATCTGAAGGTGTGGGAGCGCTCGGTCACCGCGGCCGAGGACCCGCTGCTGCGCGAGGTCGCACTGGGGTCGGCGATGCCCGACACGGCGGCGCGGCTGAAGGTCGTGTGGCAGGTGCTTCCGCTGCCCGGCTCGCAGCTGGAGCTCGAGGACGGGGCGACGAAGGACCAAGTGCGGGCGGCCTTCGCGAAGTGGGCCGCCGCGCAGGCGCCCACCGCGCGGCTGGCGGCGCGCAGCGAGCGTCCCGAGCACGCGGACGAGGACCCGTGCCTGGTGAAGCCGGACGCCCGCTACCGGGGCCAGGAGAACCAGATGTACCGCGTGGAGATCCACGAGGGCGGTGCGGCCAAGGACGCGACCTTCAAGTGGTCGAGGGAGAACGGCTCGGTGACCTTCCCCGTCGACGAACTCGACGGCACCTGGGTGGAGCTGGCCTCGCTCGGCAGCGACGACAAGCTCGACCTCAATGTCGGTGACTGGGTCGAGCTCGTGGACACCGCCTACCTCAGCCGGAACGAACCGCTGCCGCTGCTGCGGGTCGAGGAGCTCGACCTGCCCGGCCGCCGGGTACGGCTGTCGGCCGAGCCGGACCCGTCGGTGGGGCGCCGCCCCGAACTGCACCCGTTCCTTCGGCGCTGGGACCACCGCTCGGGCGGCCGCGCGAGCGGCTCCGGCCGTACGAAGCAGGGCGCAGCGAAGCTGCGCCACGGCGCCCTCCGCATCGAGGAGGGCGGCTGGCTGCCGCTGGAGGACGGTGTGTTCGTGTACTTCGAGCCCGGCAAGAGCTACCGGCCCGGCGACTACTGGACCGTCGCGGCGCGCACAGCAACGGGCAATGTCGAGTGGC
This sequence comes from Streptomyces sp. NPDC005408, assembly GCF_040606445.1. Classification (NCBI taxonomy): domain Bacteria; kingdom Bacillati; phylum Actinomycetota; class Actinomycetes; order Kitasatosporales; family Streptomycetaceae; genus Streptomyces; species Streptomyces sp. NPDC005408. The sequence goes on along the minus strand of NZ_JBEXEX010000010.1, from coordinate 71,409 downwards.
CGACGGACGCGGCTCGCCGGCCGCTGCTTCAGGCCCCGGTGGGCAACCAGGTGCACTACGCGCCGCTCGCCTGGGTGCTCGGCGAGGGCTCGGTGGCGGACCTGCGCCAGACGTTCGCCCCGCTGGCGGCACCGATCCCGGCAGCCGACGCCGAGGCGCTGGCGGCGGAGGCCACGTACGAGGCCGAGGCAGCCGCCGCCGAGAGGACGGCAGCGAGCGGTCCGGCCCCGCAGGCGGCCGGGCAGGGCACCGAAGGACAGCCCGAGAACTGACGTAGCACCTTGAAAGGAGCACCACGATGGCAACCCCTCTGACCGCCTCCCAACTGGTCAAGGTTCTGCGTGACGAAGGGCTTCACGTCGTCGAGGAGCGGAGCTGGCGCACGCACAACCGCAACCACAAGGGTCCGTGGGGGCCCATGCACGGCGTGATGATCCATCACACCGTGACCTCGGGCACCCAGAACTCGGTGGACATCTGCTACGACGGCCACTCCAGCCTGCCGGGGCCGCTGTGCCACGGAGTGATAGCCAAGGACGGCACGGTCCACCTGGTCGGCAACGGCCGCGCCAACCATGCCGGGCTCGGCGACGACGACGTCCTGCGTGCAGTGATCAACGAGTCGGCCCTGCCCTCCGACAACGAGGCCAACACCGACGGCAACCGCTACTTCTACGGCTTCGAGTGCGTCAACCTCGGCAATGGCTCGGACCCCTGGCCGGCGGCCCAGCTGGAGGCGATCGAGAAGGCCGCGGCGGCGATCTGCCGGGCGCACGGGTGGTCGCAGCGCTCGGTGATCGGCCACAAGGAGTGGCAGCCGGGGAAGGTCGACCCGCGCGGGTTCACGATGGACTCGATGCGAGCCCGGATCCACGCGCGCCTGGGCGGAAAGCCGTCCGGCCCGTCCAAGCCGCCCGCGCCCAAGCCGCCGGCGACGTTCGAGCCGTTCCCGGGCGCCGCCTTCTTCGCGGCGGGCCGGCGCAGCCCGATCATCACGGCGATGGGCAAGCGGCTGGTGGCCGAGGGCTGCGGACGGTACGAGGAGGGGCCGAGCCCGGACTGGTCGGAGGCGGACCGCAAGTCGTACGCGGCGTGGCAGCGGAAGCTGGGGTTCTCGGGGAGCGACGCGGATGGGATTCCGGGCAAGTCGAGCTGGGACAGGCTGAAGGTGCCGAACGTCTGACGGTGTCGTGGGCGGGGCTTGTTCCCCACCCCGCCCCTTCCCTCAACCGGGGCTCCGCCCCGGACCCCGTATGCGACCTTCGGCCGCCGCGTGGTCCGGGGCGGAGCCCCAGAGGGTGCGGCTGACAGGCCGCGCGGGGGCGGTAACGTTCCGGCCGTGACCCAGCACGCCACCGAAATCATGCGCGCAGACGACGTCCGCGCCGCCCTCCCCCTCCCCGCCACCATCACCGCCCTCCAGGACGCCCTTCGCGACGGGCTCGACCCCGAGACCGATCCGGCGCGCTCCGTGGTCCCGGTCGAGCACGGGCAACTGCTGCTGATGCCCTCGCACTCCCGCCGCTACGCAGGTGTCAAGATCGCCACCGTGGCGCCGGGCAACGCCGCGCTCGGGCTCCCCCGCATCCAGGGCAACTACCTGCTGCTTGACGCCGAGACGCTGAGCCCGCTCGCCGTGCTTGACGGGGTCGTGCTGACCGCGATCCGTACCGCCGCGGTCTCGGCGGCCGCCGTCGATCTGCTCGCCGTGCCGGAGCCCGAGCGGCTCGTCGTCTTCGGCACAGGACCCCAGGCGCACAGCCACATCGAGGCGCTGCGCGCAATCCGCCCGACCCTGCGGCACATCACCGTCGTCGGCCGCGACCAGGACCGGTTGGCCGCCTTCCTTGCGCAGTACGGGAATTCGGGCCTCACCGTGGAAGCGGGTACGGCCGAAACGGTGGCTCAGGCCGACGTGGTCGCCTGCTGCACCACGGCCCGTACTCCCCTCTTCGACGGCGCGGCCCTGCCCGACCGCACCACGGTCGTTGCCATCGGCTCGCACGAGCCCGATGCGCGCGAGGTCGACGACGAGACCGTGCGCAGGTCGACGGTCGTGGTCGAGGCGCACGCAGCCGCGCTGCGCGAGGCCGGTGACATCATCCTGGCCGTCCGGTCGGGCGCGCTGGATCCCGGTTCCCTGGTGGGCCTGGCGGACCTCGCGCGCGGCACGGTGAAGACCGACACCTCCCGGCCGCGGCTGTTCAAGAGCGTCGGCATGGCCTGGGAGGACCTGGTCGTCGCCGGGGTTGCGTACGAGTCCCACCAGAGTTAGGGCCTGTCGTTTGGATCAGGCCGGATCAGTGAGCGGGGTCTGGCGTGGTGCATCGCAGGCCGGAGGATGGGGGTCCCCCCGCCGAAGGCAGGGGGAGAGCCGACGCGGAGCGTCGGCGACTGACGACAACGCAGCGAGGTGCCGTGCCAGGGCACGCGAGCCCGGCAAGATCCGAACGACAGGCCCTAGGCGCGTACACGTCCCGCCAGGATTGGGGCAGTTCACTCGCTCCGTGGCGCCGTGCACTCGTTCGGCGTCGGCCTGCCCGTCGGCCAGGCAAGCCCGACGAAGCGGATCCGGCCCGGCGAGTCCGGAGCGAGTTCGACGACGGAGACGGCCTTGTTGTACGGGTTTCCGTAGTTGTCGAGGCAGATCCAGCCGCTCGCGCCGTCCACCTTGCCCATGCCGTGGAGCCTCAGCCAGGAGTCGGCGACACGGCCCAGCGCGGGGATGACGGGGTCGCCGTCGTCGCGCATCCGGATGGCGGTGATCGCGGTGAGGCCCGCGTCGTAGAAGGTGATGGTCCGCGAGTCGGTGAGCTCCACCGGGCCGATGGCGCCGATCTCCTTCCTGGTGGCGAGTCCGGCCAGCGCACGGTACGCCGCCGCCGAGCCGCCCGTTCGGGGTGCCTTGGGGCCGGTCCATGCTTCGGGGTGCGCGACGGCCGCGTACTGCAGGGTCACCCCTTTGTGGAAGGCGCTCCAGTCGAGGCGTTTGTCGGAGGCGAGAGTGGAGGCCCCGGAGCCGGTGATGACCAAGTACTTCTTCTCGGTGCAGCCGCGGTTGCCGAGCTCGTTGACGAACTGCCGCAGCTGTACGGGCCGTCCGGCGAAGTAGATGACCTTGGCGGACGAGGTGCAGATGGTGTCGACCATCTGGTCGAAGGCGTTGGCCGTGGTGCCTTCCTCGTGGAACTCGTCGGGTGCGCGGTACTGCTCGGGGGCGCGCGGCGAGCCCTTGGTCCGCAGCGCGAAGGCGAGCTTGAGTGCGTCGACATAGGTGTCGCCGGTGCGGATGTCCTCAACGACCAGGGTGTTCTTGGGGTCGATGTCCTTGTTGAAGTTGGAGAGTGCGGCGGCCTGGTCGCTGGTGGTGGGGACGACCCGGGCGAGGCCGCGGTAGGCGTTGGGGTGCAGCTTGCTGTTGCCGGAGCCGTCGGCGGTGATGGGGCCGCCGACGACGGGGATGTGCCGTTCGTTGGTCAGATAGGCGATGGCCCGCTGGGTGGTGATGGTGCTGACGTCGAATCCGATCACCGCACGCAGATTGGCGCTGCTGTTCTCGGAGAGTGAGCCGAGCTGTTCGGCCACCGGCTGCCAATGAGTGTGATTGCGGCCGGGGTTGGCGAGCAGCAGCCGGATCGCGGGCTTCTTGCTGTTGGACTCGTGGTTGGCCCGGTACTGCGCGAGGTAGGCGCCTTGCACCTCGTGCAATGTCTTCTGCTGCTCGAAGGACTGGGTGGGATCCATCGGCAGCATGACGGCGATGGAGACGTACGGCTCGCCCTTGATCCGGTCGTTCTCGGCCTTGATACGTGCGCTGACTTCCTTGAGGTTGGGGGCGAAGGCATGGCTGCCGTCGGTCACCCCGGTGCATTCACCCTTGCCCGGTCCGCGTTTCTCGACACCTTGCCCGCACGAGGCATCAGGGCCGAACACCCGATATCCGGCCCACGCGGCGGTGCCGAGCACCACCAGGGTGACGAAGAGGGCGACAGCCTTGGTGAGCGGGCCGCCGGGGAGCCTTCTGATGAAGGACGTCATGACGGGGAGCCTTCCGAGATCGGGAGGTCGGGGGCCTGTAATCCGGCCTTGAGGCGTGCGGGCCAGGCGGCGGACGCCTCGCGGTAGGCGGCGTGAGCGGCCTTGTTTCCGTACAGCGTCTCCAGCGCGATGCGCATGCTGGTCAGTTCGTCCTCGCGGGGTGCGAGGGTGAGCGGGTCTGACAGCTGCCAGAGGATGGGGACCAGGCTCTCCACCGCGTCATGGTGCGGTCCTGGCCCGTCGCTGCCGCACACCGTGCACGACAACGGGACGGCGCTGCCCGGTGGTTCGTAGCCCTCACGCGGGTGTGGCGCCGAGCAGATCAGATTGAGTGCGGCCAGCCACTGCTCCGGGGGCGTGGTGGTGAACCGGTGGTGGAGCCCGCACACCACTTCGTCCACTCGTCCCAGGGCCAGTGTGTGGTGGAGATACGTGTCGCTGCGCGGGTCGCACAGGGAGCGCAGCCGCAGATGGGTGTCGCGCCACCGGTCGTGGGACGTGGTGGCCGCGAGCCGGTGCCGCAGCAGCAGGTCGAGCGCCCGGTCGCCGTCCAGGCAGGCGCGCACGCGGTAGTCGTCGGCCTCCCGTACCCGGGCGGCGACGAGGTCTTCCGAGTGGTCCTCGGGGTGGGCGAAGGTCCAAAGGCCGCGCCGGGTGTTCTCGTCGGCGGCCGCTGACAGCAGTACGAGACGGTCACACATCGCGGGCTGCGGCAGCAGCTTGTCGAGCAGGTCCGGGGCTGCCGCGTCCAGCAGCTCCCGGGTGCGTATGACGCCCGCGTCCTGCACCAGGCGTATCGCAGTGTCGGCGAGCGTACGGGCGCTGGCCGCGCGGCCCCCGCTGTAGCGGGCGACGAGGCGGGGCAGCTGCTCGGGGTAGTCGACGGCGCTGAGCATCTCGCCGATGTGTGCGTGCTCGATGGCGGGGATACGGAGCACGAGGGGGCGGCCGGTGGGCGTGGCGTCCCCGGCGACCTCGCCGAGCGGGGCGTACTGCTCCCCCTTGCCGAGCGCTGTGGCGATCACGACGGGGCGGGTGGGGTCCTTGTCCCCGGCCGTGTATCCGGGTTCGAGCAGCCCGAGGAAGGTGCGGCCGACGTCCGTGTGCGCGTTGTCGAGCAGCAGCAGTGGCCGCGGCGTCCGGTTGAGCCTTCTCAGCCGCCCGTAGTTGCCGTCGACGTCGTCGAGCAGAGCGGCGACGAGATGCTCCTCGGCGGTGCGCCGCCGGTCGTCGAGCCGCCGGAAGCCGCGTACGAACTGGAACAGCCGCTGCAGTGAATCCCCTTGGTAGCCCTGCGAGCCGTGCAGCCGGCGGCCCCACCAGGCAAGCGCGCCCTTGTCCGGCTCTCCTTTGAGGAGCTGGGTGCGCGCGGTGTCCACGATGATGCCCGCGACGGAGTCGAGCCCGACGACCGCAAGGACCTGCGGAAGGTTGTCCGCGACGACGTCGAGCCAGCGGCCCAGGCTCTCGCGGCGGCGCTTGAGATCCGGGTCCTCGGCGACGATGAAAGCCCGTAGATCCGCCTCGGCGCGCCGCAGGTCGGCGGGGCGCACATCGGCTTCGTCGCTGTTCAGCGGCCGCCAGGCGGTGACCACGAGCAGGCCGAGCGAGAGCCGGGGAAAGGCCAGCTCCTTGCCGAAATGCTGTACGTCCAGGCCGAGTTTGTACGCGAGCAGAAACAGCAGATGCGTGATGTGCGAGGCGCCCGGAACCTCGTCGTCGCCGAGCCCTGAGACGCCCGGCTCTCCGAAACCGGGCGCGCCGAGGTCGACCCTGGCCAGCGGGACCCGTCCGTTGTAGGCGTCGTATACGGCGTTCAGCAGGGCGCTCTTGCCGCTGCCTCGCCCGCCGACGACACGGACGACAGGCGCGCCCTTCGGATAGGCGAACCCGACGCGGTATCCGTCCTTCTGATGCAGGCCGACCAGTCTGGGCACAAAGCCTTCGTGCAGCGCCCCCTGGCCATAGAGTCTCCCGCCCACGGTGCTCCCCCGTTTCCCTGGTCCCCTCAGGTGAATGAGATCAACTAGCCGCGCACAGAGGGAACTTACCCGAGTCGAGGCCACCGAGACGGATGTTGTTCATGCCGTGACCCACGACTTCGGCGTAACCAATCCGACTTCTTTTATTGACAGAGGAAATTAAGTCTCCTACGTTTCCCGCCATGCCGTCGACGTACCGCGTTGAGACGTTCCCGGCGGCCACGCCGGCCGCCTCCACGGTGTTCACCACCGTCCTGTCCCAGGGCCCTCTCACCCGGGTCGAACTCGCCCGCCGTACCGGCCTTTCCTCGGCTGCGGTGACCAAGGCTGTGCGCCCGCTGATGGAGGCGGGCTATGTCGTCGAGACGGCAGAGACGGCGGACGAGGGTGCCCGGCCCACCCTGGGACGGCCCGCCAACCCCGTGCGGGTCGACGGCGGACGGGCCCTGTTCATCGGCGTGAAGGTGACCGCGGACGAGGTCATCGCCGTGCTGACGGACCTGTGCTGCCTGATCCGCGTCGCGCGGCACGCACCGCTCCCCGCACGCGATCCCTCCGCCGTGATCGGCCTCATCGCCTCGCTGACCGAGGAGTTGCTGACGCAGGCGCAGAGCTACGGCGTCGCCGTGCAGGGTCTGGGCATCGCCGTGTCCGGCGACGTGGACCGGGCCGCCGGTGTGGTGCGCTACTCCCCCTTCCTCGGCTGGCACGACATCGCGCTCGCCGAACTGGCTTCAGCGGCAACGGGTCTTCCGGTCACCGTCGACAACGATGTCCGCGCCCTGACCGTCGCCGAGCAGTGGTTCGGCGACGGGGTCGGATGCGCGAACTTCGCCGTCGTCACCGTCGGCGCAGGTATCGGCTGCGGCATCGTCGTGAACGGCCGCGTGGTCTCCGGCTCGCACGGCGTGGCGGGCGAGATCGGCCATCTCCCCATCGATCCGCAGGGGCCGCTCTGTCACTGCGGCAATACGGGCTGCGTCGAGGCGATCGCGTCGGACTCCGCGATCCTGCGCCGTATCCGCGAGGACACCGGCCGTCCGGTGGCCGACTCCGCCGCGGCGCTGGCGCTGGCCCACACCGGCAGCCCCGCCGCCCGCGCCGCGTACGCACACGCAGGCGAGACGATCGGCCGCGCGATCGGAGCCGTGGTCAATCTGCTCGGACCCGAGCGCGTGATCATCTCCGGCGAGGGCCTGGCGGCGTACGACCTGTTCGCCGAGCAGATCCGGGAGGCGTTCACCGCGGCCGCCTTCGGCACCGCCGCGCAGTGCGAGGTGACGACCCGTCCACTGCCCTTCGACGAGTGGGCGCGCGGGGCCGCGGCCGCCGCGATTCAGACGTTCATCGGATCCGACACCTGTTAGGAGCCCCCATGCTGTCACCCTCAGGCATTGCCGCAGGAGCCGTCGCCCTCACTGTCGCCGCCTCCCTCAGCACGGCCGCACCCGCCGACGCCCGCGCCACGGCGCCGGCCACGGCGCCGTCCGTCACCGCACCGCAGGCCGCCCCGGCCCAGAAGCCGTACATGGGCTGGAGCAGCTGGAGCATGCAGTCCAGCAAGTACCCCGGGCTCAACCCGAGCGGCGACTACAGCTATCTCACCGAAGCCAATGTCCTGAAGCAGGCCGACGCCATGGCCGCAAGACTCAAGGCATACGGCTACGAGTACGTCAACATCGACGCGGGCTGGTGGCGCGGCTGGGACTGGAAGCCCCGTTTCGACGCGTACGGACGGCAGAAGGCGGACCCCGAGAGATTCCCACGCGGCATGAAGGCGGTCGCCGACCACATCCACGCCAAGGGTCTCAAGGCAGGTATCTATCTGCCCGTCGGCCTGGAGAAGGAGGCGTACGGAGAGGGCAAGGTCCCCGTCTTCAACACGGCCGGCTGCACCACCGGGGACATCGTGTACGGCGATCTGCGGACGACGAACGGCTGGGACAGCTCGTACAAGATCGACTTCTCCCGGCCCTGCGCCCAGAAGTACGTCGACTCACAGGCGCAGCTGTTCGCCGACTGGGGCTATGACTTCCTCAAGGTCGACGGCGTCGGGCCCGGCTCCTTCAAGAGCGGCGACGCCTACGACAACCGCACCGACATCGCCGCGTGGAAGCAGGCGCTGGCCGCCACCGGACGCCCCATCCATCTGGAGATCTCCTGGTCCCTGGACGTCAACTACATAGCCGACTGGAAGAAGCACTCCAACGGCTGGCGCATCGACACCGATGTCGAGTGTTACTGCAACACGCTGGTGACTTGGGACAACTCCGTCGAGGACCGATGGCGCGACACCCCGGCCTGGACCCGGCACGGTGGGCCAGGCGGCTTCAACGACCTGGACTCGCTCGACGTGGGCAACGGCGTCATGGACGGACTCACCAAGGCCGAGCGACAGAGCTATATGACGCTGTGGACCATCTCCAAGTCCCCGCTCTACACCGGCGACGACCTCACCCGCCTCGACGACTACGGTCTCTCGTTGCTGACCAACCGCGAAGTGCTCAAGGTCAACCAGCAGGCCTCACCCGCGGCCCGTCCCGTCACGGCCGGCGAACAGCAGGTCTGGGGCGCGAAGAACCCGGACGGGACATACACGGTCGCCCTGTTCAACCTCGGTGACTCCCCGGCCGCGGTGACGGCGAACTGGTCCAGCTTCGGCTTCCGCGGGCAGGCATCGGTGCGCGACCTGTGGAACCACGAGGGCCTCGGCCGCCACCGCGACAGCATCACACAGGCCCTGCCCGCCCACGGATCACGGCTGTTCACCATCACTCCGCACGGCGGGGCACAGCCCATGACGGCGTACGAAGCCGAGGCACCGGCCAACACCCTCAGCGGCAATGCCTCCGTGGGCGGCTGCGACGAGTGCTCGGGCGCGAGGAAGGTCGGCGGCCTCTACCTCGGCGGAGCCCTGCGCTTCAACGACATCGTGGTCGACACGGCGGGGACCTACCTCCTCAATGTCGCCTACACCTCGGGTGACCCGCGTTCCGTCAAGGTCTCGGCGAACGGCAAGCCCGCCGCGACCTGGGACTTCCCCTCCAGCGGCGGCTGGGGCGCCGCGGCGGCCATCAGCGTGCCCGTCACGCTGAAGGCGGGCAGCAACACCGTCACCTTCGACAGCGGCCCGTCCGGCTACTCCCCCGACATCGACAAGATCGACGTTCCGCGGCGTTCCTGAACACCCTCCCCCTGACCGCCCGATCCCCGTGGAGCGCCCCGTGGACGACCAGCACGCCCCCATGCCCGCACACCCCGGCCGCCGTGGATTCCTTTCGCTGGCCGCCGCCCTCGGTACGGCCACCGCCCTCGGCGGTCTGCCCGCCTTCACCGCATCGGCCGCTCCGAACCGGCCCACCGCGTCCCCAATGCTGTCCAAGTCCCCGACCACGCACATGTGGTACCGAGCCCCCGCATCGGACCGGAAGATGATCGAGCAGGCGCTGCCGATCGGGAACGGCCGGCTCGGCGCCCTCGTGGGCAACGACCCCTCCCATGAGCTGCTGCACCTCACCGACGCCACCCTGTGGACCGGCGGGCTCAACGGCACGCTCGAGCAGGACGGCCAATTCCCTTACGCACGCGAGAACTTCGGCAGCTTCACGCTACTGGCGCACCTCGCGATCGACGTACCCGACCACGACCTGGGGGCCGTCTCGGACTACCGCCGCGGCCTCGACCTCGGCCAGGGCCTGGTCAGCTCCTCGTACACCCGGGCCGGCGTGACGTATGAGCGCGAGATCTACTCCAGCTTCCCCGACGACGCGATCGTCATCCGCCTGACCCAGCGGGGCGGCGGCACCTACACCGGCACGATCACACTCGACGGCACCCACGGCGAGAGCACATCGGCGGACGCACCGCGCACGTCCCTCTGGTTCGGGGACTCGTTCGACAACGGCCTTCGCTACGGAGCGGCCGTCACCGCGCGCGGCAGCGGCGGCACGGTCGCCGTTCGCGGCACGCAGATCGTCTTCACGCGGTGCCGGGAGCTGACCGTGGTGGTCAGCGGCGGCACGAACTACGCGCCGGATGCCGCCGCTTCGTATCGCGACCCCGCTCTCGACCCGGCCGCACTCGCCCGTACGAAGGCAGTCACCGCCGTCCGCCGGTCGCCGACCGAGCTGCTGTACACCCATGTCTCCGACTACCGCGCCCTGTTCGACCGCATGAGCATCTCGCTCGGCGCGTCGAGCGCGCAGCAGCGGCGGCTGGACACCTGGGAGCGGCTGAAGGCACGTACCCAGCAGGCCGAACCCGATCCGGAACTGGAGGCCATGTATGTGCAGTTCAGCCGCTATTTGATGATCTGCGGATCGAGGGACGGCCTTCCGCTCAATCTGCAGGGCCTGTGGCTGGACGGCAACGACCCGGACTGGATGGGCGACTACCACAGCGACGTCAACATCCAGATGAACTACTGGATGGCCGACCGGACCGGGCTCTCCCGCTGTTTCGACGCGCTGGCCGACTACTGCCTGGCCCAGCTGCCCTCGTGGACCAAGCTCACCAGGGAGCTGTTCAACGACCCGCGCAACCGCTTCCGCAACTCCTCGGGCAAGGTCGCCGGCTGGACGGTCGCGTACTCGACCAATGTCCACGGCGGTCTCGGCTGGTGGTGGCATCCGCCCGGCAATGCCTGGCTGTGCAACTCCCTGTGGGAGCACTACGAGTACACCAAGGACCCGGCCTATCTGGCGAGGATCTATCCGCTGCTGAAGGGGGCGTGCGAGTTCTGGGAGGCACGGCTGGTGACCATCACCGTCGTCGACCGGGCGACCGGCACCTCCCGCGAGGTGCTCGTCGCCGACCATGACTGGTCCCCCGAGCACGGCCCGCAGGACGCAAGGGGCAATACGTACGCCCAGGAGCTGGTGCGGGCCCTGTTCGCCAACTACCGGCAGGCATGCGCCGATCTGGGCCGGGACGCCGCCTACAGCAAAACCGTCGGCGGGCTTCACGACCGGCTCTACCTGCCCGAAGTCAGCCCGAAGACCGGCTGGCTCCAGGAGTGGATGTCGCCCGACGATCTCGGCGAGACCACACACCGGCATCTCTCCCCGCTCATGGGTCTGTTCCCGGGCGACCGCATCCGGCCCGGCGCCGTGTCCGACGAGCTGCTCGACGGTGCCACGGCGCTGCTCACCGCCCGCGGAATGGACAGCTTCGGCTGGGCGAACGCCTGGCGGGCACTGTGCTGGGCGCGCCTGAAGAACGCGGAGAACGCCTACCGGCTCATAGCCACCAATCTGCGGCCGTCCACGGGTGGCAGCAATGGCACCGCCCTGAACCTCTTCGACATCTATCAGGTCGAGCAGGGCCGCGGGATCTTCCAGATCGACGCCAACTTCGGCACTCCGGCCGCCGTGATCGAGATGCTGCTGTACTCCCGCCCGGGACACATCGAGCTTCTTCCCGCGCTGCCTGCCGCCTGGTCCACATCCGGATCCGTGACCGGGATCGGCGCCCGCGGCGGCTTCGCCGTCGATCTGAGCTGGCGGGACGGCAGGGTCGAGCAGGCCCGCGTCCGCAGCGTCGGCGGCCGTACAACGACCGTGGTGTGGCAGGGGACTTCGCGCACCGTGCGGCTGCAGCCCGGCGCGTCCGTCACTCTCCGGGACTTCGGCTGATGTCCCGGCGAGGGGCGGGCCGCGGTGCCGCCTTCATCCTGGGACCGGTGCTGGCACTCTCGGTCTGCGCATCTTCGGTCGCCGCAGCGCCTGCGCCGTCGCGTGCGGTGGTCACGTGGGCTGCGAGCGCGGACCGGATGGGCGACGACGTGTCCGACCGCAGCCACCGTCTGATCGTCCACACCAGTACGGGCGGGCGCGACCTGCGCATACGGCTCTCGAACGCCTTCGGCGACCGCCCGCTCACCTTCGGCGCGGTCTGGGCGGGCGTCCAGGACAGCGGGGCCCAGGTAGCCGACGCCAGCAACAGACAACTGACCTTCGGCGGTTCGCACTCAGTGACGCTCGCCCCTGGCGAATTCCGCTACAGCGACCCGCTGCCCGGCCGGGTGAAGGCCCAGAGCAATCTGGTGATCAGCCTCTATGTGCAGAGCGCGGGCGGCCCGGCGACGGGCCATGGCATGGCGCTCCAGACCTCGTACTCCGCGGCGGGCAACCACGCGAGCGAGCAGGCCGCCGACGCGTACACCGAGCAGAGCGGGTCATGGCTCTACCTCGACGCGGTCACCGTGGAGGCCGCACCCGGCACCGGCGCGGTCGCCACACTCGGCGACTCGATCACCGACGGCTGGCAGTCGACGACCGACAAGAACCGCCGCTGGCCCGACTATCTCGCGAGGCGGCTCCAGAGCTCCGCGGACAGCACCGTCCGCGGCGTGGCCAACGAAGGAATCTCCGGCAACAAGGTCCTCGCGGACGGCGCGGGGCAGAGTGCGCTGAAGCGGCTGGACCGGGATGTGCTCTCCCAGTCCGGTGTGCGGACCGTCGTCGTCTTCGAGGGCATCAACGACATCAAGTCCCACTCCGCAGTGACGGCCGCCGGTCTGATCGCCGGTTACCGCGAGATCATCGCCCGCGCCCACACGGCCGGAAAGTGCGTCGTCGGTGCCACTGTCCTGCCGTACAGGGGCTGGTACGAGTGGACTCCGGCCGAGGAGGCCATACGCGAGGAGGTGAACGAATTCGTCCGCACGAGCGGGGAGTTCGACGCCGTGGCCGACTTCGACCGGATGCTGCGGAGTCCGTACGACGCCGAACGGATGCTGCCGACGTTCGACGGCGGCGACCATCTGCATCCCAACGACAAGGGCATGCAGGCCATGGCCGACTCAGTCGATCTCACCTCGCTGGAGTGCGACCGGCTCACTCCTGGCGGCTGACCTCCCGAGCACGTCGTTCACATGCAGGGGCCCTAGCAGGTCCGGAAGGGCCTTGCCGACGGCCGCGGCCATGCGCGCGACGGCGTTCGCGGCGCGCCCGGCGGGCAGCGCCAGTCCCGGTCCGTCACGGCACCGACCGAGCGGCGGCACGGCCCGGCAGCGCCCTCGGACCGGCGCGCTCCCGGCACCGGGCGGTGACCGACCTCAGTGGCCCGCCGAGGGCTCGGCGCCGTGCCACACCGTGGTGACGTTGCAGAACTCGCGGATTCCGTGGCCCGACAACTCCCTGCCGTAGCCGGAGCGCTTGACACCTCCGAAGGGCAGCGCGGGATGTGAGGCAGTCATTCCGTTGAAGAAGACTCCACCCGCCTCAAGGTCGCGGGTGAAGCGACCCACTTCGGCGTCGTCGCGCGTCCACACGTTGGAACTCAGCCCGAAGGGTGTGTCGTTGGCCAGATTCACGGCCTCGTCGACATCGGCCACGCGGTAGACCGTGGCCACCGGGCCGAAGGCTTCCTCATGGTGGATACGCATCTCGGCCTTCACGTCGACGAGGACCGTCGGCTCGTAGTACCAGCCCCTGTCCGGCTTCTCGGGGCGCTGTGCCCCACAGCGGGCCGTCGCCCCAAGCCGCAGCGCGTCGTCGACGAGCTCCTCCAGGTCGGCGCGCCCCTGTTCGGTGGAGAGCGGGCCGACATCGGTGGATTCCTGCATCGGATCGCCCACGGTCAGGTCCAGCATTCCCGCGGTGAAGCGCTCGCAGAAGTCCTCGTACACATCGGAGTGGACGATGAAGCGCTTGGCCGCGATGCAGGACTGGCCGTTGTTCTGCACCCGGGCCGTCACGGCGGTCTTCGCGGCGCGTTCGATGTCGGCCGAGGGCATCACGACGAAGGGGTCGCTGCCACCGAGCTCCAGTACGGTCTTCTTCACCTCGTCACCCGCGATGGCCGCCACTGACCGGCCGGCCGGCTCACTGCCCGTCAGGGTCGCGGCGGCGACCCTGCGATCGCGCAGAATGCCCTCGACCGCGCCGGATCCGACCAGCAGCGTCTGGAAGCATCCCTCCGGGTATCCGGCGCGCAGGAACAGCTCCTCCAGGTAGAGGGCGGTCTGGGGCACGTTCGACGCGTGCTTGAGCAGTCCGACATTCCCCGCCATGAGGGCGGGGGCGGCAAAGCGCACGACCTGCCAGAGTGGGAAGTTCCACGGCATCACGGCCAGCACGACGCCCAGCGGGCGGTAGTGGACAGTCGCCCGCGAAGCCCCGGAGTCCCGCACGTCGACGGTCGAGGGGTGCTCATCGGCAAGGAGCTGCTCGGCGTGCGCGGCATACCAGCGCAGCGCCTTGGCGCACTTGGCCGCCTCGGCACGGGCGGCCTTGACCGGCTTGCCCATCTCGGTCGTCATGGTGCGGGCGATGGAGTGCTGGTCCTCTTCCAGCAGGTCCGCGGCGCGGGCGAGCAACTGTGCGCGCTCCCCGAATTCCCTGGTGCGGTGCTCCCGGAACGCGGTCACGGCGAGCGCGAGACGCCGCTCGATCTCATCCGGTCCGAGCGCGTCGAACGTCCGCAGCGTCTCACCGGTTGCGGGATTCACCGTGGCGATGGGCATGGCAGGTCCTCCTCGAACTATCCGCTGCCGCTCTCGAGAAGAAGCTGGACGTCCTTCTCCTGGTCACCCGCGGCCATGCCCTGTGCCTTGACGGCAAAGGCGTCCGCCAGCGTCTCGGTCATCCGGTCCACTCCCCAGTACGTGCCCTGAAGATCCACCCTGACGGGCGCCGTCAACCGCACCGGTCCGGGTTTGGCGTGCGAGGGCGACACCTCGAAGGTCGACGTCCACACAGTCGTGTGCTCGGCCGAGATGTCGTGAGGAGTGTCGTGGGAGGTGTAGTCGGGTACGTCGTTCTCCGCGCGATCCGAGGCGAACGACTGCGTCAACAGCCGGAAGACGCTGTGCGCATCCTCCTTCGCGCAACTACTGAGCGTCACGACGACCGGCGTCGTGTACTCCTGTGTCGTGTTCACGGTGATTCCTGCCTCTCGGGATGCTGTGCGCGGTCCCGGCTCCGGAAGGTGTGCCTCCTCCAGACTCACCCGGTGGGGCACCGTCTGCGACCGGACTCAGCCGGAGGGCTCGTCCGGCACGGGCTGCTCCGGGTGCACGCCGCCACTGCGCGGCGCTCCGCTGCGGCCTGCGCCCGACTCGTCCATGTCCGGAAGGCTCGGGTCGGGGTCCTGTGCGTCGTCGTCCGTGTCCTGCAGTCCGGGTGTCTCCAGCGGGTCACCGTCTTCCTGCGCCTGCTGATCGGGCAGGTCGCGGGGCACCTGCGTGCCGGGGTCCTGCCCGTTGTCTGCGGGGTTCTGAGGCCTACGGCCGGTCATGGGTCCTCCTCCTCGAAGGGACGCCGGGCGGGTACCCGGACTATGCGCGGCCAACCGGGGCCAGATCCGGGCCGGTGGGGCGCTGCCGGGCCCAGCGGAAGAGGACCACGGAGGCCACCGCGGCGAGGGCGCACCACGTGGAGACGAATTCCAGCCGCCACAGCAGCGCGCAGGCCACGGCCCCGAGCCCGGCGACGGCGCCGAGCAGCCGGAGCACCGGGTCGCCGCTGAGCAGGAGTGAGCCGACCGTGGCCAGCAGATAGCCGACGATGATCAGCGGGGAGCGCGGCAGGTCCAGGACATAGCCGAGGGTGTGCCCCCGGATGTCCGCCGTCACCGTCCTGGTCGCCAGGCTGTAGGCGAGGACGGCAGCGGTGGCGATCCCGACGGCGGCGAGGACGGCGAGCCTGCGCCGGGCGGGCGGCGGCGCGGCGAGGAGTACGCCGAGGGGCACCCACACCGGCAGCAGGGGCAGTGCGATGACGGCCCAGGCGAAGGTGGCGGGACCCGTGCCGCCGCCGGAGCGCCAGACGACCGACTCGATGATCTGGTGGGCTCCGAGCAGCAACGGCAGCGCGGCGAGCGGCAGATCGCGGACTCGGCGTACCTGCGCGACGCAGGCCACCCCGATCGCGGCGACGCATGTGCCCGCCGCGAGGTCGGCTGTCGCACTCCAGCACATGGCGTCATCCAGGGAGACAAGGAGAGGGAAGGCGAAGGTCGGTCCAGCTATATCCCACAAGGCCCTGTGGATCCGTGAACACAATGGGTGCTCGCCGAGACCGGGAGGAAACAACCCATGTCCAACGTCGATGTCATCCGTGCGTGCCTGGAGAGTTACCTGGCTCAGGACCGCGATACCGCGGACCGTCTGATCGCCGAGGACTTCGTGTTCACCAGCCCGCAGGACGACCGGATCGACAAGGCGGCGTTCTTCGAGCGCTGCTTCCCCACAGCCGACCGCCTGCGGTCCCAGGAGATCATCGAGGCGGTTCCTGCCTCGGGTGACGGCGTCTTCCTCGCGTACGAGTACGAGCTCAAGAACGGCGAGCGCTACCGCAATGTCGAGCTGAGCACCGTCCGGGACGGCCGGATCACCGAGATCCAGGTCTTCTTCGGCGGCCGCGTTCCCGGCGCGTGACGGGCAGGGTCGAAGCGTCATTGCGAGGGACCGGATGTTGACCGGGCGGTCATGCGACCGTCGTCTCGGGCGGCCACTCTTTGACGTGTGGATGTCACGCCTCTGGCCCGCTCCCTCCTGGATCCCATTCCGGCGCACCGTACGGCCGGTATCGAGGTGCTGCGCGCCGCCGACGGTGCGGCGGAAGTCGCCCTGTCGACGCCCGAGGCGCTGACGAACGTGATCGGGTCCCTGCACTCCAGCGGACTGATCACGCTGATCGATGCCGCCGGACTCGCCGCGATGATCGGGGCGGTCGAAGACGAGAAGGAGTTCCACGGAATCGTCCCGCTGGGAGCCGTCGCGACCATGGAGTTCCTGGCGCCCGCGCGGGGCAGGCTGGTCGCCTCCTGCCGGCTGACTGAGCAGGCTCTGCGGGCGCTGCGCCCGGTCCTGGCGGGGGCCGCGCTGCGCGCCCGGCTCAGCACTCATACCGAGGTCGTCGACTCCACCGGCGTGCTGGTGTGCCGTGGCGGCTTCGACTGGAGCGTACGGCGCACGCCGGATGCGGCCTGACGGACGGCAACCAGGCCCCCGTATACGGAAATCCGGGCGTCAGTCCGTGCGGTCGCCCAGGGATTCCAGCAGATTCCGCAGGGCGTCGGCGAGTGCCTCGCGTTCCGTACCGCTCAGCGCGGCGAGCAGCCGGTTCTCGTTCCGTACGTGATCGGGCAGGGCCTCGTCGATCAGCGCCCGCCCTTCTTCGCTGAGCTCAACATGGACGACGCGACCGTCCGTCGCGCTGGGCGTGCGGGTCACCAGGCCGCGCTCCTCCAGCCGGTCGAGGCGCTGGGTGACGGCTCCCGAGGTGACCATCGAGGCCCGCATCAGCTCGGCGGGTGTCAGCCGGTGCGGCGGTTCGCTGCGGCGCAGGGTGGCCAGCACGTCGAACGACGCCGCGTCGAGCCCGTGGGCGGCGAAGGTGCGACGCAGTTCGGCCTCGATCAGCCGCGACAGCCGCTTCAGCCGCCCGATCACCGCCATGGGCGAAACGTCGAGGTCGGGGCGCGCGGCGCGCCACTGTTCCAGCACCCGGTCCACGTGATCTGCCATCGGTTCAGACTAGCGGATACCTTAGCGATGAGATACATTCTCTTAGTGCTAAGTAATCGGATCGGAATCGTGCTGGTGACAGCCCTGGCGCCCAGCATCTGGGGAACGACCTATCTGGTCACCACGGAACTGCTGCCGCCGGGCCGCCCGCTGCTGGCCGCCGTGGTCCGCGCCCTTCCCGCGGGTCTTCTGCTGGTCGCCCTGACCCGGCGGCTGCCGCAGGGGATCTGGTGGTGGCGCGCGCTGGTGCTCGGCGCCCTCAACATCGGCGTGTTCTTCGCGCTGCTCTTCGTCGCCGCGTACCGGCTGCCCGGCGGGGTTGCCGCCACCGTCGGCTCGCTGCAACCCCTGCTGGTCGCCGCACTGTCCGCCGGGCTGCTCCGCGAGCGCCTGTCCCGGCGTACCGTGCTGGCCGGAATTGCCGGAGTGGCCGGCGTGGGACTGCTCGTTCTGCGGGCGGACGCACAACTGGACGGCCTGGGCATCGCGGCGGCCCTCGGCGGCGCGGTCGCCATGGCCACCGGAGTCGTACTGAGCAAACGGTGGACCTCGCAGGCACCGCTGCTCGCCACCACGGGCTGGCAACTGGTGGCAGGCGGGCTGCTGTTGCTCCCGGTCGCCTTCCTCGTCGAAGGCCCGCCGCCGGCCGCGCCGACCGCCGCCAACCTGGCCGGCTACGGCTATCTCACGACCATCGGCGCCGCCCTCGCCTATGCCCTGTGGTTCCGGGGGATCCACGCCCTGTCACCCACCCAGGTCACCTTCCTCGGCCTGCTCAGCCCGGTCGTGGCCACCGCCCTCGGATGGCTCGTGCTCGACCAGCGGCTCACCTGGGCCCAGGCCCTGGGAGCGGCCGTCGTTCTCGCCGCCCTCGTCGTGGCGCAGATCCGCAGGACCCCTCCCCCCACCCAGCTCGTACTGCCCGTGCAGCCCGTACACAAGGAGAAGGAATCGTGCGCATAGTCGTCTTCGGAGCCGCAGGAAACGTCGGCGGCCGCGTAGTGGTCGAGGCCCTGTCCCGGGGCCATGAAGTCACCGCCGTGGTGCGCGATCCCGCCCGTTTCGCCGAGGTGCCGGCCGCCGCACACGCCCGCGCCGGGAACGCATCGGACATCGAGGACGTCGCGCGCCTCAGCGCCGGCCAGGATCTGGTGATCAGCGCGACACGCCCGGCCCCCGGCAGCGAAGGCGAGTTGGTCACGACCACCGAGGCGCTGCTGGCCGGAGCCGCGAAGACAGGCGTCCGGGTGCTCCTGGTCGGCGGCGCGGGAAGCCTGATCGTGCCCGGCACCGGTGGCGCCACCGTGATCGACGACCCCGAATTCCCCGCCGCCTGGCGGGAGATCGCGCTCGCCTGCAATGAACAGCTCGCGGTCTGCCTCGTCGAGACGGTGACGGACTGGGCCTATCTGAGTCCGGCAGCGCTGCTGGAGCCGGGAGAGCGGACCGGCATCTACCGGCTCGGCGCCGACGAGCTGTTGGCCGACGCCCAGGGCATTTCGGCGATCTCCATGGAGGATCTCGCCGTAGCTCTCCTGGACGAGGCCGAAGAACCGCGGCATCACCGGACCAGGTTCACGGTGGCCTACTGAGGCGGCTCGTGGAGGCCGAACGGTGAGCCCTGATCGTCGTGGCAGAGCTTGAAGCGGCCGAAGCGGGCAACCGTCTCGTCGTCGCTGCCCGCGTCGAAGTCGTCGACCGTGCCGCCCAGTTCACGGACCCGTTCGAGCACGGTCTTCATGTCGTCGACCCGGAAGAAGAGGTACGGGCTCGCGCCCGCGTCGCCGCCGTGCACGCCGCCGGGGACGTTGGGCGTGGTGATCGCATAGCCTCCGCCCTCGGTCGGGCCCGGCTCGAAGGTCCAGCCGAACAGGCCGCTGTAGAAGGTGCGGGCTGCCTCGAAGTCGCCCACGCCCAGTTCGAAGAAGGAGATCTCACCGGCCATCGCGGGTCCCGCCTTCCGTACGGAGACTGTCCGTCCCATCGTGTGCATCCACGGTACGGCCGCCCCCGCACCCGTGCACCCGGCCCGCTCACCCCGTCCGGGGCGGGTCCGCGGTGTCCGGCCGGACCGCTGCGAGATAGGCGAGGATCGCGTCGCGGTTGCGCGCCAGGCAGTCGATGCGCTGCTGGATCCGGTCCGCCTCGCCCCGCAGCAGCGCCTCGGTCTCCTCCGTCAGGCACTGCGGATGCACATGGATCTCGTCCGGCTCGGTCAGGAAGGGCAGGATCCTGCGGATGATCTCCGTGGTCAGGCCGGAGTCGAGCAGCCCGCGGATCTGCTGGACCCGGTAGACGGCGGGCGCGTCGTAGGTGCGGTAGCCGTTCTCGGCCCGCTCCGGGTGCAGCAGGTCCTGTTCCTCGTAGTAGCGCAGCATCCTGGTGGGGATGCCGGTTCGCCTGGACAGTTCGCCGATCTTCATGGCTCTCCTTGCCTTCACACTGATGTGAAGGTTTCACCATGGTCGCATGCCGATCGCACCCGAGCGGGACGCGCTCAAGCCGCCCGCGCCCAAGCTGCCGCTGTCGGGGCTGCTCGCCCTGTTCACCGCGGCCTTCACCGCAGTGACGACCGAGCTGCTGCCG
Source organism: Streptomyces sp. NPDC005408 (assembly GCF_040606445.1). Taxonomy (NCBI): domain Bacteria; kingdom Bacillati; phylum Actinomycetota; class Actinomycetes; order Kitasatosporales; family Streptomycetaceae; genus Streptomyces; species Streptomyces sp. NPDC005408. Next base: position 51,330 of record NZ_JBEXEX010000010.1, on the reverse strand, counting down.
GGCGGGCTGCTGCCTCTGATGAGCGCAAGCCTCCAGGTGTCCCAGGGCCACATCGGATTCCTGGTCACCGGGTACGCGGCCGCCTCCTTCCTCTCGGCGATTCCGCTCACCGCCGCGCTGCGCGGCCTGCCCCGGCGAACCGTGCTCGTCGGCGCGCTCACCGGCTTCGCGCTCTGCAACACCGTCACCGCGCTCTCGTCCTCGTACGCGCTCACCTTCGGCGCCCGGCTGCTGGCCGGCGCCATGGGCGGCACTCTGTGGGCGATGCTGGCCGGCTATGCGGCACGTATGGTTCCCGCCGAGCGCCGCGGACGGGCCATCGCGATCGTCCTGGCCGGGATCACCGTCGCGCTCTGCCTCGGCATCCCCGCGGGCACCGCGCTCGCCGAGGTCCTCGGCTGGCGCGCCGCGTTCGCCGCACCGGCCGTCCTCGCCGTGGTCCTCGTGGCCTGGGTGGTGCGGAAGGTCCCCGACTTCCCCGGTGAGGCGGCGGCCGACCGTGTTCCGCTGCGTCGCATCGCCGCGCTGCCCAGCATCCCCGCCGTTCTGCTCATCACCCTGCTCCTGCTCCTTGGCCACCAGACGATGTACACGTACATGTCGCCGCTCGCCGAGCGCGCGGGACTTGCCGACGCGACTCTGGTTCTCTTCGTCTTCGGCATCTCCACGGTCGCGGGGATCTGGACCGTCGGCGTCCTCGTCGACCGCCACCTCCGGCCGACCCTGCTGACCGCACTGGCACTGATCGCGGCCGCGATGCTCGCCATCGGACTGTTCGGGCGGGCTCCCGCCGCCCTTCTGATCGCGACAGCCGCGTGGGGCGCGGCCTTCGGCGGGGCGCCCACCGTGCTGCAGACCGCACTGGTCGACTTCTCTGGACCCGCACATGCGGACGTGGCCACCTCCATGCAGGCCACCGTCTACAACATCGGCATCGCCGGCGGTTCCTTCACCGGTGGAATCGTCCTGGAACGCACAGTCGTGGGCGACTTGCCCTGGACCGCACTCCCGCTGATCGCCGCCGCACTCGCCGCCACCGGCGCCGCCCGCCGGATAGGCCATCGCACCGCAAGGATCAAGAGCGGTCCTGAGAGTGCAAGGTCACAGCCTTCTCCCCTGCTGCACCTTTGCGCCGTTGGCCTAACATCTGAGCATGACGGTCCTCCCCGATGACGGGTTCTCACTGGCCGCCGAATTCCCGGATGCGACCCACGAGCAGTGGCAGCTGCTGGTGGCCGGCGTGCTGCGCAAGGCAGGCAAGGACGTCCCGGACACGGCGGCCGATGACATGCTGTCCACGGCCATCGAGGACGGGCTCACCACCCGGCCTCTGTACACCGCGGACACGGCACGCGACGGCGCGGACGGCGCCGGCTATCCGGGTTTCGCCCCGTTCACCCGGGGCGGCAGGCCCGAGGGCGGCGCCGTCTCCGGCTGGGACGTACGCCAGCGCCATGAACGACCCGATCCGGTACGGACGAACGAGGCGGTGCTCGCGGACCTGGAGAACGGGGTCACCTCGCTCTGGCTGTCCGTCGGCGCGGCCGGTGTTCCGGTTGCCTCACTCGCCACCGCTCTGGAGGGCGTCTATCTCGACCTCGCCCCGGTCGTACTCGATGCGGGGGCCGAATTCGACGCCGCGGCACGGGAGTTGCTGCGGCTGTACGAGGAGCGGGGCGTCGCACCCGAGGCCGCGCTCGGCAACCTCGGCGCCGACCCGCTGGGGCACGCCGCGCGCACCGGCCGGTACGAGGACATCGCCGGGCTCACACCCGCAGCGGCCGAACTCGCCCTGCTCTGCCACGGCAAGTACCCCGGGCTGCGGGCGCTGACCGTCGACGCCCTGCCGTACCACGAGGCCGGGGCATCGGCCGCCCAGGAGCTCGGCTGTTCGCTGGCCACCGGTGTCGCGCTGCTGCGCGGGCTGACCGCCGCGGGACTGTCCGCCGAAGCGGCCTGCGGCCAGCTGGAGTTCCGGTACGCCGCGACCGCCGACCAGTTCCTCACGATCGCGAAGCTGCGTGCCGCGCGGCGCGTGTGGGCCCGGGTCGCCGAGGCGTGCGGGGCGGATCCGGCCGCGGGCGCCCAGCGCCAGCACGCTGTGACGTCCCCGGTGATGATGACCCGCCGCGACCCCTGGGTGAACATGCTCCGCACCACGGTCGCCTCGCTCGCAGCGGGCGTCGGCGGCGCCGATGCGGTGACCGTGCTCCCCTTCGACCACGCGCTCGGACTGCCCGACGGCTTCGCCCGGCGGATCGCCCGCAACACCTCGACGATCCTGGTCGAGGAGTCGCATGTGGGCCGGGTCATCGACCCGGCGGGCGGCTCCTGGTACGTGGAACAGCTCACCGACGAACTGGCGCACGCCGCCTGGGCCTGGTTCCAGGAGATCGAGCGCGCCGGGGGCCAGGAGGCCGCGTTGCGCGGGGGTCTGGTGTCCGAGCGGATCGGCGCCACCTGGGAGAACCGCTCCAAGAACCTGGCCAAGCGGCGCGAACCGGTCACCGGTGTCAGCGAGTTCCCGATCCTCACCCAGCCTCCGGTCGAGCGCGACCCCGCGCCCGCGGCACCCTCCGGCGGCCTGCCGAAGGTCCGCCGCGACGAGGCCTTCGAGGCGCTGCGTGCCCGCTCCGACGCGCATCTGGAGGCGGCCGGCACCCGGCCGCGCGTCTTCCTCGCGGCGCTCGGCCCGGCGGCAGCGCACACAGCACGCGCGTCGTTCGCCGCCAACCTCTTCCAGGCGGGCGGCATCGAACCGGTCCATGACCCGGTATCGGTCGATGAGGCCTCGGTCGCGGCGGCGTTCACCGCCAGTGGTGCGAGCGTGGCGTGCATCTGCTCGAGTGACGCGCTCTATGCCGAGCAGGCCGCGCCGGTGGCCGAGGCGCTGAGGGCGGCCGGGGCTCTGCGGGTTTTCCTCGCGGGCCGTCCCGGCGAGCAGCGTGAGACGTATGTAGGGGCCGGAGTCGACGAGTTCGTCGTCGCGGGCGGCGACGCGGTCGCCGTCCTGACCTCCGCGCTGGACCGGATGGGAGTGGCGTGATGGGAATCCCCGACTTCTCAGGAATCGAGCTCGGGCCCGGCGACACGTCCGGGGTGTCCGGCGACCAGTGGCGCAGCGCCGTCAAGGAGGCCACCGGCAATGGCGCGGGCGACCTGGCGTGGGACACGCCCGAGGGCATTCCCGTCAAGCCGCTGTACACCGGCGAGGATCTGGCGGGACTCGACTTTCTCGGTACGTATCCGGGCATCGCGCCGTATCTGCGCGGCCCGTATCCGACGATGTACGTCAATCAGCCCTGGACGATCCGTCAGTACGCCGGGTTCTCCACCGCCGAGGAGTCCAACGCCTTCTACCGGCGCAATCTCGCCGCCGGGCAGAAGGGTCTGTCGGTCGCCTTCGACCTGCCCACCCACCGCGGCTACGACAGCGACCACCCGCGGGTGACGGGCGATGTCGGCATGGCCGGTGTGGCTATCGACTCGATCTACGACATGCGCCAGCTGTTCGACGGCATCCCGCTGGACAGGATGAGTGTGTCGATGACGATGAACGGCGCGGTGCTGCCCGTGCTGGCGCTGTACATCGTGGCCGCCGAAGAACAGGGCGTACCGCCCGAGAAGCTGGCCGGGACCATCCAGAACGACATCCTCAAGGAGTTCATGGTCCGCAACACCTACATCTATCCGCCGCGGCCCTCGATGCGGATCATCTCGGACATCTTCTCCTACACCTCGCAGAAGATGCCCCGCTACAACTCGATCTCTATCTCCGGCTATCACATCCAGGAGGCCGGAGCGACGGCCGATCTGGAGCTCGCGTACACACTCGCCGACGGGATGGAGTATCTGCGGGCAGGCATCGGCGCGGGACTCGACGTGGACGCGTTCGCGCCGCGGCTGTCGTTCTTCTGGGCGATCGGCATGAACTTCTTCATGGAGATCGCCAAGCTGCGCGCCGCGCGGCTGCTGTGGGCGAAGCTCGTGAAGAAGTTCGACCCGCAGAACCCCAAGTCGCTCTCGCTGCGCACCCATTGCCAGACCTCGGGCTGGTCCCTGACGGCGCAGGACGTCTTCAACAACGTCACCCGCACCTGCGTGGAGGCGATGGCAGCCACCCAGGGGCACACCCAGTCGCTGCACACCAACGCCCTGGACGAGGCACTGGCACTGCCGACGGACTTCTCCGCGCGCATCGCCCGCAACACCCAGCTGCTGCTCCAGCAGGAGTCGGGAACCTGTCGGGTCATCGACCCCTGGGGCGGCAGTGCGTACATCGAGAAGCTGACGCACGACCTCGCACGCCGCGCCTGGCAGCACATCGAGGAGGTCGAGGCCGCGGGCGGTATGGCGAAGGCCATCGACGCCGGTATCCCGAAGCTGCGCATCGAGGAGGCGGCGGCCCGTACGCAGGCCCGTATCGACTCCGGACGCCAGCCCGTCATCGGCGTGAACAAGTATCGCGTCGAGACCGACGAGCAGATCGATGTGCTCAAGGTCGACAACTCCTCGGTGCGCGCCCAGCAGATCGAGAAGCTGCGGCGGCTGCGCGCCGAGCGCGACGAGAACGCCTGCCAGGACGCGCTGCGCGCGCTGACCGCTTCCGCCGAGGCGGGTCCGGGCCCCGGTCTTGAGGGCAATCTGCTGGCGCTCGCCGTCGACGCGGCGCGTGCGATGGCGACCGTCGGTGAGATCTCCGACGCCCTGGAGAAGGTGTACGGACGGCACTCGGGGCAGATCCGTACGATCTCCGGTGTGTACCGGAACGAGGCAGGGACGTCACCCGCGGTGGAGCAGACCCGCACGCTGGTCGAGGAGTTCGAGGAGGCCGAGGGCCGCCGCCCGCGCATCCTGGTCGCCAAGATGGGCCAGGACGGCCACGACCGCGGCCAGAAAGTGATCGCGACGGCCTTTGCCGACCTCGGCTTCGACGTGGATGTCGGCCCGCTGTTCCAGACGCCGGAAGAGGTGGCACGCCAGGCGGTCGAGGCGGACGTCCATATCGTCGGCGTCTCCTCGCTGGCCGCCGGGCATCTCACGCTCGTACCGGCGCTGAGAGAGCAACTGGCCGCCGAGGGACGGGAAGACATCATGATCGTGGTGGGCGGTGTGATTCCGCCCCAGGACGTGCAGACGCTGCACGAGGCCGGAGCAGCCGCGGTCTTCCCGCCCGGAACGGTGATCCCGGATGCGGCCAAGGACCTGGTGAAGACGCTGGGTGCCTCGCTCGGCCACGAGTTGTAGGCCCATGCCACCCACAATCGACATCGACAGCTATGTCAAAGGCGTGCGTGACGGGTCGCGGGCGTACATCGCCCGTGCCATCACGCTCGTCGAGTCGACGCGCGCCGATCACCGGGCGCTGGCGCAGCGGCTGCTGACCGAGCTGCTGCCGTACTCCGGTGCGGCGCGGCGGGTGGGTGTCAGCGGTGTGCCCGGCGTCGGCAAGTCCACCTTCATCGACGCGCTCGGCACCATGCTCACCGGCCTCGGCCACCGGGTCGCGGTCCTCGCCGTCGATCCGTCGTCGACCCGTACGGGCGGCTCCATCCTGGGCGACAAGACCCGGATGGAGCGGCTCGCGGTGGATCCGGCGGCCTTTGTGCGGCCCTCCCCCACCTCGGGCACGCTGGGCGGAGTGGCCAAGGCGACCCGCGAGACCATCATCGTGATGGAGGCCGCGGGCTACGACGTGGTGCTCGTGGAGACGGTCGGGGTCGGCCAGTCGGAGACCGCCGTGGCCAACATGGTGGACTCCTTCCTGCTGCTGAGCCTGGCCCGTACCGGTGACCAGCTCCAGGGCATCAAGAAGGGCGTCCTCGAGCTGGCCGACGTCATCGCCGTGAACAAGGCGGACGGCCCGCACGAGCGCGACGCACGCTCGGCAGCCCGTGAACTGGCGGGTGCGCTGCGGCTGATGCATCCCGCCGACGCGGCCTGGACTCCCCCGGTGCTGTCCTGCAGCGCCCGCGAGAGCACCGGGCTCGACACCCTCTGGGAGCGTCTCGAGCAGCACCGGGCGCTGCTGGACTCGACCGGCAGGCTCGCCGCGAAGCGCCGTGACCAGCAGATCGACTGGGCCTGGACGATGGTCCACGACGAACTGCGGGACCGGCTGCGCAGCCATCCCGGGGTGCGCGCGCTGGCGCCCGGCCTCGAACAGCAGGTCCGGGACGGCGGGCTGACGGCGACGCTCGCCGCCGAACGGATCCTGGACGCATTTCAGCAGCCGCGCTGAGGGTCCCACTCACCGCTGCGGTGCAATTCCTGATGTCCACCTTGCGACGCCCCTGCCTGAAGGCAGGGGCGTCGCAGCTGCGCGATCAGCCCGGGCGTGCCATTGCCCGCCATTGACAGGTGACCAAATGGTCACCTATTTTGGAAGGCATGGACGAGGTGTTCAAGGCACTGGCCGACCCGACGCGCCGCAGCCTCCTCGACGAGCTCTTCCGGGAGGACGGGCAGACGCTCAGCGCGCTCGAGGCGCGCTTCGACATCAGCCGCTTCGGCGTGATGAAGCACCTCAAGCAGCTCGAGGAAGCAGGCCTGATCGTCACCAGGCGCCGCGGCCGGGAGAAGCTCCATTTCCTGAATCCCGTCCCCATCCGGCTCGTCCACGACCGGTGGGTGAGCAAATACGCGGAACCCTGGGCGGCCGCACTCAGCGGCCTCAAGAGCCGACTGGAGAGCCCCATGGAGAAGGTCTTCGAGATTTACATCCGCACCACCCCTGAGCGCCTCTGGGAGGCGATCACCGATCCCGATATCAGGAGCAAGTACAACTTCGGCATGCGGGTCACCTCGGACTGGAAGCCCGGCGGGCGCTTCGAGATGAGCTCCCCCAAGGCCGAAGGCCTGCTCGGCGAGGGGGAGATCCTCGAAATCGATCCACCGCGCAGGCTCGTCCAGAGCATGGTTGCGCTCTGGAGCGACGAGGTGAAGGCCGAGGGCACGTCGAGGGTCACCTGGGACATCGAGCCCGTCGGCGACTCCTGTCGGCTGACCGTCACGCACGACCAGCTGCGCGAGGGCGCGAACGACGAGCTGTACGGCGGTTGGCCGATGATCCTCTCCGGCCTGAAGACCTGGCTGGAGACGGGCGAGCTGCTGACCACGCCGGGGTCACTCATGTACACCTAGGTCCTGTCCGGTCGATCAGGCCGGATCAGTGAGCGGTCTGGCGATGGGGGCACCTCCCGTGCCCGAGAGGCTACGGGGGAGTGCCGTGCCAGGGCACGCGAGCCCGGCAAGATCGGCCGGACAGGACCTAGACCGGCCCCGGCGACCGGCTTTTCCGGTACGGCTGTGCGCGGCGGGAGGGACTCGTACCGGAAGAGCCGCCGGGTCACCTCAGGAACCGCCGCCCGCCTGCCCGATACGCAGGCCCGAGCCGACGACGCGGGCCTTGATGCCGTCCTGCTCCACGGTGATGTTCTGCAGCTGCAACTCCCTCAGCGATCGCGGAAGTTCGAACGAGAGCGACAGGCGCTCGGAGAGCTCCGGGGGCTTGAGCGCGACCAGCGCCTCGACCAGGCCGGGATCGATGCCCACCTTCCGCAGCAGCTGCGGATGCTCGAGCACCACATCGACGAGATTGACCTTCATCAGCCGCTCGATGAACTTCGGTGCGTCGGTGAGCCGGTGGAGCTCCTCCTCGCTCCGCAGCGCCCGGCGCACCTGCTCCCTGGGCACTCCCAGCCGGTCCACGATCGCGGGCACTGACAGCAGGGACTTCAGCCGGCCGCCTTCCTGGCTGATCAGCTCGGCCGCCTCGCGGTGGAGCCGCAGGCCGGAGTGTTCCGGGTCCTTGCCGGGCCGGTAGGTGGCCACCCGGGGGATGTCGAGCTGCATACCGTCCAGGGTGGTGGTCAGGGACCGCTCGCTGTCGCGCTGGATGTGCGCCTGTGCCCGTACGCGCAGATCCTGTCCGGCGACAGCGAGTTCACCGTTCACCCGCACGGCGTCGGCGCCGCTGCCGGTGAACTTCAGCTGTGAGGCGCCCAGTTCACGGTTCAGATCGTCGAAGGAGAGCAGCACCTCGCCGTCCAGACTGCCGATGACGGCACCCTTGATCGAGCTCGGGGCGTCTCCGACGATGCGTATGTCCGTGGCGGTGGCCCGCACCTCGGCCAGCGAGACACGATCGGCGGAGACGTCGGGCACAGTGACATCGACGCGGTCGATCCGCTCGTCGAGCAGCTGGGTGAGAAACGGAAAACCGTGGATGTCGACCTCGGGCCTGGTGGCGAGCCCGAGCGACTTCTGGAGCTTGTCCGCCGCCTTGCTCTGCGCGTAGTACTCCGCGAGGCGGTCGGCGAGCAGCAGACAGAGGGTGCACAGGACGGCCGCGGCGGCCAGCTTCACCACCGCGGGCAGCGCCGAGAACCGGCTCCTGCCCCGGTGGTTGGGCGGTGTCCAGTCGTCGTCGTCCGGGTCGGGCGTGAGCCCGAGCTCCAGTGGGTCCCGCGGGTCGTAGACACTGAAGTCCGGTTCTGGGTCTGCCAGTTGAGCGAGTTCTTCGTACGGATTTCGTGGATGCGCTGATATGCGTGTGGGGGGTCGCATCGCCTCATCCCACCACGCGGGACACCCTCGAACGCAAGTCCTACTACCGATGCGTAATGGTTTGAGCCAAAAATCGGCGACTCTGCGGCGGCGATGGCGTGGCGCGCGTCACCGTGCCCGCGGCGTCGCAGGCTCATAGGCTGGGGGACATGGTCACGTCTCACGTCCTCACATGGGAAGTCACCGAGAGCCAGGGGTACGAGACCGCGTGGATCGAGTTCCGTGGCTCGACGCTCCAGGCCCGCGGACGCGCCGTCGGAACCCGGCCCGAGGTGTACTGGATCTCGTACGACCTCGACACCGGCGAGGACTTCGTGACCCGTGAGCTGCATGTGCGCGCCGCGACCGCCCACGGTTCGCGCGAACTGCGCCTGCTGCACGACGGCTCCGGCCGGTGGACCGCGGACGGGAAGCATCTGCCCGAGGTCGACGGCGCGCTCGACTGCGATCTCGGGCTGTGTCCGCTCACCAACACCATGCCGGTCCTGCGGCACGGGCTCCACCTGGCGCCCGGTGAGCGGACGTTCCTGATGGCCTGGGTCTCGGTGCCGGATCTGACCGTGCACGCCTCGCGGCAGACGTACACGCATCTCGGACGCACCGGGAGCGGTGCACGCATCCGTTACGCCTCGGGCGACTTCCGCAGCGATCTCGAGTTCGACGCGGAAGGGCTTGTGATCGACTATCCGGGTCTCGCCCACCGCATGTCTGCGAGCGCGGGGCCGCGACCCGAGTAACGAGATCCGGGTGCCAGTCAGTTCACCTCGTGCAGCTTCTCGAAGAGGAACTCGTGCTTGAGGAAGGACGTGTCGTACTCATGGCCGGCCTGCGGGGGAAGCAGCTGGGAGGCCTGGAACAGCCGCCAGCCGTCCTGGAGCGCGGCCACCCCGGACTCGTAGGGAGGCTCGTCACTGTCCCCCGTGGTCGGCCTGGTGCCGCCGGTGCCGTCGTAGCGCGACCAGCCGACCACCTCCGAGTCGAGCGCGGATGTCGCCAGATACAGGACGAGGACCTGCTGCCTCATGAGGTGCTCCCGAGGGTCGGGCGGTTGTCCACGCGGGTCGCCCAGTAGTCGATGTCGAAGGAGTCGTCGCCGGTCAGGGCGCGCCAGAGGCGGACGCGGTTGTGGATCTCCAGCCGGCCGGTGGCGTGCTCGTACCACGGGAAGGTGGTGCTCAGTTCCTCGGCGACGGCAGGATCGGCGAGGTCTCCGGTGTCCCACAGGCGCACCTGCGGGACGGTCGGGTTGAAGCGGATCTTGAACATATAGCGGCGCGTTGCACTGTCGTTGCGCCGGCCGCCGTGCCACAGGCCGTGGTGCAGAAGCACCACCGTGCCCGCCGGGCAGGTCAGCCGCGTCTGGCCGCGCAGATTCTGGTACCGCCCGGTGTCGCTCTCATTGGTGCGGCGCAGATGGCTGCCCGGCACGCTGAGGGTGCCGCCCATCTCGGCGGTCACCTCGTGCGGGTAGTACATGAGCTGGACGTCGAAGGCGTCGGGGCGTACATCGATGATGGCGTCGCCGTGCAGCGGCTGAGCGTTGCCCTCGCGGGGCTCGCGGATGTGCACGGCGTGATGGTCGACGGTCGGCGCGGGGCCGACGAGGCTGCGCAGGGCCCCTTCGACCGGCGGGAGTTCGATGAGGCGGCGGGCGAACGACCCCTCGGGGAAGGCCTCCTCGGCCGGAGTGCCGAACGGCACCTCGGGGATTCCCTCGTCGAGGACCTCGATCGCACGGTCGTTCATCTCCTGGGGCACGACCGCGTCCAGCCGCAGTGAGCCGTACGCGACGAACCGCGCCATCCGGACCGAGGAGAGCAACTCGGTGCTGATGCTGGTACTGGTACAGGTGCTGGTAGGCATGCGGCAACCGTAGAAACGAACTGCGCGCCTGTCGTGGGCTGCAATCATCGACTACTGGTAATTTTTCACCATGGACCGTGTGGAGATCCGGCTGGACGAGCCCCCGCGTGTGTCGGACATCGGGGTCGGAGTGCACGGCGTCACCGGGCGGCACGACGTGTTCCGTCTCACCGGTCTGTGGCAGCTCCATCTGTACGGCTACGAGGGCGAGCTCGCCCTCGGCGGCACGACACATCGCATCCGTCCGGGCCGGGTGAGCCTGATCCCGCCCGGCGAAGAAGTCCACTTCCACTACCGCGGCCGGTCCGAGCACCTGTACGCGCACGTTCAGCTCTCCGTATCGGGCAAGCGCCACACCGTGCCGGTGATGCAGGACGCCGGAGCCGACGCGCCGCTGCTGTCCGCGCTGCTCCGGCGCGGCGTCACGGCGATGCCCGGTGCGCCGTCCAGGGCGGCCGCCGCCGCATGGGCCGCGCTCTGGCAGGTGGTGGAGCTGAGCACGCCCGCGCGCACCGAAGGGCCGCCGCCCGCGGTCGCTGCGGCCATGGCCCATATCGAGGCGCATCTGGCGGTGCCCCTGACGGTTCCGGAGATCGCGCGGGCGGCCGGGGTCTCGCACAACCACCTCACCCGGCTCTTCCGCGCCCAGACCGGCCTCACTGTGGTCGCCTACATCCGCCGCAGGCGCCTGGAACGGGCCCGCCATCTGCTGCGCGCCTCTACACTCGCCATCCCCGCGGTGGCGGCTGCGGTGGGCATTCCCGATCTGCAGGCCTTCAACAAGGCCTGCCACCGCGAACTGGGCGGCTCCCCCCGCGCCGTCCGTACCTCCGACTCGCCGCTCTACACGCGGCAGAGCGTCCGGGACCGGCCCTGATCGGCCGCAGCGTCAGCGAATGGCCCCCTTGGCCAGATCGGCGATCATCTGCCGGGCTCCGATCGCGAAGACGATGAGCAGCGGAATCAGTGCGAGCAGCGCGCCGGTCATCACCATGCCGTAATCCGTCGTGCCGTGTACCCCGTTGAGCTGCGACAGCGCGACCTGCAGCGTCACATGGTCGGGGTTGACCAGGGCGATCAGCGGCCAGGCGTAGTCGTTCCACTGGCCCATGAAGGTGAAGATGCCGAGGAAGGCGAGGCCGGGACGGACGACCGGCAGGGCCACATGCCAGTACTGGCGCAGGAAGCCGCAGCCGTCCAGCCGGGAGGCGTCCATCAGCTCGTCGTGGATCGCGCGCTTCATGTACTGGCGCATCCAGAAGATACCGAAGGCGTTCGCGGCGGCCGGGACGACGAGGGCCGTGAGGGAGCCGATCCAGCCGATCCGGGCCATGATCACGAACTGCGGGATGGCCTGGAGCTGGGCAGGGACCATGAAGATGCCCATCATGATCACGAACAGGGCCCGGCGGCCGGGGAAGCGGAACTTCGCGAAGACGAAGGCGGCCAGCGAGTCGAAGAACAGCACCAGGAAGGTCACGGAGCCCGCGACGATCAGGGAGTTGAGCATCGAACCGAAGAAGTCGACGCTGTCGAAGAGATTGCGGAGGTTCTCGCCGAAGTGCGAACCGGGCAGCAGCTTCGGCGGGAACTGGAAGATGTCGCTCGTCGTGTGCGTCGACATGACGACGGTCCAGTAGAACGGGAACAGCGAGAGGACCACGCCGCCGATCAGCGCGAGATGCAGGGCGAGGCCCCGGGGCCGCGCGCCCTTGACGGCCTTCGTCCCCTTCATGGTGCTCATGGTGCCCATGGCGGTCTCCCTCTACTTTTCCCGGCGCTGGACCAGGCGCCAGTTGATGATCGAAAAGACGGCGACGATCAGGAAGATGCCCCACGCGATCGCGGCGCCGTAGCCGAAGTCGTTGTTGTCGAAGGTCTGCTGGAAGAAGTAGAGGACCATCGTCTGGCCGGCGTTGTCCGGACCGCCCGCGAAGGTCGAGGTGTTGGCGGTGGTCTGAAGCAGCACCTGCGGCTCGGAGAAGCTCTGCAGTCCGGTGACCGTCGACACCACGAGCGTGAAGAGGATGACCGGCCGCATCAGCGGCACGGTGACCCGGAAGAAGGTCTGCACGGGCCCTGCGCCGTCGACGCGAGCGGCCTCGTACAACTCGGTCGGGATGGTCTGCAGACCGGCGAGGAAGATGATCGCGTTGTAGCCGGTCCACTGCCAGGTCATCAGCGAGGCGATGGCGACCTTGATCCCCCAGGGCGTGTTCAGCCACGCCACCGAGTCCAGACCGATGCCCTGGATCACCGCGTTGACCAGGCCGAAGTTGGTGCTGAAGATCGACCCGAAGATGATCGCGATCGCGACGACCGAGGTCACGTTGGGCAGGAAGTACGCCAAGCGGTAGAAGCTCTTGAAGCGCACAGCGGAGTTGAGCATCACCGCTGTCACCAGCGCGATGAAGAGCATGGGGAGCGTAGCGACGGCCCAGATGATCAGGGTGTTGCCGATGGCGTGCCAGAACTGCGCGTCGCCGAGGAGATAGCGGTACTGGGACAGGCCCGCGTACTCCATCCGGCCGAGGCCGTCCCAGCGGTGGAACGACAGATAGAGCGAGAAGCCGACGGGTATCAGGCCAAAGCACAGGAACAGCAGGTAGAAGGGCGAGATGGCGAGGTAGAGCCGCCAGTACCCGAGGATCGAGCGGGACTTGGGCGGCGCGGCCGCCGGAGCCGCAACGGCGGCGCGGTTCTCGATCGTGGGTGCCACGGTCATCTCAGCTCACCCCCAGATGGTCCGCGATGCGCCGGCATTTGCTCATGGCGTCCTTCCAGGCCTGGTCCGGGTCCTTGCCCAGGGTGTGCACCTTGGTGAGCTCGTCGTTGACGGGCTGCTGCAGAGCCGTGTCGTACGGGCTGTTGTAGGCGACCGGGATCTTCTCGGCGGCCGGGCCGAAGACATCGATGGTGATCTGCCCGCCGAAGAAGGGGTCCGGGTCGCGCATGGCCTTGTGTCCGTACGAAGCGGGGGTGGAGGGGAAGAGCGAGGCGTCGACGAAGCCGCGGGTCTGGTTGTCCGCATTGAGCAGCCAGGTGATGATCGCGAAGGCCTGCTCGGGCTCCCGGCATGCCTTGGTGACCGCGAGGAAGGAGCCGCCGATGTTGGCGGCTCCGCCCGGCATCTGGGCAACCCGCCACTTGCCCTTCGTCTTCGGCACGGCCAGCTTGAGGTCGCCGGCCGCCCACGAGGCGTTGAGCTGGCTGGGGAGCCGGCCCTGCTCCATGCCGCGTTGCTGTCCGGTGTGCCGCTGACCACCTTCGATATCAGTCCGCGGCGGCGTGCCTCGATCGCCAGGTCCCAGGCGTCGGTCACATGCTTCTGGTCGCCGATGAAGTGCCGGTCCTTGTCCACGAACCGCTGGGTGCTCTGGTTGAGGGCGTTCCCGAAGATGGAGAGCGGGTCGATGACGAGGTACGCGCCCGGGATCCGCTTCTTCAGCCGCTCACCGGCCGCGAAGTACTTCTCCCAGGTGTCCGTCTCCGCCGCGACATCGGCAGGTTCGGCCGGCAGACCGGCCCTGTCGAAGACATCGGCGCGGTAGTAGTGGACGACGGGCCCGGTGTCGATGGGGAACCCGACCATGCGCCCGTCGGGGGCGATGCCCTGCTCCCACTTCCACGGCAGGTACTGGTCCACCAGCCGGTCGGCGCCGAGGGTGCGCAGGTCCACGAACTGGTCGGCGTTCGGGAGATACGAGGCCATGTCCTCGCCCTTGAGCCCGGTGATGTCCGGCACGAAGGCCCGGCCCGCCATGGTGGTCAGCAGCTTGGACCGGAAGTAGCCACCGATCTGCACCGGCCTGAGCTCGACATCGGTGAAGCGGCTCCTGGCCTTGTCCACGACCTTGTCGCTCAGTCCGCCGGTCCAGTACCACAGGGTCATGTTGCGGCCGGTGGAGCCACGAGGAACCGCGCAGCCTGCCGCAGCGGAGCCGAGCGCCGCGGCGGCCGTCGTGGCCAGTCCCGCGCGCAGCAGCCCTCTTCGGGAGAGGTGCACTGCTCCCACCGCCTTTCGGTGTGATCGGACGTTCGGGGTGTTCGGACGGATGGTCAGCGGGGGGTGACGGGTGCGTGGGCGGGGGCCGGCCCGGGGTCGGCCGGTATGCGGTCGGCCAGGAAGCCGTAGGCGCGCGCCAGTTCGCGGTCGCGTGAGCCGGTCGTACGCCACCACCGGTCGATGCCGTGCCAGCCGGGCGCGGCGAACGCGCCGGTGTGGTGCTGTACGGACAGGCCCGCGGCGAGGCAGGCGAAGCGCAGCCGGTCGGCGAGTGGCCAGCCGCCCAGGGTGGCGGCGACGAAGCTCGCGCCGAAGATGTCCCCGGCGCCGGTGGCGTCGATGGCATCGATGTCGAGGGCCGCGACCTGGGCATGTTCGCCGGTCGTCTGGTCGACGGCGAGTGCGCCCGCCCGGCCGCAGGTGATCACAGCCAGAGGGGTCAGCTCGGCGAGTCCGGTGAGGGCGGCAGCGGGGCTGTCGGTGCGGGTGTAGCCCATGGCTTCGGTGTCATTGGGCAGAAAGGCATGACAGAGGGAGAGCTGCTTGAGCACCTCGCCGGACCACTGTTCGGTGGGGTCCCAGCCGATGTCGGCGAAGATCAGGGTGCCGGTGGCCGCGGCCTTGGCGAGCCACTCCTGTGGTTCGGCGCCGATGTGAACGAGGGCGCTGCGGGCGGACGGCGGGTCGCCGAGCAGTTCGTCCTGGGTGTAGCCGGGTTCCTGGCCGTGGGTGACCAGGGCCCGGTCGTGGTCATGGGCGAGGGAGACGGTGACCGGGGTGTTCCAGTTCTCCGCCGTACGGGACAGGGAAAGGTCGATGCCCTCCTGCGCCGCGAGGATCTCCCGGCAGTGCGCGCCGTAGAAGTCGTCGCCGAAGACCGTGGCGAGCGAGGTGGCAAGGCCGTAGCGGGCGGCCGCGACGGCGAGGTTGGCGATCCCGCCGGGGCCGCAGCCCATCCCCCGGGTCCAGATCTCCTCGCCCGGGGTGGGCGGTTTGCCCAGTCCGGTGAGGACGAGGTCGTAGAAGAGCAGCCCGGTGAGCAGGACATCGGGCCCGGTCTCCTCGTCCACATGCACGTCCTCTCGCCAAGGAGTCGTCAAAGAGCTGCAAGGTGTGCACAGGATCGTGCGCCCGGCGCGCAGGATTGGCAAGAGTTGAGCACGAAGATGCATAGAAATGCTTGAGATTGACGAGTAGCGTTCCTGACGTGCTGGCTGAGCGACGACACCAACTCATCCTGCGGGCCCTGCGATCAGGTGGCCCCGCAGCCGTAACCGACCTGTCCGAGCGGCTCGGCGTCAGCCCCGCGACCATCCGGCGCGACCTGGTCAAGCTGGAGGAGGAGGGCCTGCTCACGCGGGTCCACGGGGGAGCCGCCGTCGAGGAGGGCGATCAGCCTTTCGCAGAGGTCGCCGAGATCCGGGTGCCCGCGAAGGACGCGATAGCGGTCCGGGCCGCGGCCATGGTCGAGGAGGGACAGTCCGTCCTGCTCGACATCGGCACCACCGCCTACCGCCTGGCCCGGCAGCTGCACGGCCGCAGGCTCACCGTGATAACCAGCAATCTCGTGGTGTACGAGGAACTGGCCGACGACACCGGGATCGAGCTGATCCTGCTCGGCGGCATGGTCCGCCGGGAGTACCGCTCCCTGGTCGGCTTCCTCACCGAGGACAACCTCCGCCAGCTGCACGCGGACTGGCTCTTCCTGGGCACGAGCGGCATCCGCCCCGACGGCCAGGTCATGGACACCACCGTGGTCGAAGTCCCGGTCAAGCGCGCGATGATCGCGGCCGCCGACTCGGTGGTGCTTCTCGCCGACGCGGGCAAGTTCCCCGGTACCGGCATGGCGAAGGTCTGCGGCCCCGCGGCCCTCGACACAGTGGTGACCAACGCGCCCGCGGACCCGGCGACGAGCGCGGCGTTCGACGAGGCCGGAGTGAAGGTGGTTGAGGTATGAGGCTCACGATCCTCGGCGGCGGGGGCTTCCGCCTGCCGCTGGTGTACGGCGCGCTGCTCGGCGATCACGCCGAGGGCCGCATCACCCGGGTGACCCTTCACGACCTGGACACCGCCCGGCTGACCGCGATCGCGCGGGTCCTCGCCGACCAGGCCGAAGGGGTGCCCGACGCACCGCAGGTCACCGTCACCACCGACCTCGACGAGGCGCTGCGCGGCGCGGACTTCGTCTTCTCCGCCATCCGCGTCGGCGGCCTGGAGGGTCGCGCGGCGGACGAGCGGATCGCCCTGGCCGAGGACGTTCTGGGCCAGGAGACGGTCGGCGCGGGCGGTATCGCGTACGGACTGCGGACCGTCCCTGTCGCCGTAGACATCGCGCGCCGGGTAGCCCGTCTTGCCCCCGACGCCTGGGTCATCAACTTCACCAACCCGGCCGGTCTGGTCACCGAGGCCATGGCCCGCCACCTCGGCGACCGTGTCATCGGCATCTGCGACTCGCCGGTGGGACTCGGCCGCCGCGTCGCCCATGCTCTGGGCGCCGATCCCGCTACGGCATGGTTCGACTATGCGGGCCTCAACCACCTCGGCTGGCTGCGCGGCCTGCACATCGACGGCCGCGACCAACTCCCCCGGCTGCTCGCCGACCCCGAGCTGCTCGGCTCCTTCGAGGAGGGCAAGCTCTTCGGCCCCGACTGGCTCCAGTCGCTCGGCGCCATCCCCAACGAGTATCTGCACTACTACTACTTCAACCGCGAGGCGGTACGCGCCTATCAGGAGGCCAAGCAGACCCGTGGGGCCTTCCTCCAGGAGCAACAGGCCGCGTTCTACGCGAAGATGGAGCGGCCGGACGCTCCGGCGCTCGAGACGTGGGACCGCACCCGCGCCGAGCGCGAGGCCACCTATATGGCACACAACCGCGAGGCCGCGGGGGCGGGTGAGCGCGACGCGTGCGACCTGGAGTCGGGCGGCTACGAGAAGGTCGCCCTCGCCCTGATGCGGGCCATCGCCCACAACCAGCGCACCACGCTCATCCTCAACGTCCGCAACCGCACGACCCTTTCGGCGCTGGACGAGGAAGCCGTCGTCGAGGTGCCGTGCTTCGTCGACGCGAACGGCGCGCACCCTGCCCCCGTATCGCCGCTGCCGCTCCACGCCACCGGCCTGGTCTGCTCCGTCAAGGCCGTCGAACGTGAGGTCCTGGCCGCGGCCGACAGCGGCTCGCGCACGACCGCGGTGAAGGCCTTCGCCCTGCACCCCCTCGTCGATTCCGTGACTGTCGCCCGCCGTCTCGTCGACGGCTACACCAGCGTCCACCCCGCGCTCGCGTATCTGAGGTAGGAGCCCGCACATGCACGACGAACGCCGCCGCATCGAGGAGCGCGTCGAACGCATCCTGGAGCAGCGCATCCAGCCCGCCGCCTACGCCGCGACACTCCCGCTCGACGTCGCGGCCTGGGAGGCCCCGGACGAGCCGGTGCCCTTCGCCGAGGCCGTGTCCCAGACGTACGAACCGTTCGCGATGGGCACTCTGTGGGGGCCGCCGTGGGGCACGACCTGGTTCCAGGTCCGCGGCGAGGTCCCCGCCGGGTGGGCGGGCCGCCGCGTCGAGACCGTCTTCGACCTCGGCTTCGTCGGCGACTGGCCGGGGAACCAGGCCGAGGCCCTGGTCCACACCCCGGACGGCAGCCCGCTCAAGGCCGTCAACCCGCAGAACCAGTACGTACCGGTGGCCCATCCGGCGGCGGGCGGAGAGCGGATCGACTACTTCATCGAGGCCGCGTCCAACCCCGACATCCTCGCCAACGACTTCCGCGGACCTACCCCACTCGGCGACAAGGCAACCGCGGGCCGTAAGCCCCTGTACACCTTCGCCCGCGCCGATCTCGCCGTACTCGACGAGGAGGTGTGGCACCTGGGCCTCGACGTTCAAGTCCTGCGCGAACTGATGCTGGAGCTCGGCGAGCACGAGCCGCGCCGGCACGAGATCATGCTCGCGCTCGACCATGCGCTCGACGCCCTGGATCTGGACGACATCTCCGGCACGGCGGCGGATGTACGGGAGCTGCTGCGGCCGGTCCTGACGCGTCCCGCGCACGCGAGCGCGCACACGATGTCGGCCGTCGGCCATGCCCACATCGACAGCGCCTGGCTCTGGCCGATCCGCGAGACCAAGCGCAAGACGTCGCGGACCTTCTCCAATGTGACCGCGCTGGCCGAGGAGTACGAGGAGTTCGTCTTCGCCTGCTCGCAGGCCCAGCAGTACGAATGGGTCCGCGACACCTACCCGAAGGTGTGGGAGCGCATCAAGAAGGCCGTCGCGGACGGCCAGTGGGCACCGGTCGGCGGAATGTGGGTGGAGTCCGACGGGAATCTGCCCGGCGGCGAGGCCGTCGCCCGCCAGTTCGTCCATGGCAAGCGCTTCTTCATCGAGCACTTCGGCATCGAGACGAAGGGCGTCTGGCTGCCGGACTCCTTCGGCTACAACGCTGCCTATCCGCAGCTGGCGAAGCTGGCCGGCAACGAGTGGTTCCTCACCCAGAAGCTGTCCTGGAACCAGACCAACAAACTGCCCCACCACTCCTTCTGGTGGGAGGGCATCGACGGCTCGCGGATCTTCACGCACTTCCCGCCGGTGGACACCTACAACGCGGAGTTCTCCGGCAAGGAGATGGCGCACGCGGTCCGCAACTACCAGGACAAGGGCCGCGGTACGCGCTCGCTCGCACCCTTCGGGCACGGGGACGGCGGCGGCGGCCCCACGCGCGAGATGATGGAACGCGCAAGGCGACTGGCGAATCTGGAGGGCTCCGCGAGGGTCAGGGTCGAGCATCCGGACGCCTTCTTCGCCGCGGCCCGGGAGGAGATCCCTGCCGACCAGGTCTGGTCCGGCGAGCTCTATCTGGAGCTGCACCGCGCCACGTACACCTCGCAGGCCCGCACCAAGCAGGGCAACCGCCGCAGTGAACACCGGCTGCGTGAGGCCGAGTTGTGGGCGACAGCAGCGGCGCTGCACGCGCCGGGCTACGCCTATCCGTACGAGAAGCTGGACCGGCTGTGGAAGACGGTCCTGCTGCACCAGTTCCACGACATCCTGCCGGGTTCGTCGATCGCCTGGGTGCACCGCGAGGCGGAGGCGGAGTACGCGCGGGTGGCACGGGAACTGGAGGCGCTGACCGGGGAGGCGCTCACCGCGCTGGGCTCGGGCACTGCGTACGTCTTCAACACGGCCCCGCGCGCCCGCGCCGAGGTGATCACCGGCCGGGACGGCACCCCCGTCCACACCGAGGTCCCGGCGAGCGGCAGCGCCCCGCTCGGCGCGGGGACGGCCCCGCAGCCGGTCTCGGTGACGGACCGCGTCCTCGACAACGGCCTGGTCCGCGTCGAGTTCGCCGCGGACGGCACACTGGCGTCCGTGCGCGATCTGGTCGCGGACCGCGAAGTCCTCGCCGCCCCCGGCAATCTGCTGCGGCTGCACAGCGATCTGCCCAACTACTGGGACGCCTGGGACATCGACAAGCACTACAAGAACCGCTTCACCGATCTGCTCGACGCCGAGTCGGTCACCGTCGTCGAGAGCGGCCCGCTGGTCGCCGCGGTACGGATCGAGCGCGCCTTCGGCAAGGGGTCGCGCATCGTTCAGACCGTCAAGGTCCGGGCCGGCAGCCGCCGTATCGACGTGGAGACCGAGATCGACTGGCACGAGGCCGAGAAGATCCTCAAAGCCGCCTTCCCGGTCGACGTCCGTGCCGAACGGTCCACCGCGGAGATCCAGTTCGGTCATGTCCACCGGCCCACCCACACCAACACCAGCTGGGAAGCGGCCCGTTTCGAGGTCTGCGGACACCGGTGGGTGCATGTCGGCGAGCCTGGCTACGGCGTCGCGGTCATCAATGACTCGACGTACGGACACGATGTCACGCGCACGACCCGCGACGACGGCGGGACGACCACGACGGTCCGCCTCAGCCTGGTCCGCGCGCCCCGGGTCCCGGACCCCGAGGCGGACCAGGGCAAGCACCGCTTCACCTACGCGCTGCTGCCGGGCGCCACGGTCGAGGACGCGATCGCGGAGGGGTACGCCCTCAATCTGCCGCTGCGCGTGGCGGACGCGGACCGGAGCATCGAGCCGCTGGTGAGCAGCGACAATCCGGCCGTGACGGTCGAGGCGGTGAAGCTCGCGGACGACCGCTCTGGCGACGTGGTCGTACGGCTCTACGAGGCTCACGGCGGCCGCGCGCAGGCGACCGTGCGCACGGGCTTCCCGCCGGCCGGGGCGCAGATCACGGATCTGCTGGAGCGTCCCCTGCCGGGCGAGCAGGTGTCCGT
Source organism: Streptomyces sp. NPDC005408 (assembly GCF_040606445.1). NCBI lineage: Bacteria > Bacillati > Actinomycetota > Actinomycetes > Kitasatosporales > Streptomycetaceae > Streptomyces > Streptomyces sp. NPDC005408. The sequence goes on along the minus strand of NZ_JBEXEX010000010.1, from coordinate 30,611 downwards.
GCGGGAGGACGGTGGGGTGGCGCTGACGCTGCGGCCGTTCCAGATCCTGACGCTGCGCCTTTCCCGCTCGTAGAGCGGGGCTCCTACGTACGGACGCGGCGCCTGAGGACGATGGACAGCACCACGGCGACCAGCGCGAGCAGGGCGGCGGCCCCGCCGATCAGCACGGCCGAGTCGTCTTCCCGTTGCGCCGCGGCCGCGGCCTGCCGGCCGATGGGCTCGGCGGGCGGCCGGGCGGCCTGCTGCCCACCGGCCGGGGCGTCGCTCGGCGCCGCCTCGGTCGGCGCGGCGTCACTCGGCGGCGTCTCGGTCGGCGGTGGGTCGCTGGGTGGCGCCACGCTCGGCTCCGTACCGCCGCCCTGCGGGCTGTCGTTGGACTGCTCGCGGTCCGCCATCACCACGTCGGAGCAGGAGTAGTACGTGTCCGGTGTGCTGGAGTTCCGCCAGATCGTGTACAGAACATGACGGCCCGTGAGACCTTCCGGGAGCCTGCCGGAGATCCGGTAGGAACCGTCGCGCAGCTCCGGGTCGGTGGCCGTCGCGAAGGGCGCGGGCTGCAGATCGGCCCAGCGCAGCGGCTCCGACGGATCGTAGCTCTGCTTGGTGAGATACAGGCTGAACGTTCCCTCGTGCGGGATGGTCGACCGATAGGTGAGCGTGAAGGCGGATCCGGCCTTCAGGGGCGTCGCAGGCCAGTCCGTACGGGCCAGGTCCAGCCCCCTGTACTCGTCCAGGCCGGCGCTGCACAGCTGTCCGTCCGGGATGACCTGCCGGTCTCTGCCGCGTACGTCGGCGACGCGCAGGTTGTCCCAGTCCTCGAAGGCCGATCCCCCGTTGGCGGCGATGGCGGCCCGGCAGGCCGCCGAGGCTCGCTGCACGCCCTGGGAGCTGCAGGCGGCGACCCGGCTGACGGGATCGGTGGGCGCGCCGTGTGCCTGGGCGGCGCCGGCGGCGGCGACGGTGAGTACGAGTGGCACGGCACCGACGAGCGCGACGGCAGCTGCAGTGCGACGATGGACAGTCATCCGCGGCAGACCTCCTGGGTGGGCGGGGTGGCCTGCCGTGTATTACGACGCCGCCCGGCGTAGCGTTCATTACGGGCCACGACCCGAGCGGAACGGCCAAAGATCCGTACATCCGCGCAGGTGGCCGGTTCCGCCCCCGCGCCCTACCGGCCGCCACCGGACGTCGGATAGACGTTTCCAGTCACAGGCTGTTCCCCAACCGCGGAGGTATGTCGCATGAACCGAGGACGGACAAGCACCACCACACCCGGCAAGAGCCGCTTCGACGACATCTACAACCGGCCGGACCCGCGCGCCTACTTCCGCCGCCTCGCCCCGCTGGAGTACGAGATACCGCACCAAGCCCAGGACGTGTTCCTCCGGGCCCGCGCCGCCCGGGCCGCGGTCCCCGGCACCGGCGGCCCCGTCACGGTCCTCGATCTGTGCTGCTCGTACGGCATCAACGCCGCGCTGCTCAACCACGACCTCACGCTCGCCGAGCTGTACGCGCACTACACAGGCCCCGATGCGGAAGGTCTCAGCACCGCCGAACTCATCGATCTGGACAAGGAGTTCTACGCCTCGCGACGCCGTACGGACGCGACCCCGGTCATCGGCCTCGACGCCGCCGACCAGGCCGTCCGCTATGCCGTTGCCGTCGGCCTGCTCGACGAGGGGTACGCCGAGAACCTGGAGCAGCACTCGCCCAGCCCCCGGCTGCGGCGCGCCGTCGCGGGCACCGGGCTGATCACGGTCACCGGCGGCATCGGCTACATCACCCGTCGCACTTTCGAAGCGCTCATGGAGTGTGCCGAGGTTCCGCTCTGGGTCACCGCGTTCGTTCTGCGGACCGTCGACTACGAGCCGGTGATCTCCGCTCTGTCTGCTTTCGGCCTGGTCACCGGGACGGACCCGTCGGGGACCTATCCGCAGCGCCTGTTCACCGGTCCGGCGGAACAGCGCAATGCCGTGGAACAGACCCGTATGGCGGGTCACGACCCGACCGGTCTTGAGACCGAGGGCCGCTACTACACCCAGCTCTTCCAGTCCCGCCCCCGCGCGGCCTGACAGCGGGCAGAGCCGGCGGGCGACGGGGCACGGGCGGCGGATCGCGGCGGGCGCAGACATGGACCAATCGCTAGAATTCGAACATGGGAGAGCGGCCTGTCGCGCCGACTGCGCCCGAACTCGTCCTCGAAACCGACGCGGGCTCCACGGTGATGAGTCCGAGCCGGGACTATCACGTCGGGCGCGACCCATTGAGCGACATCGTCATCGACGATGCCCGGGTGTCCTGGCACCACGCGGTGCTGCGGCCCGAGGCCGACCACTGGACGATCGAGGACGAGGACAGCACCAACGGCACCTACACCGACGGCCGGCGGATCCACGAATTGGGCGTCGGCCCCGGCAGTGTCATCCGGTTCGGCAATGCCGCCGACGGCCCGCGCGCCGTTCTCGTGGGCAGGGATCCCCCGGCCGCTGTACCGCATGCGGCGGACCGCCCGTCCGCCGTCTCCATGCCCTCCGCGACCGGCACGTTCCGGCAGCCGACCACCGTGCGTCCGCTGCCGGTGCGCACCGTACGCATCGGGCGCGCCCCGGACAGCGACCTGGTCATCGATGATCTCGTCGTCTCGCGCCGGCACGCGGAGCTGGAAGCCCACCCGGACGGTACCTACGAGATCGTCGACCTCGGTTCGCACAACGGCACCTACCTCAACGGCCAGCCGGTCGGCCGCGCACCGGTTCTGCCCGGAGACATCGTCGGTATCGGCCACTCGGCCTTCTGTCTCGTCGGCGACGAGCTGCAGGAGTACGTCGACACCGGCGAGGTCTCGCTCGACGTCCAGGGCCTGGCGGTCTCGGTGGACCGGGGCCGTAAGACACTCCTCGACCATGTGTCGTTCCCCGTGGGCGAGAAGTGTCTGCTGGCCGTGGTGGGGCCGAGCGGCGCGGGCAAGTCCACGCTCCTCAACGCGCTCACCGGGCTCCGGCCCGCAGACCAGGGCACCGTCCTCTATGACGGCCGCGACCTGTACCGCGACTACGCGGAGCTGCGCCAGCGCATCGGGCTCGTACCGCAGGACGACATCCTGCACTCGCAGCTCGGTGTGCGCCGGGCTCTGGGATACGCCGCCGAGCTGCGCTTTCCGCAGGACACCGCGAAGGCCGAACGGCAGGCCAGGGTGGCCGAGGTGGTGCGGGAGCTGGGGCTGGAGCAGCGAGTGGCCCAGCCGATCCACAGTCTGTCGGGCGGCCAGCGCAAGCGGGTCAGCGTGGCCCTGGAGCTGCTGACGAAGCCGTCGCTGCTCTTTCTCGACGAGCCGACGTCCGGGCTCGATCCCGGCATGGACCGCTCGGTGATGCGTATGCTCCGCGGCCTCGCCGACGACGGCCGGACCGTCATCGTCGTCACGCACAGCGTCCTCAGCCTGGATGTCTGCGACCGGCTGCTGGTACTGGCGCCCGGAGGCCGGATCGCCTATTACGGGCCGCCGGACGACGCGCTCCCCTTCTTCGGCTTCGAGGAGTGGCCGGAGGCGTTCGAGGCCTTCGAGAACGACCGGGACCGGGACTGGGCGGGGACGTATCGCGACTCGCCCTTCCACCGGCAGTACATCGCGAACTCCACGGCCCAGCCGCTGCTGCCGCAGGGCGGGGCGGCGGGCCACGTCGCGCCGCCGCCGAAGGCGCAGAGCTGGGGGACGCAGCTGTGGACCCTGGTGCGCCGGTACGCGGCCGCGCTCGGCGCGGACCGGACCTTCCTGGTCATCATGGTCGCGCTGCCGTTCGTGATGGGAGCGATGACACGTGCCCTGGCCGGCAGCAAGCTGACCCAGGAAACGGCGATGAACGCCCTGCTCCTCCTGTGTGTGGGCGGGGTATTGACGGGCGCGGCCAACGCCGTACGGGAGCTGGTCAAGGAACGGGTCATCTACCAGCGGGAACGCGCCGTCGGGCTGTCCCGGTCCGCGTATCTGATGTCCAAGGTCGTGGTGCTCGGCACGATCACGGTGCTGCAGGCCGTCGTCCTGACGCTGGTCGGTCTCGTCGGCGTCGACCTCTCCGCCCCGGGCGGCGAAGGGGTGCTGATGCCGCCGCTTGTGGAGATCACCCTGGCCGTGGCGCTGCTGTCCTTCACCGCGATGATGCTCGGTCTGCTGGTGTCCGCGCTGGTGCGCAAGGAGGAGGTCACCATGCCGCTGCTGGTGCTCCTCGCCATCGTCCAGGTCGTGTTCTGCGGTGCGCTGTTGAAACTGGACGGGGTTCCCGGGATCGAGCAGCTGGCGTGGCTGGTGCCCGCCCGGTGGGCACTCGGCGCGATGGCGGGGACGATCGGGCTGTCCCGCATCGTCCCCGGCAAACTGACGGCGGATCCCCTCTTCGAGCACGACACCGCGGTGTGGCTGCTCAACATGGGCATGCTGGTGGTGCTCTCGGTCGTCTTCGGATACGCGGTCGCGAAGCTGCTGCGCCGCCATGAACCCGCCATCATGCGGAAGTAGGGGCGAGGATCACTGATGACGATCGATGACTTCCGCCCGACACACGTCGTCCCCCAGGACGGACTGCCCGCCTGGGAGGCCCCGGACGTGTCCCTGCCGACCGAGCCGCTGGACCCGCTGCTTCCCGTACGGCTGGTCGAGCGGCGCGGGGACTGGGGGCAGATCCTGTGCGCGAACGGCTGGTCGGCGTGGGTCGACGGCCGTCTGCTGGTCTCCGTACCGCAGGAACCCCCGGCCGCCGGGCGGCCGATGGCCCGTACGGCAGATCCGCGGCCGCTGATGGCACGCGTCGAGGAGACGCTGAGCCTGTACCGCAGCGCGGCGGAGGATCTGTCGGCCGGGCGGACCGACGGGGAGACGTTCCACCGCCGGACGCGGGGGCTGCGGGTGGGGATGGTCGTGGACGGCGAGTCGGTCTGGCTGTACGACGCCGAGCACGAGCGGTGGGTGTACTGCGACGGGCAGAGGCTCCGCACGTACGCGGCGCCGTACGGGCCCGCCGCCGGGACGCCGCCGTCGGAGCCGGGTACCGGGCCACCGCCGGAACCGACGCGGGTGGCCGGCCCTGGCGAGGTGGAGGAGACGCGCCCGGTGCCGCCTGTAGGAGATTCCCCGGGCGACTACCCAGGCCATCCGCCCACGCGGCCCGGTGAGCCCTGATGGCCCCTGCCCCGCGCGACACCAGCCTGCCCGCCGGAAGGCCCTCCGAGCTGCTCGGAAAGCAGATCGCCGGGTATCTCGTCGAGAGCGAGATCGGCCGCGGCGGCATGGCGGTCGTCTACCGTGCCAAGGACCTGCGGCTCGACCGCACCGTCGCCCTCAAACTGCTCGCCCCCGAACTCGCCCGCAACGACACGTTCCGTCAGCGCTTCACGCACGAGTCACGGGTCGCCGCCGCCATCGACCACCCGCACATCGTGCCGATTTTCGAGGCGGGCGAGACCGACGGCATCCTCTACATCGCCATGCGCTTTGTCGCCGGACAGGATCTGCGCGGCCTTCTGGACCGCAAGGGGCCGCTCTCCGTGCGTGCAGCGGGCCGGATCGCCGCCCAGGTCGCGTCCGCGCTCGACGCCGCCCACGACCACGATCTGGTGCACCGGGACGTCAAGCCGGGCAACATCCTGATCGCGGCGGGCACGGACAGCGAGCACCCCGAGCACGTCTACCTCACGGACTTCGGGCTGACGAAGAAGTCGCTGTCGCTGACGGGGTTCACGACGGTCGGCCAGTTCGTCGGGACCCTCGACTATGTGGCCCCGGAGCAGATCTCGGGCCGCCCGGTGGACGGCCGGTGCGACGTCTACAGCCTTGCCTGTGTCGTCTACGAGACGATGGCAGGGACGCCTCCCTTCCAACGTGACGACGACATGGCGCTGTTGTGGGCCCATCAGTTCGATCCGCCGCCGCCGCTGACCGGGCAGCGCCCCGATCTTCCGGCCGGGCTCGACGACGTACTGGCGAAGGCTCTCGCCAAGTCGCCGGACGACCGCTACGACAGCTGCCTGGAGTTCGTCTCGGCGCTGCGCGTCGCGGGCACGGCGAAGGCGGCCGGCGGCGACCATGCGCCGACGCAGGTGGATGTGCGCGCGGCCAGGAAGGTCCAGGAGATGGGGCCGCCGCCCCTGCCGCCGCGCTGGGCGAGGCCGGTGTTTCCCGGGCTCGGCCCTGATGTGTGACCGGCGTTTGAACGTGGTTCGACCGTTGGCTCAGACCTCGCCCCGGCGGTGTACGCGCGAGGCGAGCAGGCTGCCGAGGAATCCGGTGACCAGTCCCCAGAGGACAGCCAGGCCGAGCGCGGACCACAGTTGCGGACTCAGCGTCACCACTCCCGCCAGGCCGCCGCCGAGGTCACCGATGCCCAGCAGGGACAGGCCGTAGTGCGCGTCGACCGGCGCGACGAGGCAGATGGTCAGCACCGTGAGCGTGAGGCCCACGGCCATGTGGAGGGCGTGCTGCCATGCCCGCATCCTGGCAGGTGACCGCGCAGCCATCAGGAAGGCGGCACCCAGCAGCATCACCGCGGCGACGACGACCAGCCACCACACCCGCTCGTCGTAGTCGGAGAGCGAGCTCAGATTGAGCGTGGAGTTCTCCGGTGTGCGCAGCACCGAGTCCAGCACGTGCGGCATGGGGAGCCCGAAGGGGCCGTCGACCCTTCCGTCCCAGGAGGCGCCGAGACCGAGAGTGAGGGCGAGCCAGACGAGGTTGGGCAGTCCGAGCAGGATGACGGCGAAGGTCTCGGCGGTATGGCCGCGGGTCGCGGCGACGACCAGTCCGATGACCACTCCCACGACGACGTAGGCGAGCAGCAGCACGACCATGGCGAACGCGGCCGGGCGCACCGACTCCTGGAAACGCAGCAGACGGGCGGGGAGCGGCGCTTTGCGCGATACGAGCAGGGCCAGGACCAGGAGTCCCGCCAGCCACACCAGGCCGAGGACCAGCGTGAGCGCGAAGTCGGCGCGGAAACCCACCTTGGGGGATGCGTCGAGCAGGTCGCCGATGTCGCCGACGGTTCCTTCGCCGAGCGGGATGTCGAACGTGTGGCGGGCAAGGGCCGAGAGGCCGATGAGCGCCAGCGCCCAGAGCACGGCCAACCGCCCTGCCCAGCCCATGAGTTCGCGCGTCCCGGCGACGGCTCGGTGCCGTAGCGGACGCAGAAATCCGGCGGCGATGACGAGGGCACCGGCGAGGGTGACCGACAGGGGCAGCACGCTGAGGTCGGCCTTGGTCTCGGCGATGAATCCGGCGTCGCCCGAGAGTTCCACGGTGCCGCCGACGGCCATGACGACGACGGCCGCGACGACGCTGGGAAACGCGTTTCCCGGGAGGTCGGCTGCGCCCGCGGCCCACAGGCCGAGTGCGGCCGTGGCGAAGAGGGCGATCAGCCCGGCGAGTACCGCCACCAGGGCGTCGCCCCAGCCGTGGGAGGCACGCGTCGTACGGCTCCGGTCGCCGGTCTCCTGGAAGCTCACGCTGCCACGCTAAGCAGGGGTCCGGCGCTCCGCCCGCCGGGTGGGCCGACCGCGTCGGCTTGCGGGCCGTACGGGTATGGAGCACACAATAGGCACGGTATGCGTGATAGTGGGCATCTTTCGCTATTGCCCGTATTCACTGGCATTCCTGTGTCGAGCTTCCTGCGCTGAACGACTCCTGCGCCGGATGATTCCTACGCTGGAAGGAAGGGCTCGTGAGCGCCCAACCGCCGTCGTCCGACCGCCCCACAGGCCCCCCGTCCGGCCCCCTCTCCGGCCCGACGCAGCAAAGTCCCACGCCGCCGCCCGGGACTCCCCCAGGGCCCCCGACAGGTGGCGGCGGTGGACCGGGAGGCTCTGGCGGAGGCGGCGGGCCGGCGCAGGGCCCAGGCGGGGAGCCGGAGCGCCCCTGGTGGCGGTCCGTCCCCAGAATCGCGACGATCGGCATTGCGCTGGTCGCCGCCGTGGTGCTGGCCATCGTCCTCACCCGTCCGGGGGGAGGCGGCACGGCCGCGGCCGACGAGATCATCAGGGACCCCGTCAACTCTGCGGGCGAGGCTCCGTACACGCCCCCGTCGACGGACACTGAGGCCCCACCCAAGGAGCCGCCCGCCCCGCCCGCGACGAACCTCAACGGTGACGACAGCGGCGTGTACGGCGGGACGCAGCAGACGGCCAGCTGCAACGTCGAGAAGCAGATCGGCTATCTCTCCAAGGACCCGGCCAAGAACAGCGCGTTCGCCTCTGTGCTGGGCATCACCTCCGCCCAGGTTCCCGGGTATCTGCGGTCGCTGACCCCCCTTCGGCTGAGCTATGACACCCGGGTCACCAACCACGGCTACAAGAACGGCGCGTCCACCGAGTATCAGTCGGTGCTGCAGGCCGGTACGGCCGTCCTCGTCGACGACCACGGCGTTCCGCGCGTGCGCTGCGCATGCGGCAATCCGCTGCAAACGCCGAAGGAGGTGAAGGGCGGCGCCCGGATGACGGGCCCGAAGTGGTCCGGATTCCAGCCGACGAGGATTGTGGAGGTGCGGCCCTCCGTCACGGTGATCAACGTGTTCATCGTCTTCGACCCGCACCGCAAGGACTGGTTCGAGCGGAAGCCCGGTGACCACCACGGCCGTCACGACAAGAAGGTTCCGCCACCGCCGCCCGTGACCCGCCCGCCCACGTCCCCGAAGACGTCCTCGCCGTCCACGGGTGTGTCGCCGCAGAAGCCCTGCCCTCCCCCGGCACAGCCCTCGCCCGGGTCCAGCAGTCCCTGCCCGCCGACGTCCCCGTCGTCCGAGAGCCCGTCGTCCAACAGCCCTTCGTCCGAGTCGCCGTCCTCCGAGTCGCCCTCGTCGAAGTCGCCTTCTTCTGAGTCGTCGTCGGAAACACCGGCGTCGGGCTCCTCGGCCCCTGAGTCGCCGTCGACCGGCTCCTCCGCGGCCTTGAAGCCCGACGCGTCCAACAGCTCAAGCACGCCCGTCTCCCCGGCCACGAGCTCGGCCTCGACGTCCTGACTCACACCGGGGGCGTGAGCACGCCCACCGGAGTCCGTCTAGGCCCTGTCCGGCCGATCTTGCCGGGGCTCGCGTGCCCTGGCACGGCACCTCGCTGCGTTGTCGTCAGTCGCCGACGCTCCGCGTCGGCTCCTTCCTCCGCCTTGCGATGCACCACGCCAGACCCCGCTCCCTGATCCGGCCTGATCGACCGGACAGGACCTAGCCGAGTTCGAGCGTCGTGACGCCGAAGGTGCGCTCCGCGCGGATCTCGGGGACCGGGCCGGTGTACATGCGCACGGTGTGCGAGCGCGCTTCGAGACCGCGCGCCGTGACCAAGGCCCCTGCTGCCTGCCGGGGTTCGGGGATGTCGATGGACACTTCGTCCTCGGGCCCGAGACGGGCGGTGAGGCTGTCGAAGAGCGCCTCGGCGTCCTCGGGCGTGTCGGCGAACAGCGGCCCGATCCGATGGCCGTCGCGGGCCGGGCGGATCACGCCGTAACCGGTGATGCGCCCCGCGCGCACACGGGCGTGGGCGACATGCCCCGGCGCAGTCAGCCAGCGCGACACAAAGGCGCGCCGGGCGGCGGGGAAGCACTGCCGGTCGTATGCCGCGATCGCGTCGATGTGCGCCGCAGTGACAGGCACGACGTCCGTCGCCGGGGTGCCGGAGCGCTCGGGGCGGCCGCCGTAACGGAGGGTGTCATGGGCGGACTTGAACCCGGCGCGGCCGTAGGTGGATTGCTGCTCGGGGACGGCGTCCAGGCCGATGGTGCGGGTTCCGGCGTGCGGGAAGGCCGCCTGCCAGGTGGCTAGACCACGACCCTGCCGACGGTGGTCGGGGTGGACGAGGTAGTAGCCGAGGAAGGAGTACTGCTCCGAGTAGTTGACGATCGAGACGGACGAGATCACAGCGTCGCCCACGCGGCCGATGAAGAAGCCCGTGGGGTCGGTGGGGTGGAAACAGGCCACGTCGCCGCGGCCCGGATTCCACCCCTCCTCGGCGGCCCACCCCGCCACCTGGTGCCAGTCCTCCAACGAGGCGGCGGTGACGGTGAGTTCACCGGTGCCTTGTGCCTGAGGGGCTTCGCCGAGGGGGTTCATGCGTTCTGTATCCCTTCCCGTGGATGATGTGTGCGGTGTCGATCAGCTGCCGGTCAGATCAGGTCCATGGCGGCCACTTCGTCGGGGCTGCCGTAGCTGACCGGCCCCTGGAAGCGGCGACGGGCGGTGGCGAACCACCACACCGTGGCGATGAGCAGCACCACTCCCAGTGCGATCGGGGCGTAGTTGAACGTCGTCCCGCTGATCGGAGAGACCTGGGGCAGCATGAACAGCACACTGCTGAAGACGATCCAGGTCACGGCGATCACGCCTACCAGCTTGCCGTAACGCCCCAGGTTCCACGGGCCGGGCTCGAAGTCGTTCAGCCGCAGCCGCAGGAAGATCGGCACCCCGTAGGCGAGATAGAGCCCGACGACGTTGACGCTCACAATCGCGGTGAAGGCCGTGTGGGACCACCAGGCGGGAATGATCAGCGCCATGGAGCAGGCCGCGGCGAGCCACACCGCATTGACCGGTGTACGGGTCCGCAGGGACACCGAATGCCACCAACGGGAGCCGGGCATCGCGCCGTCGCGGGAGAAGGCGAAGATCTGGCGGGTATTGCTGGTCATGTTGGCGAGGCCGCAGAAGAGCATGGCGCCGATCACGATCAGCAGAAGCAGTTTCGCTGTGCCCATGCCAAGCGCATCGATGAGAATCTGAACCGGTGGCGCGGCGGCGCTCGCCTCGGCCGCGTAATCGTCGATCGCGTACACAAGTGCGAGCATGAGGATCAGTCCGGTGCCCGCGGAGTAACCGATCGCCCGCATGATGCCCTTGGGCGTGTTGACCGTCGCCTTCACGGTCTCCTCGGACATGTGGAAACTGCCGTCGAAGCCGGTGAAGGTCCAGCTGGTCACGAGCAGGCCCAGCATTGCGGCGTAGATGCCATTGGTGAAACCAGTGTTGTTCGCGAAATGGGTGACGAACGAGGCCGACTGATGGTGCGTCGGTTTCACGGTCAGGGCGACGACGATCACTACCATGCCGATCAGCAGCCACCACACGGAGATACGGTTCAGCGCGGCGATCAGTTGCACCGTGTACGTATTGGCCAGTGCCTGGAGGACCAGGATCACCGCCGTGATGAGGACCGTGCGCTGCGCCGTCACCTCGTAGTCGGGCCACTGCATGACTATGAAGGCCTGGACGAAGGTGGCGGCGGCGTAGCCGGTCGCGGCCGTACCGCCCACCTGGCCCACGAAGTTCAGCCAGCCCGTGTACCAGGACCAGGCACCCTTGTGCCGCTTGGCGAGCTTGCCCGCGGAGAAGTACAGAGCGCCGCTCGTCGGGTAGGCGGAGGCGATCTCGCCCATCGCAGCGCCGACGAACAGCACCATGACCGACACGCCGATCCAGCCGAAGACAAGGATCCGCGGTCCGCCCGCGCCCATGCCGAAGCCGAACGCCGAGAAGATCCCGGAGAGGATGTTGATGATGGTGAAGGAGATGGCGAAATTGTCGAACGCCCGGAACCTGCGCGTGAGTTTCCGGGGATAGCCCATGGCATGCAGTGTCGCGTCGTCGTCGAGAGTGACCGACTCCGCATCATCACGGGTTTTCGAGCGAGTGGCAGACGTACGCTCGGACACAATCGCAGCCTTTCTCATTGGGGGTGTGAGAAGTGGTCGGGTTCATTGGGGGAATGTCAGGCGGCGCTGGGAATGGGGAGTCCGCAGGAGCGTCTCGCTCTGGTCAATTGATCCGCGGGGGGACCGAATGCACTCCATGGCATTCGGGAGGCATAGGGCCCCATCGCCGTAAATACTTCCCGCGCCTCGAATTCACGCTTAGCCATGTAGAGCGCGTGGGCCAGATACGAGAGATCGAGTACCGGAGTGAACCGGTAGCCGGCCACATGGGGAAACCAGTTGTTGTAGCTGCCCGTCGCGGCCGCCAGCCACTGGGGCTGCTGCCAGGTACGGTCGGCCAGCAGGGCGGAGGCGTCGTAGTCCTCGACGAGGGCGACCAGCGGCAGCAGTCTCAACGCGGAGGAGGGCGGAGCCCGGTGGCTGAGGAAGGAGGCGACGTCCCAGCGCGCGCTCGCCGTGCCGCCGTGCCGGGTGAAGAAGAAGGCCAGAAACCGGTGGTGTGCCTCACGGTGCCAGGGGTCGAGCCGGAGAATGTGGGCGAACAGCTGCCACGGGCCGGGCGGCCGGGTGAGCAAGCCGTTGGGGGCGGGATCCCGCGGCCGCTTGAGGCGGGACAGGGCCAGTTGGGCCACCCATGGCGTGGGGTCTTCCGGCAGCGCCTGCGCCGCTCGCTCGCATGCCGCCTGCGCTATCCCCACGAGCGTTCCCGCGCGGCGGTCGTGGGCATCGGCCATCCGTAAGGCCCGGAGCATGGCGACGCGCGCCCAGAGCAGGGACGACTCAGGGCCGGGCTCCTCGTCGAGCCACCGCTCGGCCAGATCGGAGTCCGCCGCCTCGGAGGCGAGCACCAGGGAGCGATGGGCCCGCACTTCGAAATCGTGGCGCGCGTCCAGGAGGGCTTCGTGCGCGCTCAGGTACCGACCCGCCTTCACATCGATACACGCCTGAGCCAACTGGCGGTCATCAGCAGCCGGATGCCAGACATACTGCCCCTCGAACGAGCCAGCAGCCACAAACCCCTCCCCTCCTGCAGACGACACCACCCATGCACAGATTCCGGCCAGGCAGAATTCAGCCGGACACCTTCCATTGATCCACGGCAGCGAGCACACCCTACTCACCAACAAGTCATATCGAAAACAGCAGTCACGGATGACCCACCATCAACTCATTCAGGTTTGCACTAACCGCCCATGGGCTCTTTTCCGTACCGCCACTCGCGGGCATCTATTTGGCATATGCACGCCCCTGTGAGATCTCCACACGGAATCCCGGGCGCCCGAGTCGGCCGCACTTCCACTCCCCGTTCCGCGCCGGTCGGCCATCCGTGAACGACTCCGACACCTCAGCCGACAAGGCTCGTTGGGCCCGGCATGATCACAGCTCGACGCACCTCGCTGCTCTTCTCCGCCTGTATCGCCGCAGCCCTCGCCACGGCTCTGACTCCCGGCAGTGCCACCGCGCAATTCGGCCCCGACACCGTCGCGCTCGACCCGTCCGGACAGGTCTCCGCCGACGGTACGGTCACGCTCACCGGCACCTACCGCTGCTCCTCGCGCTCGGGGCCTGTCTTCGTCGGCTCCAAGGTCATTCAGGGCGCCACGAAGGCCGATGTCGGCGGCACGATCGCAACCTGTGACGGACAGGACCACACCTGGCTCAACACGGCCCGTACCTCAGGCGGCTTCACGGCGGCCGCCGCACAGGGCGAGGCCACCCTGCTCCAACTCAATTCGTCGGGTGGGCTGATCCCGATTCCCGTCATCCTCAGCGCCGATCAGCGCGAGCTGACCCTGCACGAGCGCTGACTGCCCGCAAGTCCGCCAGGCCGGCGGCCCTGTCCGAATGCGCCCTGCGCTGCGGATACGGCCGCCGGTCGCGTTTTGGGGGTGCACGCGCTCTTGACAACGATGTCAGTCAGTGGTCCAGTCCTGCTTCATCGGGGTATGCGCAAGGAGGCACACTGCGATGGCGATCGGATCAACATTCCCGTCAGTCCCGGCCGGTTGGCGTTCCCGCGGCGCTCATGCCGTCGCGATGGCGCTCTCCCTGCTCGTCCCGGACGGCGGCGTGTTCGCCGCGGACGCCGGAAACACGACCGCCGGCCGGGCGAACGGCGCCCCGCCCTTGCATCCGACTCCCCGCTCGATAACGAGCCGCCCCGAAGACGTACGCATTCCCTCGGCCGTGACACTCGTGAGAGGCGCCTCGACCGACGGCTCCGCGCTCGCCATCGTCCAGGAAGTGCTGCGCGACGCGGGCGTGCGCACCATCCGGCTGGTGGACGACCACTCTCCCGCACGCGACGACCGGCTCACCGTTCATGTCGGCGGCCACAAAGAGAACGCCGCGACCGCGGACGCCCTGCACGCACTGGGAGTCCAGGGCGCCGAGACCATGGCCGCCGAGGGGTACGTCCTGGCGGTCGGCGAGGGCCGGGACGGGCGCGACCGGATCGTGCTCAGCGGCGTCGACGGCGCGGGGACGTACTACGCCGCGCAGACGCTTCGTCAGCTGGTGCGCGGCCCCCGGCTGGGCGGCTTGGTGATCCGCGACTGGCCGTCGCTGCGGTGGCGCGGCGTGGCCGACGGCACCTACGGGCCGCCCCCGTCGCATCAGCAGCGCCTCGCCGACTTCGACTTCCTCGGCCGTCACAAGCTCAACTCGTATCTCTACACGGCGAAGGACGACCCGTATCTGCGGGCCGACTGGCGCAAGCAGTACCCGGCCGATGAGCTCCGGCGGATCGGTGAACTGGTGCGCCGGGCCCACGCGAACCATGTCACGTTCGGCTGTGTCCTCTCACCGGGCCGGTCGGTCTGCTACTCGAAGCCTTCCGAGGCGGAGGCTCTGGCCGCAAAGTTCGATTCCCTGTGGGGGCTGGGCGTGCGCAGCTTCGTGGTGGCCTTCGACGACATCGGCCATCAACGCTGGTACTGCGAGGAGGACGGGGCCGCTTTCGGCACCGGCCCCGCTGCCGCGGCCCGAGCCCAGGCGCATCTGATCAACGCCGTGCTGGGAGCCTTCATCGACACACATCCGGGCGCCGAACCGCTGCAGATGGTGCCGACCGAGTACCGGGGAACCGCGCGGACCGACTACACGCGCCGTATCGCCGAGGATCTCCATCCCGGAGTCGTCGTCCAGTGGACCGGTATGGCTGCGATCGCGCCCCCGCTCACCCGTGCCGATGTGGCCGCCGCCCGCGAGATGTTCGGCCACCCCGTCGTGCTCCGGGACACCTGCCCGGTCCATGACTCTGCGCAGGGGCGGCTGCCGCTCGGCCCCTTCACCGGCCGTGAGTCCCGGCTCGGCGAGTCGCTGCTGGGGCTGACCGCCCACCCGATACCGCAGGCCCAGGCGTCCAGGATCGCCCTGTCCGGCGTCGCCGACTACGCCTGGAACGACACGGCGTACGACCCCGAACGGTCCTGGTCGGCGGCGGTTGACGAGCTGGCGGGCGGGGTCGAACGGACCGCCGAGGCGCTGCGTGCGTTCGCCGGGGTCCAGCGGTCCTCACCGCCGAGCACCACCGCGTCCGGGTCGAAGAGGTTCACCGCGCCCGACAGGACCCGGCCCAGCATCAGCCCGGCCTGTCCGAGGGTCGCGACGGCGCGCTGTTCGCCCGCCCTGGCCCGCCGTTCCAGCTCGGCCACGCCCCGCGCGCCGGTGCGCTCGTCGAGGCCCGCCGCCCGCAGCAGCGCCGACTGACCGGCGTACTGCTCCAGACAGCCGCGCGAGCCGCAGCGGCACTCGGGACCGTCCGGGGACACCACGGCATGGCCGATCTCACCGGCGAAACCGTGCGCGCCGCGCAGCAGTTCACCGTCCAGGACCAGCGCGCCGCCGACCCCTATCTCGCCCGTCAGATACAGAAAGCTGCGTATGTCGCCGAGGCCGCCGAACCACAGCTCCGCCAGGGCCGCCACATTGGCCTCGTTCTCCGACTGCACCGGCAGCTCGGGCTGAGCGGGCCGCAGCTTGGCGAGCGCATCGGCGAACGGGCCCTCGGCCGCGACACGCGTCCAGCCGAGGTTGGGCGCGTGCCGGACCGTACCGGCCGAGACGAGACCCGGAAGCGCCAACTGCACGCCGACCGGGTGCAGTTCCTGTTCGGCCGCCGAGACGAGGGCACGCGCGGCGATGACCGCGGCCCGGCTCAGGACCCGCTCGGGTGGCGCACCGCTGTTGTCGATGTGCTCGACCAGCCGCACCCGGTCGGTGCCCGCCAGGTCCACCACGCACACTGCGACGTAGTCGACGTTGATCTCGACCCCGATGCCTGCGACTCCGGTACGGGCGACCTTCAGCACCGTGCCCGGACGGCCTGCCTGGCCGCTGAACGTCTTGCCCGACTCCGTCAGGAACCCGCTCTCCAGCAGCTGCTCCACCAGCGAGGAGATGGCAGCCCGGGTCAGCCCCACGCGTGCCGAGACCCCGGCCCGGGTCACCTCGCCCTCGTCGCGGACCGCCCGCAGCACCAGGCTGAGGTTGTGCCGTCGTACCGTTTCCCGGTCGGCCTTGGGCTCCAGTGGTGTCTGGCTCCCAGGCCCGTTCAGCCTCACGCGTCCGCCGAATCGGTCTCGAGCTCCGTCTTCGGCTCGCTGCGGGGCTTGCCCGCGCTGTGCAGTTCCTCGTCGGTCAGCGGCGGTCCGGTCAGCGGCGGCAGGCCGGGCCCCCGCAGTGCGGCCAGCACGACCCGCGGCCTGACGAGTGCCGTGATGGGGGCCGACAGGGTCATCACGTCCGTCAGGGCGTCGACGACCAGGAAGTTTCCGGTCGACGTCAGCATGAGGCGGTCGACGTAGCGGCCGAGCAGCCTGTCCACCGCGCTGGGCTCCTTTCCGGTCGCCCCGGGGTAGAAGATGTCCAGGCCGGTGGCCAGGTCCCATGCCGTGCCCGTGGGCTTGGCGATGGCCCGCTGTGCCCGCCGGGCCAGCCCGGGTGCGGTGATCCCGAGTGTACGGATCTGATCGCGCAGGGCCCGTACGCCCTGTGCCGCCACCGACATGCCGTGCCCGTAGACCGGGTTGAAGGTGGCGACCGCGTCGCCCACCGCGACGAAGCCCTCGGGCCAGCCGCGGGCCTTCTCGAAGTACCGTCGCCGATTGGCGGTGTTGCCGAACGTGACCACATCGCTGAGCGGCTCCGCACCGGAGATGAGCTCGCCGACGACGGGGTGTCTGACGGAGCGGGCGAAGGCCTCGAAGGCGTCGGCGGCCTTGGTGGGCTCCCCGCCCCGGGTACCGGACAGGGTCACGAGCCAGCGCCCGTCCTCGACGGGGAGGATGACCGCGGCCTGTCCGGGCCGCGGCTCGCGCGCGTTGGACTGCACATTGACGATGGGGAACTCGCCCGCGCCCTCCGGAGCGCGGAAGAGACGGCTGGCGTACACCAGACCGGTGTCCACCTCGTCGACTCGTATGTCCTCGACGCCCAGCGCGCCCAGCAGCTGCGGCGCGCGAGTGCCGCGGCCGCTGCAGTCGACGACCAGATCGGCCGCAAGGACGCGCTCCGCGCCCTCGGCGGTCCGCACCCGTACGCCCGTCACACGGGACGAATCGCCTTCGAGGGCCAGCAGCTTGGTGCGCTGGAGCACCTTGACGCCCGGGGCGGGCAGGACCTGCTTGCGTACGACCCAGTCGAGCAGGTCACGGCTGCAGGCGATCAGATAGTGGGTCTCCTCGGTCCAGCGCCGGTACCAGCCCTGCGGCGAGAGCCCCACCATGGCGGTCGGCAGCGGGATGCGCCGGGCACCGGCCGCCAGCCAGCGGGCGGTGACACCGGGCAGCAGGGACTCGATCGCCTCGACTCCGCCGCACCACAGGATGTGCGCGTGACCTGCCTGGGGCAGATGCTTGCGGGGCTCGGGGCCGGTCGGGAGAGTGTCCCGCTCCACGATGGTGATCTCGTCGGCGAACTCGCCCAGCGCCGCGGCGGCCAGCATCCCGGCCAGTCCCGCGCCGATGACGACGGCGCGACGCGGGGCGCGGCCCTCGTCGGGTCTTTGGGGTTCGCTCATGGGTGGCTGCTCTCTGACATGGCCGCCGATCGGCGGGCTGCTGCGACGACAGGCGAGTGACGCAACGCCCGGGACATGCCGACGAGATCGCGTTGGGCCTGCTTGGGAAGGGGGGAGCGGGTGTCCGCCGAGGTGATGATCGTCCCCTGGGGGTCGGCGTCCCGTGCGACGACCGCGGCGGCCAGCATCGCCGCCTCGGCGACAGCGTCGGCCAGGTCCGCGTCGGCCCCGGCAGCGAGCGCCGCGGCATGGGAGTCGGCCCGCAGGGCGTGGTCGAAGTACGGGTCCAGGGCAAGGATGCCGTCATGGATGAAGGCTTCGCGCTGCGTCAGCCGGAGGTTCCCTGAGGACCACAGGGAGATGCGGACCGAGCCTGTTCCCTTGGGTGCCGCCGAGCGCAGTTCGCGCCACAGGGTGCCGAGCTTCCGGTAGGTGGACCAGGTGCGCCAGGCGTCCATGAACCGCTGGCCCGCGAGCGGGAGAATGAACCCCGCGGCGATGAATATGGCGGAGGCGGACGCCAGCGGCGGTGCGACCCGGGTGCTGAGCCAGTCCAGGTTGTATCCGGCCCAACGGGCCGACACAGCTGCGTACTTGACGGCGTCGAATCCGAGGTTGAGGAAGTAGCCGGTCATGATGAGCACCAGACCGGTGCGCAGCCAGCCGTGGACCCTCAGCGACCAGCGCCGGCACAGGACCGTCATCACGACCGCCGCCGTCGTGTGCGCCACGAGATAGAGGACGATCATCTCGCGCATGTACGGAGTGTTGGCGTAGTACGTGTCCAGGTCCCGCAGCCGCTCGACGGGGGCGTCGCCGAGGGCGAAGACGACGATCATCGCGACGATGACCGCGCTGTACGCGGTGATGACGCGTCGGGAGGAGCGCGCGGTGACCTCGGGCGGCCCCCCGCGCCAGTTGATGACGAGCACCAGACAGGACGCGCTGAAGGCCGTCAGGATGCAGTAGACGAGCGGAGCGGAGAAGTTGGGTATGCCGGTGATGCGGTTGACCGCGGCGATGGTGGGCGGTGCCGCGAAGAAGAACACCGAGACGGCAACGAGCAGCAGTGCGCTGACGGACCGCAGCAGCGGGTCACGCCAGCTGCGGCTGATTCCCGGTAGCCGGAATCCGAAGGCGACGGCGAGGGCGGCGCCCGGTATGTAGAAGTCCAGGCCTTCCACGCATCAGCCCTGCGGCTTTCGGTATCCCAGCGATGCCTCGATACGGCCCTCGATGACGTCCAGACCGGGAAGAAGACCACGCGCGGCCGGACTCGTCAGCAGAGAGCGGCACTTGGAGCTCAGCAGCAGCCCGAAGCTCTCCGCCTCGTTCTCCTCGGCGACGTCGAAGTGTGTACGGGCCGCGACCTTGCGGACGGTGTCCTGCAGGTCGGCGCCGTCGCTCAGCAGCCGTGCCGCGACAGCCGCGCCCTCGACATGGTGGCTGCAGTGACCGGCCTGCATGTGCCACAACTCGTGGCCGAGGATGACCAGTTGGTGATCCGGGGCGGTGCGCTCCTCGACGACGATCAGATCCTGGTCCGCCATGTCGAGCCAGAGCCCGCTGGCGGTTCCCGGGGGGAACGAGGCCATGCGGAACTGGACCGGCCGGCCGCGGCGGCTGCTCATTCTGTCGCACAGCGTGGCGTAGAGGTCCGTGGGTTCCGCGGGGACGGGCAGGTCGATTCCGGCGATCAGTTCGCCGCACAACCGCCGCATCTCTTTGCCTTTGTTCACCGTTCTCCCGTCGGTGCAGGGTTCACTTCAGGACTCCGACGGCTTGACGCTCTCCAGGAGCATGTCGAGCCATTCGGTGACCTTGTCGCGGTGTTTGTCGGTGGGGAGCTGGGCCGCGCGCCAGGCGATGCCCCGTACCCCGTGGTCCTGCAGCAGACGCTCCAGCGGGTCGCTGTCGCCGGCGTAGTCGTGCAGGAGCGTCTGCTCGGTGCGCTGCACGGCGCCGTCGAGCGCGTCGGCGTCCTCGGCGGTCAGAAAACCGGCGTGGACCTTGAAGAAGCGCTGGATGGCGTCGCAGTGCTCCATGGTCGGTCTGCGGTCGCCGTTGATGAGAGCGCCCGCCTGCTGCCGTGACATGCCCGCGCCGTCGGCGATCTCCTGCTGGGTGTAGCGGCGGCCGTTGGGCTTCAGCCTGGTCCTGCGCAGCAGATCGAAGCGCTGCAGAAAGCGCGCCTGGAGGTCGGGTTCGCCGGCGGGCTTGCCGTCGAGGAGATCGCCGACCACGTCGGCGGGGACGCCGGAAGCGTCGGAGAGCTGATGGAGGTCGAAGACCTCACTGTGAGGCACACCGAGCTTGCCCGCGAGTTCGGCCAGCCGGGAAATCGACGCCGCCAGGGGGTCTGCGGCTGTCTGGCCCGGAACCGAGAAGCCGTCTGTCACCAGTAGGTCTCCTAGATCACGCGAGGTCGCTCCGCACACAGTTGGCTGCCGGGAGAGTAACTGTTTCACGGAAGTGTAACCAGGTCCTGCCACAGCTGTGGCGCGATTTGAACGCTCAGCGGCGGTCAATGCCACGATAGTTGACATGGTCGTGCCCGGGTAGCAGGATCGCCACGCGGTGATGATCCAAATGGCCCTGCCGCAACGGGACTTCGAGAGGGTGGCGTTCTCGATGACACATGAGGCAGGCGTGGAACGGCCCGGTGCCCATGGGCGTCGGGGCCACGCAGCCACGGCGCGCGGCGCGGTCCGGGCGAGGCGGGTCACCGATGTCCTCAGGCGGCGCCGGGAGGAGCTCGGGCTCAGTGTCGAGGACGTGGCCGCCCGGCTGGAGATCAGCACCGGTGCGTACGGAAACTGGGAGCGTACGCCTGCCCAGGACTGGACCGACGAACTGCTCTGCGCCCTGGTCAAGGCCCTGGAGATGAGCGACCAGCAGGGCGGCTGGCTGTTCCGTCTAGCCGTCGACCGGGAACCGCCGGCTGCCTGGAACAGGCCCGTGGGGGCGTCCCTGCCCACGCTTCCGCTCGGGCCCGCGCGACCGTCGGGTCCGGCCTTTCCGTCCGGGCCCGTGCGCCCGTTCGCGCCTGTCACAGCACCTGCGCTGCCCGCCGTGCCCGCCCCGCCGTTGTCGCCCTCGGCGCCCGCCGGCCCGGATCCGGGTGATGCCCCGGACGCCGAGACACAGGCCTATCTGTACGACTATGCAGCGATGATGGATGCCGTGCCGATGCCCTCGGTGCTCTTCGACCGGCGCTGGGACGTGGCACACGCCAACCACTCCTTCGAGGCGCTGTTCCACGGCATCGCGTCGCACCCCACGGCCATGCCGAGCGAGAACTTCCTCCGGTTCGTGCTGTTCCACCCGGACGCGGGCGTGGTGCTCGGCGACCGCGAGACGAGCTGGTGTCTGCCCTTACTCGCCCAGCTCGACGCGGCTCTGGAGTGTTACCCGGAGGACCGAGTCCTTCAGGCCATTCGTGGCGACATCGCGGGCGACCCCATCATGGACGCCGCCTACCGGTTCGGACTGCCGCACTGGATGCGCGTCATGGGCGCGGCTGCCGTGCATCACGACGGAGCCGTACGACCGCTCTACCACCCCGATCCCCGCTGGGGCCGGACCGAGTGCCGGATCGTCGACGAGACCCCAGGGACCCTGCAGGACATGGGATTCACCCGGCTCACGCTCGTACTGCGCGAGGCACGGCCCGCCGTCTCGCCCGACGTGCGGCGCGGCAAGTCGCACCTGAGAGCGGTCTCCAGCGGCTGAGGCCCGGGCAGTTGACCTTGGGGGGTCTTTCGGATCGTGCCGGGCTCGGGGAGGGCTCAGGCCCGCAGGAACTCCAGCACCGCAAGCACCCGGCGGTGGGTCTCCTCGGTCGGGGGCAGGTCCAGCTTCATCAGGATGTTGCCGATGTGCTTGCCCACCGCGGCATCCGACACCACCAGCTCGCGGCAGATCGCCGCATTGGACCGGCCCTCGGCCATGAGCGCCAGCACCTCCCGCTCGCGCGGGGTCAGCCGCTCCAGCGGGTCCCGGCGGCGCCGCAGCAACTGGCGCACCACCTCAGGGTCGACCACCGTGCCGCCGGTCGCCACCGTGCCGACCGCCGCCAGGAAGTCCTCGACCTGGCCGATCCGGTCCTTCAGCAGATAGCCGACGCCCGAGCCGTCCCCGGAGTCCAACAGGTCTGCGGCGTAGGAGCGTTGGACGTACTGACTGAGGACAAGCACCGGCAGCCCCGGCAGCTGCTCGCGCAGGGCGACGGCGGCACGCAGCCCCTCGTCCGTCTGCCCCGGCGGCATCCGCACATCAGTGATCACGATGTCCGGCCCGTGCTCGGTGACCGCGGCGTGCAGTGCGTCGGCATCACCCACCGCGGCCACCACCCGGTGACCGAAGCGGGCGAGCAGGCCGATCAGCCCCTCGCGCAGCAGCACACCGTCCTCGGCCAGGACTATCCGGAGCGGGTCGGGCTGAGTGGGGTGCAAGGGATCTCCACGCGCAGCAGGGTCGGGCCGCCGGGCGGGCTGCTCACCGTCAGTGTGCCGTCCACCACCGAGACCCGGTCGGCCAGCCCGGTGAGGCCGGTACCGTTGGCCGGGTCGGCGCCGCCACCCCCGTCGTCCGACACGTCGATCGTCAACAGCCCGTCAGCGTAGTGCCCCTTGATCCGGGCGGCTTCGGCACCGCTGTGCTTGGCGATGTTGGCCAGCGCCTCGGACACCGCGAAGTAGCCGGCCGACTCGACTGCCGGCGGCAGCCGTCCAGGCAGGTCGAAGCGGACCTCGACGGGTACGGGCGAGCGGTCGACGGCATCCACGCAGGCGTCCGGCAGGCCGCGGTCGGTGAGCACCTGGGGGTGGATGCCGTTGATCAGCTCTCTCAGCTCGGAGAGGGCTTCGTCCGCCTCCCGGTGCGCGACGGCCAGGTGGGCGGCAAGCGCGCTGTCCGGCGGGGTGTCCAGCCGGGCCAGCCCCAGCGTCATCGAAAGGGCCACCAGCCGCTGTTGGGCGCCGTCGTGCAGATCGCGCTCGATCCGGCGCCGCTCCGCCTCGAAGGCGTCCACCAGCCTCGCCCGGGAGCTGACCAGTTCACCGATCCGCTGCTCCTGGCCACCCGGGGACAGCACCAGCCGGACCAGTGCCGCCCGGCCCGCCGCCACCGCCGTCAGCGGATACGCGAACAGCGCCGCCGCCACCAGCCCGACGATCCCCAACGCGCCCGCCGTGACCGGCGAATGGACCTCCCACAGCTTCAGGAGGTTCACCTGCTCGCCGTCCGCCAGCAGCAGAGGCAGCGCTGCCAGCAAGTACGCCGGCACCACCAGCGCACAGCCCACCACGACCAGGTCCACCGGCCACAGCACGAACCCCGCCAGCACGGTGAAGCCCAACTCCCTCCAGGTCGCCTGCTCCCGGTAACGCAGCCTCAGCCAGGCCGACAGCCCAGGGCGGGTCGGCAGCTGATGCGGATCCGCCACACGCGTGCCGTCGAGCAGCCGCAACAGCCACCGCTCCCACGCCGCGAACGGCACCCCCACCAGGGCCAGCCCCGCCAACAGCGGCAAGCCCACCAGCACCACCGCCAACACCCCGGCGGCGACCGCCGCCACCAGCAAGCCCGCGCAGAGCAGCGCCCCAGCCGCCCCGCTCACCAGGAGGTACCCGGCCGCCCGCCACGGTATCGCCGACCGCAGAAACCCCGGGCGCTTCAACTCCCGCCAGACGCCGTTCTCGCCCATCCGCCCCCCTCTCCCGCCCCACCCTAGGCACGGCTCCGCCTCTCGCACGGTAGGGCGGGCCCTACCATCCACAGTGGCCCCCGCCCCACTGACCCACCCCACTCCCGGCCGGTTGGCTTGCGGCATGAGGATGTTGCGGATTGCACTGAAGTCCCTCCGGACCCGTTGGGTTTCGCTCATCGGAGCGTTCACCGCCCTCGCGCTCGGCGTCGCGATGATGACGGTCATGCTGCTCGGGCTGGCCACCGCGATGGCGCTGCCCGGCGGCGAGGCCGTGGTGTCGCTGGTGGCGGCGCTCGGCACGGCGGGCGGGGTGAGCGCGTTCGTGTCGGCGTTCGTCGTCGCGTCCACCTTCTCGTACGTCGTGGCACAACGTCGGCGCGAACTCGGCCTGCTGCGCCTCGCCGGCGCCACTCGCGCCCAGGTGCGCCGCACCGTCCTCGCCGAGGCCCTCGTCCTCGGCATCGTGGCCTCCGCCACCGGCTGCGCACTCGGCCGGCTCGCGGCCCCCCGGATGGTGCGCTGGCTCGCGGACGTCGGCATGGCGCCGCCCGACCTCACGCTCGGGCAGCAGAACTGGCCCCTGCACGCCGCGTTCTGGACAGGCCTGCTGGTGGCCCTGGCCGGGGTGGCGGTGGCCGCCGGCCGCGCGGGCCGGCTCGGACCGCTGGACGCGCTGCGCACCGCGGACCTCGACGCCGGGGTGATGACCGCGGGCCGTTGGTTCTGGGGCCTGGGGCTGGTCCTCACCGCCGCCGCCCTGATCGTCACCGCTCTGGTCACCGACCCCGCCGATCTCCTGCATCGCAAGACGTACACCGTGCAGCCGATGGTGCTGATCTCCGCGTGCGGCCTGCTCGCGCCCGTCCTGGCGCGCCCACTGCTGCGCGCGTTCACCTGGCTGCCCGCCCGCTGGACCTCGTACGCCGGGCGGCTGGTCCGCGAGAACGCCTCGGCGGCGCTGCGCCGAACGGGCGCCGTCGCCGCGCCCGTGCTGGTGTCCGTGGCGCTGACGGGCTCGCTGGCCGGGGCCCTGGAGACGGTGAGCGCCGCCCGCACCACCGAGGCCCGCTCGCGGACCGCCGCCGACTTCGTCGCCGTACCGCACACTTCCTCCCCCGATGCCCTCGCCGCCGCTCTGCGCGCCGTCCCGGGCGTCACCGTCTCCCCCTCCGCCCTCACCACGCTCTCGCTGGTCGAACAGGACGGCACGGTGGTCAGGTCCGAGGCCAGGACTGCCGAACCGGCCACCCTGGCGACCACCGCCCGACTGCCGGTGCTCACAGGATCGGTGTCCGCACTGGACGACGACGGCATCGTGCTGCCTGAGGAGTGGGGCCAGACCACCGTCGGCGCCCCGGTACAGGTGGTGCGCGCGGACGGCAGCCGGGCGACCCTGCGGGTGGCCGCCGTCCTCCGTGACGGCCTGGGCGACAACGGGCTGTACGTCACCGCCCGCAACGGTCCGGGCGCCCGCGTCGATCGCATCGAGATCAGACTCACCGCCGCGGCCGACGTCACCACCCCCGACCTACTCCGCGCCGCCGCGCGCCCGTTCGGTACCACCGTCGCCACCCGGGAGGAGTGGCTGGCCGCCACCGCCCCCGCCGCGAGCCGCATCGCCTGGCTGCGGACCGTCCTGGTCCTGGGTCTCGCCCTGACCTACACCGGCATCGCGCTCGCCAACACCCTCGTGATGGCGACCACCGACCGGCGCCGCGAACTGGCCCTGCTGCGCCTGGCCGGCGCAACCCGGGCGCAGGTGATACGGCTGGTGACCACCGAGTCGGTGCTGGTGGTCGCGGTCGGCGCGGTGCTGGGGTGCGCGGTGGCCGCCATCCAACTGGGCACCATGCACGCCGGTTTGGCACTGCTCGGGGCCGGCGCACCACTGGTCGTGCCCTGGCGCTCCCTCGGCCTGGTGACAGGGGCGTGCCTGCTGATCGCGGCACCGTGCGCGGCGCTGGCCGCCGCCTGGGCACTGCGCCGTCGCCCGGTGACGGCGGCAGCCCGTTAGCCTCGGGCTTTCACGAGGGGCGCTGTCCGGTAGGTGATCGAGAAAGTAGAAAGTGCCTCTGAGCTGCAACGATAGGATCTGTTGAGGGTCCTGTACGTGGTAGCGGAAGAGGCGCTTCCCAGGTGAAGAACAGTTACGGGTCGTGTCCGCGTGTGCGCGTTGCGGGCGGCGGTCGTGGGGTGGTCATCAACTGCTTGGCGTTGTTCAGTCGGAAGCTACGGATGGGGCTTCTCGGTGTGGTCGGTCAAGACAGGATCTCGACGTACCCGTCGGTTCCGTGCACGCGGATCCGCTGCCCGTCCCGGATCAGCCGGGTGGCCTGCTCCACGCCCACGACGGCCGGCAGGCCGTACTCCCGGGCGATCACCGCGCCATGGGTCATCAGGCCGCCCACCTCCGTCACCAGGCCTGCGATTCCGACGAACAGTGGCGACCAGCTGGGGTCCGTGAAGGCCGTGACCAGGATGTCGCCCGCTTCGAGATCGGCCTTCGCCATGTCAAGGATGACGCGGGCCCTTCCCTCGATGGTCCCGGCGGAGACCGGTACGCCGATCAGGGCGCCGTCCGGCACGTCGTCGCGCCGGTACGCCCCGGTGACGGCCTCACCGTCCGATGTGAGCACCCGGGGCGGGGTGAGCGCGTGGTACGACCGGAACGCGTCCTTGCGCTCCTTGATGAGCCGGTCATCCACCTGCTTCGAGCGCACGACGTCGTGGAGTTCCTGGAACGTGAGGTAGAAGATGTCCTCCTTCTCAGGAAGCACGTCGGCCTGCACGAGGCGCTCGGCCTCCTCCAGCAGGGCCTGCTTGTAGACGAAGTAGCGGCTGATGATGCCGTACTTCGGGTACTCCCGGTACCCGATGAAGGTTCTGACCCGGTCGATCATCCGCTTGGCCTCGTCGGCTTTCTGGTCCCCGTCCGGCAGGGCCCGCAAGCGTGACAGCACGTCCTGTTCCATCTTCTGCGCCTTCTGCCGCCCTTGCTCGAAGCGCCGCTCGGCGGCGCCTGGCTCGAAGATCCTTACGTTGTCGAGGATCACGGGCACGAGCGTGGTGGGGCGCTCGCGCCAACGTGGCCTCGTGATGTCGATCTCGCCGACGCAGCGCATGCCGTACCGGTCGAGGTAGGCCTCTATGGCGTCGCGCGCTTCGGTCCCGCCCGCGAGCTTCGCCAGCTCGTCCAGGAAGCCCTCGTCCTCGACGCCCTGCAGGAACGCCACCACCTCCGACTGCGGGCGGATCACGTCCGCGACGTCGAGCAGCGCCAGTCCCATCTCCGACGTGACGTTGTCGGGGGCGGACAGCGTTAGCGTGTCAGCCGCGTTCTTCTCGCCCAGCCACTCCTGCAGCTTGTCGTTGAGCCACCACGTGGCCTCCATCCCCGCCATGATCACCTGCATGCTCAACGGGTCGCTGAGGACCCGTTTGTGCTCCTCGAAGGCCTCCAGCAGGAAGTCGAACAGCGCCGGTCCGGTCTTCGTCCGGATGTCGCGCTCCAGGGCGGCGATGGACACCTGGCTGCGCTCGATCAGCTCGGTGACGATGGCCGGATCGGGCTCGACCGGGGCGGACGCACCGCCGGCCGGCGGACCGCCGGGACCCCCGTCCGGAAGCGACGGGACGAAATCGTCGCGGTCGAGGACAGTCTCCAGCGCGTCCCTGACCAGCGGATCGCCTCTCCCCATGAGGTCCAGGAGGCCGGCGCGGCTCGCGGGCGAGGCCAGGCGCCGGGTGACGTCGACGAACAGCCTCCCGCCGGCCTCGTGCATCGGCACCATGGCCGTCAGCTGCCACATGGAGAACCCCAGGGGCTTCATGGGGTCGGTCATCATCTGCTGATGACCGACGGAGACGTAGACGTGATTCTCCTGATCGCCTGCCTCGGGGATGGGGAACAGCGTCGTGATCGGCCGGCTCTGAACGATCTGGAAGCCCTCATCGACCAGGCACCATTCGATGTCCTGCGGGCGGCCGAAGTGCGCTTCGATCCGCCGCCCGAGCTGCACGAGCCGCACGACCTGCGCATCCGTCAGCGCCGGCTGCTCCTGCCGCTGCGCGTCGATCGCCACTTCCTGCGTACCGCCGGCCGGCAGGGCGTGAACGGCACGCTGTTTGGCGGCGATCGCCTTGGCGACGACTTCGCCGTGTCGCACCTTGAAGACGTCCGGGTTCACCAGGCCGGAGACCAGGGCCTCGCCGAGGCCGAAGCCGGCGTCCACGGTGGCGACCTTCCGGTTGCCCGTGACGGGGTCGGCCGTGAACAGGATGCCGGCCGCATGCGGGAAGACCATCTGCTGCACGACCACGGCCATGTGGACCGTACGGTGGTCGAAGCCGTTGCGCAGGCGGTAGGTCACGGCCCGCTCGGTGAACAGCGACGCCCAGCACCGGCCGACGTGCCGCAGGACCGCCGCCGGCCCCACAACGTTGAGGTATGTGTCCTGCTGGCCCGCGAAAGAGGCCGTCGGCAAGTCCTCCGCCGTCGCGCTGGATCGGACAGCGTAGGCAGCTTGCTCGCCGAGCTGGGCGAGCGCCCGGGTGATCGCCGCCGCGAGATCGCCCGGGATGGCGATCCCTTCGATGGTCCGGCGGATCTCCGCACTGAGCGTGCGGATCCCCTCCCGGTCGTCCGGGTTCAGGCGCGGCAACTGTTCGAGCCGATCGTCGATCGACGGCGCTTCCGCCATGATCCGCCGGAAGGCGTCCGTCGTCACGCAGAAGCCAGCCGGCACGCGGATGCCTTCGATCCGCGACAGCCCGCCCAGGTGCGCGCCCTTGCCGCCGACGACCGCGACCTGCGTCTCGTCAACCTCTTGAAGATCCCACACGTACTGCTCGATCATCGCGATACCTCCGAGGCAGTCGTGTCCCGATGCACTGCACTGGCCGATCGAATCACCGGCGCCACCAGCTCTGTCGAACCTCTTGTCTGGCACGTCCTCGTCTCTGGTTGCCTTCCCTCTGACGAGTCGGCCGGCCGCTCCGCCCGGTCGGGCGGCGCGCACCCCCGCACCTCCGCCACGAGCGCTCGCGACCGCACTGCCGGTCCCACCACTGGTTCGACGTCACCGCGTCCCCCATACGTCGACAACACCCGCACGTCGTGCCCTCATTTCCGCAGGTTGTGGCCTCGGCCGACGATTCTGCGCCACCACCCGGGTCTTGCCGCAAGCCCCCCGGTGCGCTATATCTTGGTAGTGGCAGGGAGAGCTCTCCTTGCCTTTTCCTTTTGGCGTCCGCTGGAACTGACAAGCCTCTCGCGAAGCGGTGCCGCGCCGCGTACGGGTACGCGTCGTTGGCCCAGGCGGATGTCCCATCGGCCTACGGACGCAGCCGCGGAACCAGACGTTCTTTCCCTTGTCGGCAAGGCCCGAACGTCGAGCGCGCCGCCATCTCCCGCAGGTCGTCGCGCCACGCGAGCGCTGGGCCAAGCTCGCCAAACGGACGCTTGACGGCCGTAGCTCAAATCGGCCGGCACCCAAGCGAACGGCCCCACGCCGCCCCGCCCAGATCGTGGCCCAGCTGTCCGGCCGCACCATCACTCAGGGGTTGAATCTGGAGTGGTCGCCGCCAAGGGAGTTGTGCGAACGGGCCTGAGTTTCGGCCTGCTCATGCGGCATTACCCGGCCTTGGTCCGGATTTTCCCGGGGATTAATGTTTCACCTTGTGGAATTAAACATACGCACACGCCGCAGGGGCGGGCTCATGGCGGCGCTCGTCGCCCTGTCCTCCCTGGCGGCCATCATGACGGGCACTCAACAGGCCGCCGCCGCACCGGAAGACGGACGGTTCGAGAAGGTGGATGCGTCCGATTTCGTTCTCTATCCGCGCGAGATGCCGGGCGTTGACCCCGGAGAGCTCGGGGACCAGACGGCCAGGTCGGTGATCGAGGGCTCAGAGGCAACGAAGGCCGTGACAAAAGCGTCGCCGCTGAGCGTCGCCCAGTCGCGGCAGCACACCGGCCGGAACCTGTGCCACACGACCGGCCTCAACGGCACCTTCAAGTACAACGGGTTCTGCTGGGACAAGACGGACGACGGCACCAGCGCCTACAACCCCGCCGGAGGCTGGCACCCGCAGGGCATGACGGCCTCGCACGACGCCTACGCGAGCGGCACCGCGGACGGTCATCACCTGTATATGCAGGGCTGGTACTACGGCAGCGGTTCAGACGGCAACGGGTCCACTGTCCGCGACCAGAAGGCCCGTGTCTCCATACTCGAGTCGACCGGCAACGACTGGAGCTACGGGCATGTGCTGCTCGTCAGGCCCACCGGCAGCCGGACCAACCCCAACTTCCGCGAGGTCGACAACGTCCACGCCGACGGCATGGTGTGGTACGGGAACAGGCTGTTCGTGGCCAACGGCGGCGAACTGCAGATCTACGACCTGAACCACCTGTGGAAGATGAACTCCGTCTCCGAAGACGTGGGGATCAAGGGCGGTGTCTCGTCGGCCGGCCATCATCAATGGGCTCTGCCCATGGTCGCCCGCTACGGGTACCAGACCAAGGCCCAGGAAGTCGCATGGGAACAGCAGAACCCCGGCAGGAAAGCCCTCCGAGCCTGTGACAAGCTCATTGCTTGCCTGAGCTCCCTGAGCCTGGACCGCAGCAGTGGGAGCCTGGTGTCCGGGGAGTACCGGAGCAACTCCGATCAATTGCAATACCTCAAGCCGCCAAAGCCGATCGACACGCGTCCGGCGCGCGTGATCACCTGGCCGCTCGCGTCCATAGGTGAAGGGGGGACGGCCCCCATCACGGCAACATCCGCCCATGTCGCCCCCGTCCGCCAGCTCCAGGGAGTAGCCACCGACGGCACCTACTACTACCTGTCCGCGGAGTGCCCCGTCGGCTACATGGGAGACGGCCGGCCTGGAGACGAACTCAGCTACTCCTGCATCTACCAGGCCCAGCCGGGCGGCCGCGCATCGGTGCTGACCCGCTCACCGGCTCTCACCCAGAACCTGTCCTACGCGCCCAGCTCGGGCCGCCTGTGGGGCAGCAACGAACAGACCAACCATCGCGTCGTCTTCTCCCTGCAGCCCAGGCGGGCCGACAGCGCCGTCTACCTCAGCAATGACTACAGCGCCCTTTGTGCCGGTGCGGGCAATAAGCTCACCAACGGTTCGAAGGTCATCCAGTGGGGATGCACCAACGCCCAGGACGAGCGGTGGGTGTTCGAGGACACCAC